>NZ_JBDJNS010000006.1:0-176106 GCF_039674545.1 Luteimonas sp. TWI382
TCGTTGCGGCGGCTGCCGGCTGCGCGCGCGCTGCCGGCGCAGGCACTGCTGGACGTGGCCGCGCTGCGGGGGGCGCCGGTGGGGGCGGCAGTACTGGCGTCTGCGCCGGCGTCGGGCTCGGCGCAGCGGGCACGGGCGCTGCCGCGGAGGCCGCCGGGGCCGGCGCGGCCGACAGCAGCACGCCGAGGTAGTCGTCGACGACCTCGGCGGCGTTCATGCTGCGTGCTCCAGCGCCTGGTCTTCGGCCAGCAGCCAGTCGAGCGCGCGGCCGTAGGCCGAGAATGCGCGGCCCGGCGGATGGCCGTTGACCACCTGCTGGGCGAGTGCGTCGGCGTTGCTGAGCTGGGTGTCGACCGGCACCGCCTCGTCCCAGATCTTGCCCGCGTACTCGTCCTGCAACTGCGCCAGGGTCTCGCGTCCGATGCGGGTGCGGCGGTCGTACATGGTCGGCACCACCGAGACCGGCAGCGGGCGTTGCCGGGAGCGTTCGACCATCTCGGCCGTGCGCACCATGCCGGCCAGGCCGTAGAGCGCCAACGGTTCGCATTGCGTGGGCACGATCACCCGGTCGGCGGCCGCCAGGGCGTTGACCATCAACAGGCCAAGCGTCGGCGGGCAGTCGAGCAGGATCGCATCGTGGCCGCCGGTGTGCCGGGTGATCGCCTGCGACAGCGCCAGGCCCAGGCCCGGCTGGGTCGCGCTGCGGCGTTCGAGCGTTGCCAGCGCGGTCTGCGCGCAGACGTAGTCCAGGCCCTCGGTCGGCGAGGCGCGCATCAGCGAAGCCAGGCTCGAGGGCGGGGTGGCGAACAGGTCGGCCACGCCGGCAGGCGGTGGGTCGGTCGGGATGCCGAACGCGCGGGTGAGCGAGGCATGCGGGTCGAGATCGACCAGCAGCACGCGCAGTCCGCGCGCGACCATCGCGCGGCCGAGGGCCAGGGTGGTCGTGGTCTTGCCGACGCCGCCTTTCTGGTTGGCGATCGCCCAGACGCGCATCAGGTCTCTCCTCGGGGATGGGGGGGCAGGGAATCGGGAGCGTGGTCGGCGGCGACCGCGGGGATGGCATCGATCGCAATCGGCTGCGCGGGCGACGGCCCGCCGATCGGCTGGCCCTGGGTCGACTCCGGCTCGGCCAGCACCATCAGCACCACGCGCCGATTGGCGTTGCGGCCGGCCTCACTGGTGTTGTCGGCCTTGGGGCGCTGTTCGCCGTAGCCGACCATCACCAGCCGCTCGGGCGCCAGGCCCTCGCGCACGAACAGGTGCACCACGCTGGCCGCGCGTGCGGCCGACAGCTCCCAGTTCGACGGAAACTGCGCGGTGCGGATCGGACGGTCGTCGGTGTAGCCCTCGATCCGGATCGGATTGGGCAGCCCGCGCAGCACCGCGGCCAGCCGGCCGAGCAGGGATTGCGCGCCGAAGTCGAGCGTCGCCGAGCCGCTGGGGAACAGGATGTCGCTGTTGATCTCCACCTCCAGCCAAAGATCCGCGCGGCGCACGGTGATCAGCCGCGCATGCACCATCTCCGACAGTGCGTCCTCGAGCTGCAGCGCGATGCGCGCCAGTTGCTGGCGCGAGGCCGCACGTGCCGCGCGGTCGGCGCCGTCGTCGATGCGGTCGCTGCGCATCTTCGATTCGAGCATCGGCTGCAGTGGTGAATCGAGCACCGGCGAGGCGCTGCCCGGTCCGCGCCGCGCACCGCCGGGAATCGGCACCGGGGCCTTGAGGCTGGCATCGCGGTAGACGTTGTCGCCGACCTGGATCGGGTCGATCGTCCGCGGCGTGCCGCTGAAGGCATTCGCCAGCGAACTGGCCATTACCCGGTACTTGCCCTCGTTGAGCGAGGACACCGCATACATGACCACGAAGAACGCCAGCAGCAGCGTCATCAGGTCGGCGTAGGGGATCGCCCAGGCCTCGTGGTTGGCGTGTTCCTCGTGGTGGACGCGTCGTGCCATCGTCGCCGGCTCAGTGCAGGAAGCCGGCCAGACGGGCCTCGATGTTGCGCGGATTCTCGCCCTGGGCGATCGCGATCAGACCCTCGATCGCCAGCTCGCGCTCGCCGCTGCGGCGGCCGATCACGCTCTTGAGTTTGGAGGCGACCGGCAGGAAGAACAGGTTGGCCGAGGCGATGCCGTAGATGGTGGCGGTGAAGGCGGCGGCGATGCCGTGGCCGAGCTTGGACGGGTCGGCGAGGTTCTTCATCACCGCGATCAGCCCCAGCACCGCGCCGACGATGCCGAGCGTAGGCGCGTAGATGCCCATGCTCTCGAACACCTTCGCCGCGGCCAGGTCCTGTTGTTCCTCGCCGTGCAGCTCGATCTCGAGCATGTGCCGGATGGCTTCCGGTTCGACGCCGTCCACCAGCATCTGCAGCCCCTTGCGCAGGAACGGGTCGCTCTGCGATTCGACATAGGCCTCCAGGCCCAGCAGCCCCTGCTTGCGCGAGACGTTGCTCCATTCGAGCAGTTGCGCGATCAGCGCGCCGCGGTCGGCGGTGGGTGGACGGATCGTCCAGCGCAGGATCCGCATCGCACGCTTGAACACGCTCGGCGGTGTGTGCAGCAGGATCGAGGCCAGCGTGCCGACGATCACGATCACGAACGCGGCCGGCGACCACAGCGCGCCGAGCCCGGCACCCTTGAGGATGCTGCCGCCCACCAGGGCGGCAAGGGCGAGCACGAGTCCGACGACGCTGAAAAGGTCCATGATCGCGATATCGGCGCCGGCCGCGGCGACTTGAGCGGCGCGCGGGGGGTCAGGGGCCGCGCAGCGCGTCCACGTCGAGGATCAGCGCGAGCCGTCCATCGCCGATCAGCGTCGCACCGGCGTAGCCAGGCAGGCCGCGCAACGCGCGCGGCAGCGGCTTGATGACCACCTCTTCGCGCCCGCGCACTTCGTCGACGACCAGGCCGAAGCGACTGTCGCCCCGCTGCAACACCACGATGGTCAGCAAGGCGGCTTCCAGCGCAGGCCGGTCGAGCCAGTGCCGCAGATCGAGCAGCGAGAGCGTGTGCGAGCGACGGTCGAGTGCGGCGCGGCCATCGAACCAGTTGACCGTGCGCGCCGGTGCATGCAGTACCTCCTGCACACGGGCCAGCGGCAGGGCGTAGGCGTCGCCGGCCGCGTGCACCAGCAGCGTCGGCAGGATCGCCAGCGTCAGCGGCACCCGCAGCGTGAAGCGGCTGCCGCGACCGAGTTCGGACTGCACCTGGATCTGCCCGCCGAGCTCGCGGATCCGCGACTGCACCACGTCCATGCCGACGCCGCGGCCGGAGATGTCGCTGACCTCGGCGCGGGTCGACAGGCCGGCCAGGAAGATCAGGTGCAGGCATTCCTCGGCGTTGAGGCGCGCGGCCGACTCGGCGTCGATCAGGCCTTTTTCGCGGGCCTTGGCGCGCAGGCGCTCGGGGTCGATGCCGGCACCGTCGTCCTGGACCTCGATGCCGACGTAATCGCCCTGCTGCTGGGCGATCAGCCGGACCTTGCCGGCGCGCGGCTTGCCGGTCGCCTCGCGCAGCTCGGGCGTCTCCACGCCATGGTCGATCGCGTTGCGGACCAGGTGGATCAGCGGGTCGGCCAGCGCCTCGACGAGGTTGCGGTCGAGCTCGGTGTCGGCGCCGACCAGCTCCAGGTCCACTTCCTTGTCGAGCGCGCGGGCGACATCGCGGGCGACCTTCGGAAACCGCGAGAACACCTTGCCGACCGGTTGCATGCGCGTGCGCATGACCGCGCCCTGCAGGCGTGCGGTGGCGTTGTCGAGGGTGGCGACCGCGCGGTCGAGATCCTCGTCGCGCAGGCGCGCGCGCAAGGTCTTGAGGCGGTTGCGGGCCAGCACCAGTTCGCCGACCAGATCGACGATCGCGTCGAGCCGGCGGGTGTCGACGCGGACGGTCTGCTCGCGTTCGGCGGGTGCCTGCGTGGTGCCCGGCTTGGCCGGCGCCGGCGGCGCGGCGCGCGGTGCAGGCGCGGCGGCAGGGGGCGGTGCCGCCACCGCGGCGGCTGCGGGGGCTGGCGCCGCACCGGGCGCGTGCGCGCCATGCAACTGGTCGAGCAGCGCTTCGAATTCGTCGTCGTCGATGATGTCGCCGCCCGCGGCCGGTGCGGCGGCGACCGGCGCAGCGCCCGGGGCGGCCTTGCCGTGCAACTGATCGAGCAGCGCTTCGAACTCAGCGTCGTCGATCGGGTCGTTCGGGCCTGGCGCGGGTGCGGACGCCGATGCGCCAGGCGCGGCGCTGCCGTGCAACTGGTCGAGCAGCGCCTCGAACTCGTCGTCGTCGATCATCCCGCTGCCCGCCGTGGCCGGCGCGGCGGCGGTCGGGGCCACGCGGGCGGCCGGGGCGGGCGCCGCGGGTGCGGCGGTGTCGAGCGCGAAACCGGCGATCAGCTCGGGCGGCGCGTGCGGCACGTCGTCGCCGCTCTCGACCGCATCCACCATCGCCTGCAGCCAGTCGAGCGACTGCTGCGCGGCGTCGAAGTGCCGCGGCAGCAGGGTCGCTGCGCCCGAGCGTGCGGCACCCAGCGTTTCCTCCGCGGCATGGCACAGCTCCACCAGCGCGGTCGCACCGAGGAAGCCGGCGCCGCCCTTGAGGGTGTGGAAGGCCCGGAAGACCGCGTTGAGCTGTTCGCGGTCGTCAGGCGTCTGCTCCAGCTCGACCAGTTGCCCGCCCAGATCGACGAGCAGCTCGCGCGCTTCGAGCACGAAATCGGCGGCGATGTCGGGCGAGAACTGCATCGCTCACAGTCCCAGGCGCGAGAGCAGGTCGTCGGCGTCGTCCTGGCCGACGGTGCCGCTGTCGAGCCCAGCGACCGCCGGGCCGGCGGCTCGCAGGCGGTCCTGCTCGCCGTCGGCGGGCGGCAGCCCAAGTGCGCCCAAGCCCTCGTGCACACCGCGTACGATGCCGGCCACGCGCCGAATGATCTGCCCGCCCAGGTCCTGGTGGCTTTGCGCCAATGCCATCTCACGCAGGTTCTCGCGCAGCGCGTCGATGGTCGCGGTCTGCGCAGCGTCGAGCGTGCCGGCGCGCAACTGGGCGACGTGCGCGCGGCTGTCGTCGATCAAATCGAGCGTGCGGTGCGTGGCCTGCTCGGTCATCGTCACCACGTGGTCGAGACGAGCGCAGGCATCATCCAGCCCTCCCTGCGCGGGCGCGGCCGGTAGGGTGTCGAGCGCCTGCGCCAGTTCGCGCGCCAACCGCCCCAGGCCGTCGACCAGGGTGCGTGCGCGGGCGGCGGCGAGCGCGTCGACCTGGCGGCGCCAGCCGGCCTCGTCGCCGCGTTCGAGCGCTTCGAGTGCGTCGTGCAGCAGCCCGGCGAGCTGGCTGCGGTCGGTGGTCGCCGCGGCGGTCGCGGTCACGCCGCGCTCCCCAGGCGCTCGAAGATCTTGCCCAGCTTCTCCGACAGCGTCTGCGCGGTGAACGGCTTGATGATGTAGCCGTTCACGCCGCTCTGCGCGGCCTCGATGATCTGCTCGCGCTTGGCCTCGGCGGTGACCATCATCACCGGCAATGCGCGGAACTTGGGGTCGGCGCGGATCGTGCGCAGCAATTCGATGCCGGTCATGCCGGGCATGTTCCAGTCGGTGATGACCAGGTCGACCGCATCCTGGCGCAGCACGGCCATCGCGCTGTTGCCGTCCTCGGCTTCGACGGTGTTGTTGAAGCCCAGGTCCGACAACAGGTTCTTGACGATGCGGCGCATCGTCGAGAAGTCGTCGACCACGAGGATACGGATGTTCTTGTTCAAAGCGGGCTCCACGGGAGGGGCATCAGTCGGCGTTGCCGATGCCGGTATCTGCAAGTTCGAAGGCGGACAGGCGGCCGCGCAGGCGCACCACGGCCTGGCCGTGGATCTGGCACACGCGCGATTCGCTCACGCCCAGCACCGCGCCGATTTCCTTGAGGTTGAGTTCCTGTTCGTAGTACAGCGACAGCACCAGTTGCTCGCGCTCGGGCAACAGTTTGATCGCCGCGGCCAGTTCCCGGCCGAACTCGCTGCGCACCAGTTGCTCCTGCGGCGTCGGTCCGCCGTCGCGGTTGGCCGGCTCGACCTCACCGTGGTCCTCGACGTGCGAGTCCAGGCTCAGCACCTGGCCGCGGGCGGCATCTTCGAGCAGGCGTTGGTAGTCGGCGAGCGGCATCTGCAGCTTGGCCGCCACCTCCTGCGCGCTGGCAGCGCGGCCGCTGGCCTGCTCGATCTCGCGGATCGCGGCAGCGGCCTCGCGGGCGCGGCGATGGACCGAGCGGGGCACCCAATCGCCGCGGCGGATCTCGTCGATCATCGCACCGCGGATGCGGATCGAGGCATAGGTCTCGAACGAGGCGCCCTGTTCGGCGTCGTAGCTGCGCGAGGCCTCGAGCAGTCCGATCATGCCGGCCTGGATCAGATCGTCGATCTCCACGCTGGCGGGCAGCCGGGCGGCGATGTGATGGGCGATGCGGCGGACCAGTTCGGCGTGCACCACGACCGGGTCCGGTGCGCTGGTGCGCTGGACGGCCTGGTACTGGCGGGCAGCGGCGTTCATGCCGCCGCTCCCTGGCGCAGCAGGCGATCGACGAAGAACTCGACGTGGCCGCGCGGCGCGGTCGGCGCCTGCCAGCGCGCGACGCGACGTGCGATGTCCACCAGCGCCTGCGACGACGGGCTGCCCGGGTAGGCGCGCACCACCGCCTGCTGGCGCTGGACTGCGGCGCGCAGCCATTCGCATTGCGGCACCGCGCCCAGGTAGTTCAGCGAGACGTCGCCGATGAACCGCTCGCACACGCGCACCAGCTTGTCGTACAGCGCGCGGCCTTCCTGCGGGCTGCGCACCATGTTGGCCACGACCTGGACCCGGTCCAGGCCGCGCTCGCGCGCGAGCACCTTGATCAGCGCATAGGCGTCGGTGAGCGAGGCCGGTTCGTCGCAGACCACGACCACCGCATCCTGCGCGGCCTGGCAGAAGGTCAGCACCGAGTCGGTAATGCCGGCAGCGGTATCGATCACCAGCACATCGAGCTCGCGCTGCAGGTCATTGAAGACGTTGACCAGCCCGGCGTGCTCGATCGGGCGCAGTTCGGCCATGTGCCGGCGGCCGGAGGCGGCGGGCACGATCAGCACGCCCGCCGGGCCCTCGATGATCGCCTCGTCGAGCGTGCAGCGCCCGGCG
This sequence comes from Luteimonas sp. TWI382, assembly GCF_039674545.1. Lineage (NCBI taxonomy): Bacteria > Pseudomonadati > Pseudomonadota > Gammaproteobacteria > Lysobacterales > Lysobacteraceae > Luteimonas > Luteimonas sp. TWI382. The sequence continues at coordinate 7,145 of NZ_JBDJNS010000006.1, forward strand.
ACGAGATCGGCCAGCGTGAAGCGGGGCGACAGACCCAGCAGCACATCGAGATTGGCCAGGCCCAGGTCGGCGTCGAGCAGCATCGTGCGCTGGCCCATGCCGGCCAGTGCAATGGCGAGATTGGCCGACACGTTGGTCTTGCCCACGCCGCCCTTGCCGCCGGTGACGGCGAGGGTGCGGACGGGCGCAAACGGGGCAGGAGCGGGCAGGTCAGGCGACGGCATGGTGGGGCTTCTGGGCGTCGGGGTCGTGGAGATCGTGCGTGGGGACAATCGGCTTATCGGCATCGCGGCGGAGATCTTCAAGCCGCAATGCGAGATGGGCGGCATTGGCGCGATGCAGATCGTCGGGAATGCGCTGGCCGTCGGCGATCCAGGTCAGCGGCAGGGCGTGGTCGACGGCGACCGACAGCACGCTGCCCAGGCGCCCGGTCTCGTCGAGCTTGGTCAGCACCGCGCCCTGCGGGCGGGCGCCCTCGAAGCGGCGGACGACCTCGTCGAGGTCGGCGAAATGGGTATTGGCCGGCAGCACCAGCAGGGTGCGGATCTGGCGGGCGGCGCGCAGCCAGTGCAGCTGGCCGGCCAGGGCGCGGTCGCGTTGGCTCAACCCGGCGGTGTCGACCAGCACCAGGCGGTAGTCGCGCAGGCGCTGCAGCAGCTGGACCAGGTCGGTCTCGCTGTCGGCTTCGTGGACCGCGATGCCGAGCTGCCGGCCATAGCTGTGCAGCTGTTCGCGGCCGCCCACCCGCACCGTGTCGGTGGTCACCAGTGCGACATCGCGGGCCTGGTGGCGGGCGACGTAGCGCGCGGCGAGCTTGGCGATGGTCGTGGTCTTGCCGGCGCCGGTCGGGCCGACCAGTGCGATGACGCCAGCCTCCTCCAGCGGGTCGATCGGACAGATCGGCAGGCGCTTGGACAGCAGGGCCAGCATCAGACCACGGACGCGGTGGGCCGGGGTGTCGGCCGGCACCTGGAGGGCGATGTCGCGGGTGATGCCGGCATCGAAGCCGTAGTCGTCCATCAGCTCCATGACCTGGCCGCGGGCCGGGGACCCGCGCAGGCGCTCGTCGGTCAGGCGCGCCATCTCGCGCTCGATCATCTGTCGCATCTGCACCAGTTCTTCGCGCATCTGCGCCAGCTCGCCGTCGCTGGCCGGCGCCGGCGGTGCGGGCACGGCGACAAGTGCGGGCGGCGGGGTGCTCGGCATCGCGGTGTGTGCGAGGGGCACGGCCGCCTCCGGCGAGGGCGCGGTCGGCATAACGGGGGGCTGCGACGGAATCCCGTCGTCTTCTGCGTCCACTCTCGTTGCGGGCACTCGACGGCGTCCGAGCAGTTCGGCAAACGACGGAAATCCGGCGCCGGCGTCCGCGACCTCGGCCTGCAAGGCCTCGGCAATCGGCGCGGAGGGTGGGGCGGCAGGGGGCGTGCTGGGCACCGCCTGCGGCGATGCCGCCGCCTCGCTCGGCGCCAGCGCACGCAGCCAGCGTTCGGCGGGCGAGTCGTTCCGGGTCTGGGCCGCCTGCGGTTGCGGCGGCTCGGTCGGCGGCGGAGCCGTCGGTGCATCGCGCCGCTGCGCCTCATCGAGGGCGCGCTGGACCACACTCTCGTCGTAGTTGCTGGCCGCCACGATCTCCACACCCTCGTCGGTGCGGCGATTGGACAGGATCACGGCGTCGGGTCCGTGCGCGGCCCGCACCATCTGCAAGGCGCTGCGCATGTCGGCGGCGACGAAACGGCGGATGTTCATGGGCGGGGGCCGGAAATGGAGAAGGGGGCGTGCGGCCTGGCGCAGGCGAAGGGATCGCTTCGCTCGGGGCGGCCTTGGGGGGCGCTGGGCTGTCGTGTGTGCATCGTGCGTTCTCCGTGGCGGGGCACCGCGTTGACGATGCCCCAGTCCCTACAACCAAGTCCCGCGCTTCAACTGATCGTCCCCAGCAACTTGAGCCGCTTGTCTTCGGGGACTTCGGTGTAGGCCAGCACCGACAGGGTCGGGACGCTGTGCCGGACCAGGCGCGCGAGCGCGGCGCGGACCTGCCCGGGGACCAGCACCACCGCCGGCTCGTTCCTGGCCTCCTGCTGGCCGGCGCAGTCGGCCAGGCTCTGCTGCAGGCGTTCGGCCAGGCCCGGCTCCAGCGCGGCCCCGGTCCCTTGCGCGGAATCCTGCAAGACGCGTTCCAGCGCCGGTGCCAGCGTGTAGACCGGCAACTCGGGCGCCGGGCCGGCGATCTCCTGGACGATGAAGCGGCCCAGCGCGTTGCGGACCGCGGCCGTCAGCTGGCCGGGGTCCTGGGTGTGCGCGGCGTGCTCGACCAGCGCCTCGGCGATGCGGCGCAACTGCCGCACCGGGATGCGCTCGACGAGCAGGTTCTGCAGCACCCGGACCACCACCGCCAGCGGCAGCGCCTTGGGCGTGAGGTCCTCGGCGAGCTTGGGTGCGCTGCGCGCCAGGGTGGCCAGCAACTGCTGGACTTCCTCGTGCCCGAGCAATTCGGGCGCCTGTTCGCGGACCAGATGCGAAAGGTGGGTCGCGACCACGGTCGCTGGATCGACCACGGTGTAGCCCGAGGCCTCGGCCTGGGCGCGCTGGATCGGCAGGATCCACAGCGCGTCGAGCCCGAACGCCGGGTCCTTGCCCGGAATGCCCTCGATCGGTTGCAGCGCGCCGCCCGGGTCGAGCGCCAGCAGGCGGTCGGGATGCACCTCGGCGGTCGCCACCGGCACGCCGTGGACCAGCAGCCGATAGGCGGTGGGCGACAGTTCGAGGTTGTCGCGGATGTGCACCGGCGGAATCAGAAAGCCGATGTCCTGCGTGAGCTTGCGACGCACGGCCTTGATCCGCGCCATCAGTTCGCCGCCCTGGGCCTTGTCGACCAGCGGGATGAGGCGATAACCGACTTCCAGGCCGAGCGGATCGACCGGGCGCAGGTCGTCCCAGCCCAGCTCGGCATTGGCGGCCTGTTCGGGCGCGGGCAGCGCGGCGTCCGGCGCCGCCGCAGCACGCTCGGCCGCCAGGCTGCGCTTGCGCATCGTCCAGGCGCCATAGCCGACCAGCGCAGCCAGGGTCAGGAAAGCGAGGTTGGGCATGCCCGGCACCAACCCGACCACCAGCAGAATGACCGCCGCGATCGCCAGCGCCCGGTACTGGCCGAACACCTGGCCGGTCACCGCGCCGCCCATGTCCTGCGCACGCGAGGCGCGGGTGACCAGCAGCGCGACCGCCGAGGACACCAGCAGCGACGGCAACTGCGATACCAGGCCGTCGCCGATCGACAGCAGGGTGTAGGTCGCCGCCGCATCGCCGAACGGCATGCCGTGCTGGAGCATGCCGATCGCCAGGCCGCCGATGATCGTCACGAACAGAATCAGGATGCCGGCGATCGCATCGCCGCGGATGAACTTGCTGGCGCCGTCCATTGCGCCGTAGAAGTCGGCCTCTTGCCGGACTTCTTCGCGCCGGGCCTTGGCGTCCTCGCGCGTCAGCAGGCCGGCATTGAGGTCGGCGTCGATCGCCATCTGCTTGCCGGGCATCGCATCGAGGATGAAGCGCGCGGTGACTTCCGAAACCCGGCCCGCCCCCTTGGTGATGACCATGAAGTTGATGATCGTCAGGATCGCGAACGCGACGATGCCGACCGCGAAGTTGCCGCCGACGACGAACTCGCCGAACGATTCGATCACGTTGCCGGCCGCCCCCGGGCCGTTCTGGCCGTGCAGCAGGATCACGCGCGTGGAGGCCACGTTCAATGCCAGGCGCAGCATCGTGGTCATCAACAGCACGATCGGGAAGATGCTGAAGTCCAGCGGGCGCTGGACGTAGACGACCGCCAGCAGCACGACCAACGAGATCGCGATGTTGAAGCTGAAGAGCACGTCGAGCGCGAACGGCGGCAACGGCACCACCACCATCGCCAGCAATGCCAGCACCAGCAGCGGCGCGCCCAGCCCGTGACGCAGCATGTCGAACAGACGCTTGGGACCGGACTGCATCACCGCGCTCACGGCCGGGCTCCGTCGCCGGACGCGGCCTCATCGACCTCCACCGCCGACAGCTCGGGATAGGGCTGGCCCGGCGTCCAGTTGCGCAGCTGATACACGTAGGACAGCACCTGGGCGACGGCGGCGTAGAGCTTCACGGGGATTTCCTGACCGATCTGCGCCTCCCGATACAAGACCCGTGCCAGCGGCGGCGCGGCGACCAGCGCGATGCGGTGGCGCTCGCCCACGGCGCGGATGCGCAGCGCCATTTCGTCGACGCCCTTGGCGATCACTTTGGGCGCGCGCATCGCCTCGCCCTCGTACTTGAGCGCGACCGCGTAATGCGTGGGATTGACCACGATCACATCGGCGCCAGGCAGGTCTTCCATCATCCGCCGCTGCGACAGCTGCTGCTGCATCTGGCGGATGCGGCCCTTGACCTCCGGTCGGCCCTCGCTTTCCTTCATCTCCTCGCGCAGTTCCTGCCGCGTCATCTTCAGCTTCCGTCGCCAGTTCCATTTCTGGTACGGCGCGTCGAGCAAGGCCAGCAGCAGCAAGGCTGCGGAGGTGGCCATCAGCATCCACAGGGCGAAGCCGAGCCCGGCGCCGGCCGCGGCCTCGAGCGGCTGGTCGAGCATGCTGCGAAGACGATGCAGTCCCGGCCACAGGAACAGCGCGGCCGCGGTGCCGACCAGGGCCACGCGCAACAGCGATTTGAGCAGTTCGGCCGCGCCCTCGGGCCCGTAGATGCGCTTGAGGCCGGCCAGCGGGTTGAGCTTCTTCAGGTCGGGAATCAGCCCTTTGGTCGAGGCGTTGAATCCGCCCATCAGCGCCGGCGCGACCAGGCAGGCGAGCAGCAGCACCAGCAGCAGCGGCGCCAGCAGCCACAGAAAGCCGAGCATCAGCTGGCCGGCATGGCCGAACAGCCTCTGCGGCGATTCGAGCATCGCCAGATCAGGCGTCAGTGCCGCGCGCATCCAGTCGAGCGCCCGCGCCGACAGGCCGCCGCCGGTGGCCAGCAGCATGCACACGCCCGCGCCGAACACCGCCACGGTCGACAGTTCGCGCGAGCGTGGGACGTTGCCCTTCTCGCGCGCATCGCGCAATCGTTTTTCGCTTGGCTGTTCGGTCTTTTCCTGACCGTCTTCGTTCTCGGCCATCGTTGCCGGCGTCGCAAGTACCCGACAGGGCGCTGCAAGTCATATGCCGCGCCGGACCGGCCGCCTCAACGCCCCAGCGGCACGCGTCCGGCAGCGTCGAAGGCCATGTCGAAGAGCCGCTGGATCGGCGGCCCGAGTTCTCCGGCCAGCACCGAGATCAGCAGCAGGCCCACGAGCACCGAGATCGGCAGCCCGAGCTGGATCGGATTGAGCGCCGGTGCGGCGCGCGATAGGACGCCGAAGGCGAGATTGACCGCGAGCATCGCGACCATGACCGGCAACGCCAGCGAGACCGCACCGCGCAGCACCAGCGCGAAGAACTCGGGCGCCACGCGCAGTGTGGCGTCCAGCTCGGGCAGCGCGGTACCGACCGGCAGCGCCTCGTAGCTGCGCACCAGCAGCGCGATCAGGGCGAGGTGGCCGTTGGCCGCGAAGAACAGCAGGCCGAAAGCGAGATAGAACCACTGGCTGATGATCCCGGAGTTGACCCCGCGCATCGGGTCGCTCATCTGTGCGAACGACAGGCCGGTGCCCTGGGAGATCAGTTCGCCGGCCAGCGCCCCGGCCTCGAACACCAGCCGCAGCATGAACCCCATCGCCGCGCCGACTGCGAGCTCGCGGCCGATCGACAGCACGGTGGCGGCATCGAAGCCGCTCCAGGCCGGCGGCGCGGGCAGGATCGGCGCCAGCGCCAGGCTCATCGCCAGCGCGACCATGACCCGGATCCGCGCCGGAAGCGCGCGCGTACCGATCATCGGCATCGCCATCAGCAGCGCGCCCACCCGCAGCGCGGTCCACAGCAACGCACCGATCATGCCGAAGGCCGCCTGGCCGTCGATCGCCGTCTGCGTGGCGGCATCCATCAGCAGGGGCCTGGGCGCATCGCGGCGATCACCCGATCAGGTGCGGGATGCTGTGGAACAACGTCGTCGTGTAGTCGACGAGATAGCCGACCAGGAACGCGCCGAGTGCGAACAACGCGGCGGTTAGCGCGACGGCCTTGGCGACGAACGCGATCGTCGGCTCGTTGATCTGGGTGGCGGCCTGCAACACGCCGACCACGACGCCGACGACCAGCACCGTCGCCAGCAGCGGCCCACCGACCCACAGGGCGACTTCGAGGCCACGACGCAACTCGGTGAGGGCGAGTTCGGGGGTCATGGCAGGTTGAAACTCGCCGCCAACGTGCCCACCGTCAGCACCCAGCCGTCGACGAGCACGAACAGCAGGATCTTGAACGGCGCGGAGACGAGCATCGGCGAGAGCATCATCATGCCCATCGACATCAACACGCTGGCCACGACCAGGTCGATGATGATGAAGGGGATGAAGATCAGAAATCCGATCTCGAACGCGGTCTTGAGTTCGCTGGTGACGAACGAGGCGACCAGCACCTGGAACGGTACCGCGTCGGGGCCGGCGTAGGTGCCATGCCCGGCGAGGCCGGCGAAGGTCATCAGGTCGGTCTCGCGCACCTGCGCCAGCATGAAGCCGCGCAGCGGCGCGGTGCCGAGCTCCCAGGCGGTGCGGAAATCGATGCGGCCGTCGAGATAGGGTCCGAAGCCGGCGTTCCATGCCGACTCCCAGACCGGCGTCATCACCAGCGCGGTGAGGAACAGCGCCAGGCCGACGAGCACCTGATTGGACGGCGTCTGCCCGGTGCCCAGTGCCTGGCGCAGCAGTGCGAGCACCACGATGATGCGGGTGAAGGCGGTCAGCACCAGCAGCATCGACGGGATCAGCGTGATCGCCGTCATCAGCAACAGGGTCTGCAGCGGCAGGCTCACCGGCGCATCGCCGATCTGGCCGACGGTCACGTCGGGCAAGGCCGGCAGTTGCGGCGCGAGCGCAGGCGTGGCGAGCGCCAGCACCGGCAGCAGCAGGCATAGCGCGCCGGCGAAGGTCGCCAACAAGCGGGAAGGGCGGAACATGTCAGGGATCCTTGCGCAGCCGCTGGGCGAGCAGCTGTCTGAAATCGGGAAGCGACTTGAGCGTGGGCATCGCCAGCGGCGGTGCCTCGGCCAGCGGTGCGGGCAGCACATGCAGCGTGCGCACGCCGCCGGCGCCGATGCCCACCAGCAGTTGTTCGCCGCCGACCTGCAGCACCGCTGCGCGCTCCTTGCCGCCGAGCGGAATGCTGGCGACCACCCGCAGGCCGTCGGCCTGGCGCAGGCCGCTGCCGGGCAGACGCTTGAGCAGCCAGGCCAGGCCGAGGATCAGCCCGAGCACCAGGACCAACGCCACGAAGGCGCCGCCCAGGCCCGGGGCCTGTGGTGCATGGCTGCCGATCGGCATCGGCGTCGGCGGACCGAGCGTGGCGACCGGCGTCGCGACGGCCGGGGTGACGACCGCAGCTTCGATGGGGGGCGCCGATGCGGTGGGCACGGCATCCGTGCCATGGTCCGCGTCGCTGTCGACATGAGGCTGTGACGCCGTCGCTGCCGTCTGGGGCGAAGCCGACAGGGCCGTGGCCCGACCGGTCGCCGCGGCGGCGGGAAAGGCGCCGGCAACGATCACCGCAGTCTCCGGATCCGCTCGCTGGGGCTGACGACATCGGTCAGGCGCACGCCGAACCGGTCGTTGATCACGACGACTTCGCCATGGGCGATCAGCGTGCCATTGACGTAGACATCGAGCGGCTCGCCGGCACCGCGCTCGAGCTCGACCACCGAACCGCGGTTGAGCTGCAGCAGATTGCGGATCGGCATGCGCGTACGGCCGACTTCCAGCGACAGCGCGACCGGCACGTCGAGGATGACATCGAGGTTGAGATCGGCGGCATCGTCGGCGCGTTCGGAGCGCAGGTCGTCGAAGCGCGCCGGTTCGGCCGCGTGCGCGGCGGGATCCTGGGAGTTCATGCGGGCAGGTCCTGGACGGGGGCGGGGCGGGGCGGCTGGGTGCCGGGTGGTCGTGTCTCGGTGATCTTCACCACGTTGCAGCCGCCGGAGGTGCCGAAGCGCCCGGTGAACACCGGGATGTCCTCCACGCAGATCGGCACGTCCTCGGGCAGCTCGATCGGCAGGATGTCGCCGACCTTCAACCGGGTCAGGCGGCGCAGGTCGATCGTGCGCTTGGCCAGGATGCTCGACACCGTGACCTCGGCCGACATCAGCTGCTCGCGCATCGACACGTTCCAGCTTTCGTCGCGGTCGACGCGGTCGCTCTGGATGCCGGCATCGAGCAGTTCGCGGATCGGTTCGAGCATCGAATAAGGCAGCGTGATGTGGATCTCGCCGCCGCCGCCTTCGAGTTCGACATGGAAGCGGCTGACGACCACGTACTCGCGCGGGGTGACGATGTTGGCGAAGTGCGGGTTGATCTCCGAGTTGATGTACTCGCACTCCACGTCCAGCACCGGCGCCCAGGCCTCGGCCATGTCGGCGAAGGTCTGGCGCAGCATCAGCTGGATCACCCGCATCTCGGTCGGGGTGAACTCCCGGCCTTCGATGCGGGTGGGGTAACGGCCATCGCCGCCGAAGAAATTGTCGACGACCGCGAACACCAGCTTGGGCTCGAACACGATCAGGCCGGTACCGCGCAGCGGCTTGAACTTGATCAGGTTGAGGTTGGTCGGCACGTAGAGCTGGTGCAGGTAGTCGCCGAACTTGATCAGGTCGATACCGCGTACCGACAGGTCGGCCGAACGGCGGATCAGGTTGAACAGGCCGATCCGCCACAGCCGCACGAAGCGTTCGTTGACCATCTCCAGCGTCGGCATGCGCCCGCGGATGATGCGGTCCTGGCTGGCGAAGTCGTAGGTCCGCGCCTCGCCCGGATCGGCTTGCGGCTCGGTGTCCACCGCGCCCGAGTCGACGCCGTGCAGCAGTGCGTCGATCTCGTCTTGCGATAGCAGGTCGTTGGAATTCATGCCGCTCGCCTCACTGGGTCACGAAGCTGGTGAACAGCAGCGCTTCGGCGCGCGGCTTGCCGGTTTCCTCGGTCATCAGCGTCTGCACTTCCGACAGCGCCTGCGCGCGCAGCGCCTCCTTGCCCTGGCGCGTGGCGACAGTGCCGGCGGTCTGCTGGGAGAACAGCATCAGCAGCCGCGCGCGCAGCGCCGGCTCGTGGTGCTGGAGCTGGGCGACATCGAGTGGATCGCGCGTGACCAGTTGCACCTCGACCTGCAGATAGCGCGGTCCTTCGCTCTCGTCGCCGAGGTTGACGACGAACGGCGGCGCCATCGGCAGGTACTGGGCCTGTGCCGGCAGCACGGGCTTGGGCGGCCCGGGATTGTTGCGCAGGTGCAGTGCCGCGGCGCCGCCGGCCGCCGCCAGTGCGAGCAGCAGCAGGCCGCCGAGGATCGACAACAGCAGCTTGCGCCGCTTCTTGGGAGGAGACTTGGGTTGCGGGTCGGCAGCGGCGGCCACGGGCGGGTCCGAAAAGGGAATGCCTGTGCTTGGATGCAATCGCCGTGCCGTTCTGGCGACGGTGGGCCGTCACGCTGGGCGGATGTGGCCGGGCCGAGGCACTGTGGACGCAGCGTCGCGCGGCGCGAAACGCGCGCGACGCCCGTCGCGCTGCGACTGGAAGCCGTCGCGGGATCGACGTCGTCGTCTAGGCGTAGGCGTCGAGCAGACCGATCCGCCGGGCCGTCGGTGCGGGCGCCGGCCGCGCTTCGGGGCCGGCGTCGTGCTGGGCGGTGGATGTCGCGCGGCCGGACGGCGACGACATTCCGTCGCGTGCGTCCGAGCCGCCGTCGTGGCCCACGCCGGCATGCGCGAGCTGGAAACCGTGTTCGCCGAGCAGATCCCGCAGCCGCGGCAGGCCCTGTTCGAGGGCGTCGCGGGTCTGTGCGTGCGGGCTGATGAAGTCGGCGGCGATGCGGTCGCCGTCGAGCTGCAGGCGCACCTCGACCGGGCCCAGGTCCTGGGGCGTGACGCGGATGCGGGCATGGCCGATCTTCTGGCCCGCCATCCATTCGAGCTGGGCGCCCAGGCGCTCCTCGAAGTCTCCGCGATGGACATCGGGCGTCGGCAGTGGGGCATCGAGCAGCGGCGGCGGCGTGCGCAAGGCCGGGGCCGGTGCGCCCGGCAGCGCGAATGCGATCGGCGCAGGGGGCTGGCCAGTATCGGGCGCGGGCTCGCTGGCCGGGTGCGTCGCGACGACGGCGATGGTCGCGAGCGTGTCGACGTCGCCGGTGGCGGCATCGGGCGACAGCGCGAGCGCGGGCATGCGCGGCGCGGTTGTCGCGGCGGCCGTGGTGATCGCCGCGGCCTGCGGCGGCGTCTGGGCCGCCGGCATTGCGGTTGTCTCGGCGGGCGGGTCGGCGACCGGCAGCGCGGCGAACCCCGGCAGCCCGACCAGGCCGGCCGGCGGCCACGGCATCGGATCGCCAGGCACCGGCCCGGTCCCGGTCGCGGCGGCCGGATCGTGGTCTTCGGAGGTCGGCGCGGTGTCGGGCGATGCCGCTGCCTCGACCTCGGCGGACGGGCGGTCGTCGTGCCGCCCTTCCGGCGCGCGCCGCTGCGCGGAGGCGTCGGTGCTGCGTTGCGCCTGCCGCCGTTCGAGGGCCCGGGCGAACCCGTCCTCGCCGTCGGCGGGGCCCGACGCCGCGCCGGTGCTGCGCGCCGCCGCGGACGGCGCGCCCATGCCGGGAGTCGCGGTCGCCGCCAGTGGGGTCATGCGTCCTGGCCCTCGCTCGCGGCCAGGCGCACGCGGCGCGCCCCCAGATCGTCGAGCTCACGCTGGGAGCGGCGCTCGTCGACCTGGCGCTCCTGCGCGCGATAACTGGCCGCCAGTTGCTCGAGTACCTGCTTGTCGCGGCTGGCCAGCAGCAGCCGGCCGCGTTCGAGCTCGACCGTCTGCCGGCTCTGGTCGACGGTGCGGCTCTGCTGCTCGACGGCGTTTTCCAGCCGATCCAGGAAAGCGCGGCGGTTGGCAAGTTGCGCCGGACTGGTCGCGGCGAGCTGGCTGTGGGCGTACTCGTCGGCATAGCGCCGCAACTCGGCCAGGCGGGCCTCGTGCGCGTCGAGCGAGGACTGGCGCTGGGCGAGTACGCGCGCCGCCGCGTCTTCGTGGTCCTGGGCGCGGCTGAGCAACGGATCGATGCGTCGGGACTGTTTCATGCAGCGGGTTCCTCAGGTTGCAGCAGGCGTTCGAGCGCCTGTCGGCTGTGTTGCAGGTCGGCAGCGCGGGCGATGTCCTGGCCCAGGAAGGCGACGATGTCCGGCCAGCGCGCCAGCGCTTCGTCGACCGCCGGGTCACCGCCGCGCTGGTAGGCGCCGATGGCGATGAGGTCGCGGTTGGCGTTGTAGGCGCTGACCAGACGCTTGAGCGCGCGGATCCGGTCGCGCCAGTCGACGTCGGCGATCTCGGTGACCACGCGGCTGACCGACGATTCGACGTCGATCGCCGGGTACAGGCCGGCGTCGGCGATCCGGCGCGAGAGCAGGATGTGGCCGTCGAGGATCGCGCGCGCGGCATCGGCGATCGGGTCCTGCGGATCGTCGCCTTCGGTCAGCACGGTGTAGAACGCGGTGATCGAGCCGCGGCCCTTGGCGCCATTGCCGGCGCGCTCGACCAGGGCCGGCAGCTTGGCGAACACCGACGGCGGATAGCCGCGCGTGGTCGGCGGCTCGCCCACCGACAGCCCGATCTCGCGCTGCGCCTGCGCAAAGCGGGTCAGCGAGTCCATCAGCAGCAGCACGTTGAGGCCCTGGTCGCGGAACCACTCGGCGATCGCGGTCGCGCGATAGGCGCCATGCAGACGCGCCAGCGGCGGCCGGTCGGCCGGCGCGGCGACCACGACCGCACGCCGCAGGCCATCCTCGCCCAGGGTGGTCTCGACGAAATCGCGTACCTCACGGCCACGCTCGCCGATCAGGCCCACGACGATCACATCGGCCGAGGTGAAGCGGGTCATCATGCCCAGCAGCGTCGACTTGCCCACGCCCGAGCCGGCGAACAGGCCCACGCGCTGGCCGCGGCCGATCGGCAGCAGCGCGTTGATCGCGCGCACGCCCACGTCCAGCGGCTGGGTGATCGGCTCGCGTGCCAGCGGGTTGATCGACACGCCGGCCATGCCGACGGTGCCCTCGGCACGGATCGGGCCCTTGCCGTCGAGCGGCACGCCGTCGCTGTCGATCACCCGGCCGAGCAGGCCCTCGCCGATCTCCACGCCGCCGCGGCGCTGCAGCGGCACGACGCGGGCGTTGGGCAGCAGGCCGTGCAGTTCGGCGCTGGGCATCAGCGAGGTGCGTTCGCCGGCGAAGCCGACGACCTCGGCCTCGACCCAACCCCCGTCGGCGACCTCGACCCGGCAGGTCGCGCCCATCGGCGCTTCGCAGCCGACCGCCTCGAGCGTCAGCCCGACCGCGCGGCGCAGGATGCCTTCGCGGATCAGCCCGCGTCCGGCCGCAGGGTCCGGCCCGGTGCTGTCCAGGCGCGCGGCCAGGCGCAGGTTGCGGGCGGCCAACCAGTCGGCGGGATCGGCGCGGGGCAGGGGGGCGCTCATCCGCGCGTCCCGGCGCGGCGCAGCACGGTGTCCAGCGCGCCGCGCAGCCGCGCCTCGAGACTGCCATCGATGCGCACGCTGGGCGCATGCACGCGCAAGTCGCCGCGCGCCAGCGCCGGATCGGCGACCAGGCGGGTCTCGTCCGGCAACGCCAGCAACGGCGTCAGCGAGGCGATGTCATCGGGATGCAGGCGCACCTCGACCTCGCGCGCCGCGCCGCCGACCGCATCGACGGCGTCGGTGACCAGTTCGGCCAGCAGTGCCGGCTCGGCCTCGTAGGCGCGGCCCACCAGGCTGCCTGCGATGCGCGCGGCCAGTTCGCCCAGCGCGGCGACGACTTCGTTTTCCAGCCGCGCCAGCGGCCGCGAGAAGTTGTCGAGGATGCCCTCGATCTGCGCGGCCAGCCGGCGCATCTCCGCCTGCGCCTGCGCCAGGCCTTCGGCGCGGCCCTGGGCCAGGCCCTCGGCATGGCCTTCGCGCTGGGCGTCGTCGCGGATGCGCTGGATCTCTTCGAGCGAGGGCGGGCGCGGCAGTTCGGCCGGGACCTCGGTGGCCGCGGGGGCAGGGACGAGGGCCGCGTCGAGCGCCGGTGCCAGCCAGCGCACCGCGCCGCTCATACCAGCGCCTCGGCGTTGCCGCCGCCACCGAGCGTCAGCGCGCCCTCATCGGCGAGCCGGCGCACGATCGTCAGGATCTCCTTCTGCGCCGACTCCACGTCCGACAGCCGGACCGGCCCGCGGGCTTCCATATCCTCGATCAGGATCTCGGCCGCGCGTTGCGACATGTTGCGGGTGATCTTCTCGCGCACACGCGGATCGGCGCCGCGCAGCGCGATGCCCAGGCGGTCGCCCGAGACTTCGCGCAGTACGATCTGCAGTTCGCGGTCGTCGAGTTCGATCAGGTCGTCGAACACGAACATCAGGTCCTGGATGCGCTGGCACAGCTGCGGGTCGATCTTGCGGATCGCACCCAGCAGCCCCTGGTCCTGGCCCGACTCCATGAAGTTGAGGATGTTCGCCGCGACCTTGACCCCGCCGACGGCCGACGACTTGAGGTTCTGGTTGCCGGCGAACTGCCGCTCCATGATCTCGTTGAGTTCGTTGAGCGCATTGGGCGGGATGCCGTCGAGCGTGGCGATGCGCAGCAGCACGTCGGCGCGGGTGCGCTCGGGCATCAGCTTGAGCGCATCGGCCGCCTGGTCGGGGTCGAGGTGCGACATCACGATCGCGATGATCTGCGGATGCTCGTGGCGCACCAGGTCGGCGATCGCGCGCGGGTCCATCCACTTGAGCGTGTCCAGCCCGGTGGTGTTGCGCCCCAGCAGGATGCGGTCGATCAGGCTGCCGGCCTTGTCGGCGCCCAGCGCCTGGACCAGCACCGCGCGGATGTAGTCGTCGGCGCCGACGCCGAGCGAGGTCTGCCGCTCCAGCGCGCCGTGGAAGTCGTCCATCACGCCGGTGACCTGCTCGCGGCTGACCGGCCCCATGGTCGCCATCGCCAGGCCGAGCTTCTGCACTTCCTTGGCGCCCATGTGCTTGAGCACCTCGGCCGCGTCGGCCTCGCCGAGCGAGAGCAGCAGCACCGCGGCGCGCTGCACGCCGGTCATCTCGCCGATGTCAGGTGGTCGCTTCATCGCCCAGCCATCCCTTCACCACCTGCGCCACGCGCTTGGAATCGGTCTTCACCGCCTCGCGGGCCTGCCGCAGGCGGTCTTCATAGGCATCGGACGGCAACGCGATCGCCGCCTGCGCGTGTGCCGGGCCCGACAGTGCGCCGATCTGCGCGGTGTCGTCGGCGAGCGCCGGCACGGCCTCGTCGTCGAGCAGCACGACCTCGGCGGTCTCGGGGTCGGCGCCGCGCCGGGGCTTGGCCGACGGCCCGGTGATCTGGCGCACAGCCGGGCGCACCACGCCGAACAGCAGCGCCAGCACGACCAGCGCGCCGAGCGCGATCCGCGCGATGTCGCGCAGCATCGGCTGCTGCCACCACGGCACCGCGCCGACGTCGTCGAGCGTCTCGCGCACGAACGGCGCGTTCATCACCGACACCACGTCGCCGCGGGCCTCGTCGAAGCCGACCGCCTGGCGCACCAGCGCCTCGATGCGCTGCAGTTCGGCCGCGGTCAACGGCTGCAGCGTGGTCGCGCCGTCGGCGCCGGTGCGCGGCACGTGGTCGACCAGCACCGCGGCGGTGACCCGGCGGATCCGGCCGCCCGGCTGGCGGGTGTGGCTGAGCGTGCGGTCGAGCTCGTAGTTGCGGGTCGCGCTGCGCGACGATTCGCCCGTGTTGCCTGCGGCCGCGGCGACCGCCGCATCGACCGGCGCCGGGTTGGCGGCGGTATCGGGCAGGTTGCTGGTCGCGCCAGGGATGCCCTGGGGACCCGCGGGCGCGCTGTTCTCGCTGGTCTGCTCGCTGCGCAGCTTGGGCGGCTCGGCGTTGTAGAGCTCGCGCGCTTCTTCGCTGACCGAGAAATCCATGTCCACGGTGACCTCGGCGTTGACCCGGCCGGCGCCGGTCATCGGCTCGAGCAGCTCGCGGATGCGCTGGTTGAACGAGGTCTCCTGGCGCCGCGCCTGCTCGAACTGCTGCGCACTCATCGCCGCGTCCGGGTCCTGGCGGCTGTCGCTGAGCAGGCGGCCGTTCTGGTCGACGATGGTGACGCGCTCGGGCGCGAGGTCGGGGATGCTGGAGGCGACCAGGTGCACGATCGCGTCGACCTGTCCGCGCTCGAGACTGGCGCCGCCGCGCAGCTCGAGCACGACCGAGGCACTGGCGGCCTCGCGCTGGCGGGTGAAGGCGCTGGGCTTGGGGATCGCCAAGTGCACGCGGGCGTCGCGCACCGGGCGCAGGGCTGCGATCGTGCGCACCAGTTCGGTCTCCAGCGCATGCTGGTAGCGCGCGGTCTCGACGAACTGGCTGACCCCGAAGCCTGGGTCGCGCTCCATCAACTCGAAGCCCAGGCGACCCGACTCGGTCAGCCCGGAGCCGGCGAGCTTCAAGCGGGCGTCGTGCACGTTCTGCTCGGGCACCGAGATCGCGCCGGTCGCCTGGTCGATGCGGAACGGGATCTGCGCGGTACGCAGCAGGTCGGTGGCTTCGGCCGTGGCCTTGGCGTCGAGGCCGGCGTACAGCGGCACGTAGCCGGGCGTCTGCGACCAGAAGAACACGATCAGGCCGCCGGCGATGGCCGCGGCCAGCAGCAGCATCTTGCCCAGACGGCGGGCGAGCTGCATCTTCTCCAGCCGGTCGAGCACCTCGACTGCCTTGCCGCCGGCCTTGTCGGCGTTGAAGACATCCTTGGGAAGCGGGATCGCCATGGGTCAGTCGGTCTCCGGTGCCGTCACAGCGGCATGTTCATGACGTCCTGGTACGCCTGTACCAGACGGTTGCGCACTTCCACCGTGGCGCGGAATGCCACCTGCGATTGCTGCGAGGCCACCATCACCTTGGCCAGATCCGCGCCCGGCTCGCCGAGCTCGAACGCGCGCACCAGCGCGCCGCTGCGCTGCTGCGCCGCGTTCACGCCCTCGATCGCGTTGCGCAGCGTCGCGCCGAAACTCGGGCTCGCCGCGCCTGCGACGCCACCCGGCGCCTGCGCGCCGCCCAGGCCCTGGACCGGGATCGCATCCGAGCGCGCGGCATCGGCGGCGATCGTCTCGCGCGCCTGCGCCATGGCCGGCATCTGGCCCTGGAAGCTGCGGATCTGCGAGAGGATCGAATTGACCGAATGGCTCATGGGGGCGGGGTGTCGGAAGCCTGCCGGGACGATGCAAGTCGCGTGCCGCGGGCCTTGCGACAGTGGCGCCGGACTCTTGGCGCCGCACCCGATGCGCGGTTTTGCCCGCCCGACAAAGGCGGCGCGCGTTCTCGGGTTGTCGGGTGGCGGGCGCGGCGTCCGCTCAGGCGGCCAGTTCGCGCTCGATGCCGTACTTGCGCAGCTTCTCGGCCAGCGTGGTGCGGCGCAGGCCCAGCAACTGCGCGGCGTGCGCGACGACGCCGTCGCTGCGCTCGAGCGCCTCGCGGATCAGGCCCAGCTCGATCCGTGCCATATGGTCGCGAAGGTCCAGCCCGTCCTCGGGCAACTGCGTCGGTTCGGCCGCGTCCGCGGTCGCAGCGGGCGCTTGGACGTCCGCCTGCGGCGCCGCAGGCGTGTCGATCAGATGCTCGCGGTAGCGTTGCGGCAGGTCCTGCACGCGTACCATGCCGCCTGGATTGAGCACCGCCAGGCGCTCGACCAGGTTGCTCAGCTCGCGCACGTTGCCCGGCCAGGCATAGCCGGCCAGGGCCTCGATCGTGTCGGCCGCGAAGCGGATCTCGCCGCGGCCGTTGCGCGCCAGCTGGCCGGCGATCGTGGCCATCAGCTCGGGCAGGTCGTCGCGCCGTTCGCGCAGCGACGGCATCTCGATCGGGAACACATTGAGGCGGTAGAACAAATCCTCGCGAAACTGGCCCTCGCCGATCCGCGCCTCGAGGTCGCGGTGGGTCGCCGCGATCACGCGGACATCGCAGCGGATCGACTGGTTGCCGCCGACGCGCTCAAAGCACCGCTCCTGCAGCACGCGCAGCAGCTTGACCTGCATCGGCAGGCTCATGTCGCCGATCTCGTCGAGCAGCAGCGTGCCGCCCTCGGCCATCTCGAAGCGGCCCTTGCGCGCCGACAGTGCCCCGGTGAACGCGCCCTTCTCATGGCCGAACAGCTCGCTTTCGAGCAGTTCGGCCGGGATCGCACCGCAGTTGATCGCCACGAACGGCCCATCGCGTCGGGCCGAGCGCTGGTGGATGGCGCGCGCGGCGACTTCCTTGCCGGTGCCCGATTCGCCCAGCACCAGCACCGTGGTGTCGAACGGCGCCACCTGGTCGATCATGCGTCGCAGGCGCCGGACCGGCTCGCTGCTGCCGGTCGGCCCGAAGCCCTGCTCGGTCGAGGCCTGGCGGTCGGCATCGATGCGCTTGAGGCTGGCGATGCGCAGCAGGTTCTCGAGCTGGGCGTGGCGCAGCGGCGATTCCAGCGTCCACACCCCGGCCTCGTGCAGGCCGTGCGCGGCAGCGAACGTCGGCGCTTCGCCGTCGATCAACAGCACCGGCGGCGCGATGCCGGCCTGGCCCAGCCAGCCGAAGAAGGCGGGCGCGGCGGCATCGTCGGCGGCGATGTCGCCGACCAGCACTGCGACCCAGTCGCTGGACCGGTGGCGCGCGGTGGAGATCTCGCCGGCCTCGGCGACCCAGCGCGGGCGCAGGTCCATGAATTCGAGCAGCGTGCACAGCCGCTCGGCGCGGTCGCCGTCGGCGTCGATGACCAGGATGCGCGGCTCGCTCACAGCTGCGCTCCCGGCTCGCCCTGCGGATGGCGCAGGCTGTCGAGGATCTGCATGACTTCCTGGATATAGGACAGCTTGCTGACGAAGTTGTCGGCGCCGGCGCGCGTGGCGTGCTCGCGGTGCTCGGCGTCGTCGAAGTGGCTGGCGATCACGATGTAGGGCGGGTCGTCCTGCGCCTTGATCAACCGCGCGGCCTGCAGGCCGCCCATCTCCGGCATCGCCAGGTCCATCAGCACCACATCCGGGCGCAGCGCCTCGGATTGCGCGATGGCCTCCAGGCCGTTGCCGGCGGTGCCGACCACGTCCAGCCAGTCCAGTCGGCGCAAGTGGCGCAGCGCGGCATTGATGAAGCCGTCGTGGTCGTCGACCAGCAGTACCTTGATCTTGTCCATGGGGGTCTCAGGCCGTTCGGGCCAGTGGCGCGGACGCCGGGGCGCGGCGCAGACGTGCGGGCGGAATGTCGAGCTGTTCGCGGTACTTGGCGACGGTACGCCGCGCGATGTGCACGCCCTGGCGTGCGAGCAGCGCGGCGATCGCGTCGTCGGCCAGCGGGCGGTGCCGCGGCTCGGCCTCGATCAGCCGCCGCACCATCGCCCGGACGGCGGCGCCGGAGACTTCCGCGCCTTCCAGGCGCACTGCGAAGAAGCGCTTCATCTCGATCGTGCCGCGTGGCGTCTGCAGATACTTGCCGGTGGTGATCCGCGAGACCGTCGATTCGTGCATGCCGATCGCCTCGGCGACCTCCTTGAGGGTCAACGGCGCGATGGCTTCCTCGCCCTGGGCCAGGAAGGCCGCCTGGCGTTCGACCAACACGCGCGCGGTGCGCAGCAACGTGTCGTAACGCATCGACAGGCCACGTGCGAACCAGCGCGCCTCCTGCAGCAGTTCGCGCATCGGCGCGGCGGCCTCGCCGCCATCGGCAAGCAACCGCTCGTAGCCGGCGTTGATCGTCACGCGCGGGGTCGTGACCGGGTTCAATGCGACGCGCCAGCCGGCGTCGGCATGCCAGACCACGACATCGGGCACGACCGCGTCGTCGGATACGGGGGCGCCGGTCTGGGCCGGGCGCGGATCGAGCGCGCGCACCAGCGCGATCGCTTCGTGGATATCCTCGACCGCGCGGTCGAGACGGCGGGCGATCGCATCGACATCGTGCGCGGCCAGCAGGTCGAGCGCGACCGCGACCAGGCGCCGGGCCAACGGACGGCCGGGCACGTGGCCGGGCTGGGCGTCGAGTTGCGCCAGCAGGCACTCGCGCACGTCGCGGGCGGCGATGCCGGCCGGATCGCCGGCCAGCAGCCGCTGGCGCACCGCCTCGGCTTGCGCCGCCGAGCAGCCCAGCTGCGTCGGCGCCTGTTCGGCGAGCGTCTCGGGCGGCGCGACCAGATAGCCGGCCTCGTCGCAGTGGGTCAGCCAGAACGCGGCGATCGCCAGTTGCGCGTCCGAAAGTTCCAGCGCCAGGCGCTGCAGGATTCGCCAGTGCGGATCGCTCGACGGCTCGGCCGCGATCCGCTGCAGACCGTCGTCATCGCCGCTCCAACTCGCGCTGCGCACGTCCCACATCGTGCTGTCGGGCAGTTCGTCGAACGCGGCGACCTCGACCCGGCCATCGGGGATGGCGTCGGTATCGACCGGAGCGGGCGCGGCGACGGGGACCTCGTCGAGCTCCAGCATCGGGTTGTGCGCGAGCACGCGGCGCACTTCCAGCTCCAGCTGCTGCCCATCGAGCTGCAGCAGGCGGATGGACTGCAGCAACTGCGGTGTGAGGTGCAGCTGTTGGCCGAGCTGCAGCGAGGCGGAGGCCTTCATGTCGGAATCCCGTCGCGCCGGACGTCGACGCGTGCAGGCATCGTGAAGGCGGCGTGACGGCAACGCTATCGGGCCGTTCCCCACGTCGGCAAGGGATTACCTGACTGCTGTCGGGGTTTCCCCGACACCCCGATCGGCATCGGCGCCGGAATTCCGGCGGCGCGGCGTCAGTCTCCGGCCGGCCGCTGCCGCGCGGCGAGCAGCACCAGGTCGTTGGCGCGCCGGCAACCGAGCGTCTCCATCATGCGTGCACGGTGGGTTTCCACCGTCTTGATGCTGATCGCAAGCTCGGCGGCGATCTCCTTGCTGCTGCGCCCGCGACCGATCAGGTCGAGGATCTGCTGCTGGCGCCTGGACAGCGCATCGACGCCGCCCTGCACCGGGCGGCCGAACATCGGTGCCATCAGCCGCGACGACAGCCGTGGGCTGAGATACAGCTCGCCGGCCGCTGCGGTGCGCAGCGCCAGTTCCAGTTCCATCGGGGCGGCGTCCTTGACGATGAAGCCGGCCGCGCCGCGTTCGATCGCCGTGCGCACGTGCTGGGCGTCGTCGTGCATCGACATGATCAGCACGCGGGTGGCGGGCAATTGCGCGCGGATCGCGACCATGGCCTCGATGCCGCTGCGGCCAGGCAGCGAGAGGTCCATCAGCACCAGGTCCGGGCGATGGGCCAGGCTCAGCGCCAGCGCCTCGTCGGCGCCGCTGGCCTGTGCGCACACATCGACGTCGTCGAAGCCCTGCAGCAGCCGGTCCAGGCCGGCCCGCACCAGCGTGTGGTCATCGACGATCAATACGCGCACCAGCCCGGTCCCCTCCTGGCCGCCGTCTGAGCGGCCTCCCGGTGGACAGGATACGTCAGCGCGGGGCAGGCGGGTTTCAGCGCCGCCGTTGTTCGGCGACCTGGCGCCGGTGCAGGCGGAACAGATGGCGGTCCAGTGCCTCAACGAGGTCGGCGCGCAGACCGGCGAAAGCCAGCCACACCCGGCTCCCGGCATGGCCTTGTTCGCAGGCCACGACGGTCGCCGGCAAGGCCAGATGGTCGGGCAGCCAGTCGGCCGGCTGCAGCCGCACGATCGCGGCCGCGCCCGGCGGCAGATGCTCGCCCGGTTCCAGGTCGACCCGCAGGCCATGGCAGGACCAGTGCAGCCGGCGATCGACCAGGCCGTCGTCGCGCCGCGCCAGCCGGCCGAGCAGGGCGAGGATCAGGTCGAGCTTGGCGTCCATGCGCTGGGCCAGCAGCGGCAGGTCGCCGTGGTCCTCGCCGCCGTCGTCCTTGCGCAGGTCCTCGATGTGGGCGAGTGCCGACAGCAGGGTGATGGCCTCGGCCTGTCGGCCGGCGCCGTCGGCCGGTTCGATGGCCATCGGCAGGTCGAGCTCGCAACTCAGCGCGTCGCCGAACAGCCGCGCCTCGGCTTCGGCGGGCGTGGTCGATGCAAGCGGATTCACGGCGTCTGCTCCAGTCCGGCATAGAGCCTGGAGGCCGCGTTGGCACGGTGTGCCTGCCGCAACCGCGCGGCGGCCGTGTCGCGGCGTGCGCCCAGGCGTGCGGTCAGCGCGAGTTGGGCGTCGAGCAGGGCGCGCAGCGCCGGCGCCGGTGGCGCGTGCCCGGCGGATGCGCCCACTGCGGGCCCCACCGTGGCCTGCAGGCGCTGGTGATAGGCGTCCAGCAGGCCGGCCGCGGTCTCCACGTCATCGTGCGCGATCGCCGCATCGAGCGCGGCGAGGTCGCGGTGCAGGGCCTCGAGCCCACTCATGCCGATGCGCCGGTCGCTTCGTTTGCCGCCTCGCCGGGCCCGATCGCGGCCCAGGCGGCATCGACCTCGGCCAGCAGCGCCAGCGACTCGCGTAGGCCGGTCGGGTCGTTCTGCAGGTTGGCTTCGGTCAGCCGACGGACGATGTAGTCGTAGAGCGAGGAGAGGTTGGCGGCGATCTCGCCGCCGGCTTCGTGGTCGAGCGAGCCGTCGAGATGGCCGACGATCGCGCAGGCCTCTCCGATTGCCTTGCCCTTGCGCGCCTGATCGCCCCGTTCCAGGCAGGCTTCAGCCAGGCGGATGCGCTCGCAGGCGCCGGCCAGCAGCAACGCAACCAGCCGGTGCGGATCGGCCTCCATGACGGCGCCCTCCAACTGCGTCTGTCGGTACTGCTGGGCATAGTTGCGGGGCATCATCGGGCGTCTCCGAGGGATTACTTCGAGGTCTGCGCCGACAGCGCGGCGAGCTGCTGGGCGAGATAGGAATTGGTGGTGCTCATCTGCGCCATGAGCTTGTCGAGGGCGACGAACTGCGCCTTGTAGCGCTCGGCGACGCCCTTCATGCGCAACTCCAGCGCATCGCGCTGCTTGCCGATGTCCTTGAGCTGGCCATCGAGTCCGTCCTTGCGCGAGGTGAACGAGCCTTCCTTGCCGACATAAGACTTGACCACCGCGTTGAGCCGGCTGGCGATGCCGGTCTGCCCGGTGAACGCCGCCGCGATCTTGGCCGGATTCTCGGCCATCGCGGCGTCGAACTTGGCGGCATCGAGCACCAGATTGCCGTTAGGATTGGGGTGGCCCTGGGTCTGCAGGCCCAGAGTCTTGGCATCCAGCCCCTGGGCGGCGAGTTCGCCGAGCAGTTCGCTCATCATGCCGCGCAGTTGGGAGCCGGCGCCGCGCATCTGCGCATCGCCGGTCAGCGACGACGGCGTCTTGGTCTCGGCGTTGTAGCTGGTGGCGGTGGTGATGGCGTTCAGAGCGGCGTTGTAGGCCTTGACGAAGCCTTCGACCGCGGCGCGGCTGCCGGTGGGATTGGCGTCGACCTCGACGATGCTCGTCCCGGCATCCTTGAGCTTGAGAGTCAGTCCCTGCACCGTATCGGTGACGGTGTTGCTGGCACTGGTGCTGACCAGCCCATCGATGGCGATCCGCGCGTCGCTGGCGGGCGTCTGCTCCGCCAGGCCGTCGACCAGGCCGTGCAGAGCGCTGTCGCCCTCGAGCACCGAGATCGTGATCGCATGCGCCGCGCCGGTCTTGGCGCTGCCCAGAGACAGGTGCTGGCCCTTGTCGGAGGTCAGCAGCGCGGCCTGCACGCCGTGCTTGCCGGCGGCGGCGGTGATCGCATTGCGGATGTCGGCCAAGCTGGCGTCCTTGGCCACGGTGACATCGACGATATCCTTGCCGATCCCGACCCGCAGGGTGCCGGCCCCGAACTTGGTGGCCTTGCCGATGCCGTCGCCGACCAGCTTGTGGGCGGTGGCCAGGCGCTCGACCACGACCTCGTAACGCCCCAGCGGCGTATTGCCGCCGACCGTGGCGCCGAGCACGGTATCGGTGACGGTCCCGCTGGGCGGCGTGCCGGTCGTCGAGCGCGAGCTGACCATACGAGCGCCCAGCGCCTCAGGCTTTTGCAGGGCATCGAGCGCGGTCTTGAGGCCGTCGAATGCGGACGTCACCCCGCCCAGGCCCGAAAGCTTGAACTTGGCGTTGGTCTCGAGCTTGTTCAGGCGCGTGTCGTGCGGCGCACGATCGTTGTTGACCAGCTTGGTGACGATCGCACTGATGTCCAGGCCGGAGCCCACGCCGCCGTAGCCGAAGGAATAGTCCGCCATGTCCGGTCTCCCGTTGCCCGCCGACGCCGCGCCGTGCAGGCACGCGCCGTATGGAATGGATATCGGCGCCGACGCGCCGCGCTTGAGTCGACGTCGGACATGCAGGTTGCATGCCAGCGGACGATCGGCGTCCCGCCGGTATGTTCCGCACAGGGTCTGCAGACAAGCGAAACCCGCCTTTCGTTGCCGAAAGGCGGGTTGCGTCCACGTCAGTGCGGGATGTGCGGCGCGATCAGCGCAGCAGGCTCAGCACGCTCTGCGGGATCTGGTTGGCCTGCGCCAACATTGCGGTCCCGGCCTGCTGGAGGATCTGCGTGCGCGACAGCTCGGCGGTCTCCTTGGCGAAGTCGGTGTCGACGATGCGGCTGCGCGAGGCCGCCAGGTTCTCCGACCCGGTCTGCAGGTTCGCCACGACCGAGCTGAAGCGGTTCTGCACGGCGCCCAGGTCGGCGCGGGCCGAGTTGACCGACTTCAGGGCCGCGTCCATCGCCAGGATGGCGTTTTCGGCGCCACGCTCGGACGAGATGTCGAGCTGGGCGAAGCCGGTCGCGGCGGCGCCTTGGGCGAAGTTCGCCGTCGTGCCAGCGGTCAGGCCGGTCTGTTCGAGCAGGCCTGCGGCATCGCCTCCCTGGGCGGCGCCGACCGTGAAGTTGCCATTCGCCGACGACAGCGCGACATTGCCGTTGTCGTCGAGCGCGGCGGTCACGCCGGTGTTGTAGCTCTGGTTGTTGATCGCGGTGACCAGGTTGCTGGCGCGCTCCGACGCGCTGCCCGCGGCGCCGTAGCTGATCGTGATCGCCTCGGAGTTGTCGCCCGACGGCAGCACGCCCTGCAGCGTGAAGCTGCCGGCGGTGAAGCTGCCCGTGGCGCCTGCTTCGGTCTGTGCGGCCACCGCACCGGTGATCCCACCGGTCAACGCGACAGCGGCACCGGAGGTGTTGCTGAAGGTGACGACGCCGTTTTCCGCGGCGGCGGTCAGGCCCGCGGCCTGGTCGGTGATGCCCGCGGCGATCGCGGTGGCCAGCCCGGCCGCGTCACGACCGGCCGCGGCGGCGATCTCCACGTTGGTGCCGTTGACCGCGAACGTGAACGCAGCGGCCGCATTGGCGACGCCCGCAGTGTCGAAGGCCAGCGTGCCCGGCGTGGCAGCGCCGCCGCCCGCATCCGCGCCGCCGGTCGCGGCGACGCCCGTGGCCGTTGCCGAAGTGGCGGCTTCGTTCCAGTTGCCGAGCTTGCTGATGTTGGCGTTTGCGATCTGCGCAACGCTGATCGTCTGCCCCTGGTTGGCGCCGACCTGGAAGGCCTGGTTCTGGAAGCTGCCGTCGAGCAGCTTCTTGCCGTTGAAGTTGGTCTGCTCGGCGACGCGCTGGATCTCCGACTTCAACAACTGAACTTCGGCGTTGAGCGCAGCACGGTCTGTGCCGGAGTTAGTGGCGTTGCGCGACTGCACCGACAGCTCGCGGATGCGCTGCAGGTTGTTGCCGATCTCGCCCAGCGCGCCTTCGGCGGTCTGTGCCAGCGAGATGCCGTCATTGGCGTTGCGGGCGGCCTGATTGGCACCGCGGATCTGGGTGCTGAAGCGCTGGGAAATCGCCAGGCCGGCGGCGTCGTCCTTGGCGCTGTTGATACGCAGGCCCGAGGACAGGCGCTGGATCGTCGTCGACAGGCTGGCGCTGTTGGTCGACAGGTTGCGCTGGGCGTTGAGCGAAATGGTGTTGGTGTTGATGACGGACATTGCTGGTCTCCTGGATGAGGGATCCGGCGGGTACAGGGCCTTGCCGGGTGGCTCCGCAGGGGCTTGCCGTCTCACCGGCCCTGTCCTCTGCTGACACCATTAACGGCGTGCCGGGGCTGGGCTTTAGGGTTGTCGTTGCACATCATGGGACAGGTTGCCATCTGCCCGTTCGCTGGGCCTAGGTGAGGTCCGCGGGAGGCACCGAATCGCGGCGACCGAACACAGTCTTGTTGTTCATTAGTTTTTGTATCCATTCATTTGCATTCCGTGCAAAATGTATAGGATGAGCAACGAAACCGAGGAGCCTGCCGTGGCTGTCGAACGTGTTCCCGACGTGGCAACCCAGGCCAGGTATAGCGGGCAAAGGCTGCGCGACAGGCGCAAGTCGCTGGGCATCAGCATGACGGCCGCCGCTGAAGCTGCAGGCATGTCGCGCGTCACTTGGCATCGACTGGAGCGCGGCGAGACCTCCGTCGCTTGGGGCTATGTCCTCGCGGCGGTGCATGCGCTGGGGCTTGAGGTCGAGATCGAAGTCCCAGGTGCGGCTTCGACTGCATCCGCGCCTTCGGATCTCCCAGCGCTGCCGCTGACGATCCGCCTCTCCGATTACGCGCAGTTGCAGCGCTTGGCGTGGCAGGTCGGCGACGGCGCCACGATCCTGTCACCGCGGGAGGCGCTGGCGCTTTACGAGCGCAATCGGCGACATCTGGACATCGCGGCGCTCGCCTCCGGGGAGCGCGCCTTGATCGATGCGTTGTCGCAGGTGTTCGACGTGGATGTCCTCGGTGTTTGAACGCGGTCATCACCGCCGGATCGCCGCTGTGCTCGACGCGTTGGACGGCGACCGCCTGCGCCAGGCCCAATGCTGGTTCGGTGGTGGCACCGCCATCGCCTTGGCCCACGGCGAGTATCGCGAATCGGTGGACATCGATCTGATGGTGTCGGATGTTGCCGGATATCGCTGCCTGCGACAGATGCTGGCCGGTCGCACATCTGACGCCCATCCTGAAGGCCGGTCGGACGTCACCGACGGTGACCCGCGCCCTTCGCGCGGACCAATACGGCATTCGGGCATGGCTCGATGTAGACAGTGTGCCGATCAAGTTCGAGATCGTGCCTGAGGGCAGGATCGAATTCGACACGCCCCGCGTTCGCGACACGATCTGCGGCATTCCGACGCTCACGCGCCCCGATCTCGTGGCAAGCAAGCTGCTCGCGAACGCCGATCGCTGGGCAGACGACAGCGCGTTCTCGCGCGACGCCCTGGATTTGGCCATGATGGCGCCGGCGCCCAGCACGTTGCGACCCGCCATCGCCAAGGCCCGGAGCGCCTATGGCGATGTGGTCGTGCGAGACCTTCAACGGGCGCTGGAGGCGCTGCATCGCCGACCCGAACACCTGGCGCGTTGCATGCGAGCAATGTCGATGACGTTGCCGCCAGCCTTGCTGCAGCAACGGCTCCGCGCGTTGCGGCTGAGACTGCAGCGCATGGAGCAGGCCTGAGCGTATCGCGAACGTGGGGGCTCGTGCAGAAGACGTTTCGCGGACGCGCCGTGGACGTCCAGGCGCCCTGCGCGTAGCTGGCCGTGCGACGCGCGGCGATGCTGCCTGGGTCAGCGCAGCCGATCGAACAGCGACAAGCGCTGCATCTGCACGAAGCTCAGCTGGGCGGCGTCGAGCGCGACCTTCTCGAGGTTGAACTGGGCGATGGCCTTGGCGTAGTCGAGGTCGCGCAGGCCCGAGAGCGTGGACTCGATGGTCAGGCCCTGGGCGCCGCGCAGGCTATCGGCGCCGTCGAGCGCCGACAATTGGGCGCCGCCGGCGGCGCGCGCATCGATGAAGTGGTCCTGCGCCGTGGCGATGTCGCGCATCGCGCCCTGCAGGGCATTCTGCTGCGCAGCCCTCTGGGCGTCGGTGGTCGGATCGAGCGCCAGCGCGCCGAGCAGGCGGTCGATGGTCGCGAACACGTCGCGCGTCGTCGCCGGGCCGACCTCGAACGCATCGCCATCGGCCGGCGTGCCGCCAAGCACCACGTGGACGCCCTGCACGTCGATGGCCTCGCCGTCGACGTGCGTGCCGCTGGCGACCACTTCGCCGGCGGCATCGCGCACCTCATAGGCGCCGTCCTCGCCGAACGCGATCCGGTACTGGCCGCCGTCCCAGCGCGACGAATCGGCGACCGAGAAGCTGCCGACCCGACCGGTGCCGGTGTTGCCGGCCTGCGCGGCGACGTCCACGCGACCATCGCCGGTGCGCACCCGCAGGAACACATCGCTGCCGGGCAGGGTGTCGGCGACAAACAGTTGCGGGGCGACCTCGACCTGGCGCTGGGTCTGGTCGCCGCCATAGGCAACGCTGCCGGCGACCCGACTGAACGGTGGGCTGCCGTCCTGGGTGCCGCCGAACAGGTAGCGACCGGCGCCGTCGGGGCTGTTGGCCACTTCCAACAGGCTGTCGCGCAGGTTGGTGATTTCGATGGCGATGGCCTGGCGGTCGCCATCCGACAGCGAGGCACTGTTGGCGCGCACGGTCAGCTCGGTGATCCGGCCCATGATGCCGCCGGCCTGCGTCAGCGCGCTTTCCTGCATCCCCAGACGGTGCCGCACGGCGTCGCCGTTCTTGCCGAAGCGTTCGAGTTCGGCAAGCGCCCGATCCAATCCGACCGCGGCGCCGGCGCCGACCGGATCGTCCTTGGCGGTCAGCAGTTTCTGCCCGGTGCTCATCTGCTGCTGCAGGCGCGCCAGCGACGCCTGCTTGGACTGCAGCGAGGCGATCGACTGCTGGTAGAGCATGCTGGTGGAGATGCGATTGCTCATCGGCGGACCGCCCCCAGGATCGACTGGAACAGGGTGTCGGCGGTGGAGATGATCTGCGCGGCGGCCTGGTAGGCCTGCTGCAATTGCAACATGTTCGCTGCCTCCTCGTCGAGATTGACGCCCGAGATGCTGGCGCGCGCCGACTCCGCCTGGGTGTGCACCACCGCCTGCGCTTCGGCGGCGTAGGCCGCGTGCCGGGCGGTGGAGCCGACGGCGGAGGTCAGGCCCGAGATCGCGCCGTTAAGGCTGACGTTGCCCCCGTCGAGCAGGCGCAGGTCGTCGAGCCCGGCGAGCAGGGCGGCGTTGCCGTTGTCGCTGGAGCCGGCGCCGGTCGGGTCGACCGTGAAGGTATCGCCCGCGGCCGGCACGCCGTCGAGCACGAACGACCAGCCATTGGCCTGGATCCGCGCGCCCGGTGTGTAGGGGAACGGCCCGTCGCCATTGATCGTGTACTGATCGCCGTCGAGGAACTCGATGCTGGCCGGGCCCGCGAGCGCGGCCTGGGCGTCATCGACGCGCATGCCCGACGGCTTGCCGCTGCCCTGGTTGTCGAGCGCGGCATCCACACGCACCGCCGTCGCGGCGGCGATCCGGCCCGGATCGGTGATCGCCACCGCCAGCCCACCGGCGACCTGGGCGGTGGGCTGCAGCAGGAAACGGTCCTGCTGCGCGGGCGTGCCGTCGACGACCAACGCGATGCCGCCCACCCGCAACGGATCGTCGGCGGTGCCGGTGCCTGCGACCGGCACCGCGACACCGGTGGCCGCATCGCTGGCCGACCAGGCGCCATCGCGCCACTGCACGACCAGATTGCGGCCATCGACCGCGGCGAGGTCGGCGACGCTGGCCGACAGCCGTGCCGATCCGGCGTTGGCCGTGTGGCCGGAGACCACCGGCGCGGGCACGCTGAAGAAATCGCCGCCGCGTGCGCCGGTCTGGTCGACACCAGCGGCGTGCCCGGCGTTGAAGCGCATGCCCAGCCCCAGCGCGATGCGGCCCAGTTCGGCCTGGGTCGGGTCCAGCACCTGGCTGCGGAACTCGAGCAGCCCGCCCAGGCGTCCGCCCATCGCACGCTCGTCGATGCGCACCGTCTGGCCGGTGCCCTGCAGCGCGAGCTGCTGCCGTTCGGGACGGTAAGGGTCGGAGACGGTGGTCAGTTGCGAGGCCTGCGCCCCGACGACCAGCGCCTGGCCGCCGCTGGAGAACACGTTGATCGCGCCGCCGTCCTGCGCCACCGCAGTGCCGCCGGTCCAGCCGACGAGTTGGGTGATCAACTGGTCGCGCTGATCGAGCAGGTCCGGCGATGCGGTCGACGCGCTGCTGATGCGTGCGTTGAGCTGGGCGATCTGGCCGGCCAGCCGGTTGACCTCGGTGGCGCCTGCGACCAGCCCGTTGTCGACCTCGGTCGCCAGGCGCCCGAACTCGCCGTGCAATTGCTGGAAGCGCGACGTCAGCGCCTTGGCGTCGCCGAGCAGGCTCTGCCGCTCGGCCGATGCCGAGGCCTTGGACGACAGGGCGCTGACGGCATCGAAGAAGTTCGACCATTGCCCGGCGATGCCGGTGGCCGACTCGGACATCAGGCTGTCGACGCGGCCGGTGAGGGTGGAGAGTTGCTGCAAGCGGGCCAGTTCGCCGCCGCTGTCGATCAGCCGCGCATTGGCCAGATCGTCGGCGACGCGGCGGATGTCGCTGATCCGGGTGCCGCTGCCGATATAGCCCACGCCGATGTCGCGCGGGGTGCCGGTCGTGAACTCGACCTGCTGGCGACTATAGCCGGGCGTCTTGAGATTGGCCACGTTGTGGCCGACGGTCGACAGCGCCCGCTGGAACGCAATCAGGGCGCTGGTGCCGGTGGTGAGGACGTTGGCCATGACGGGTCCTGGCGACTAGCGGCGGGTGAATGCCTGGCCGGGCGCATCGGCGCCGGCGAAGCGGAGCGGCTGCACGGCGTCGCCAGCCTCGCGTGCGACTTCGGCGATCGTCGACAGCGCGCGGCCAAGCGTGGGGCCGTTGGCGATCGCGCTGATCTTGTCGGCGTAGCGCGGATCGGTGGCATAGCCGGCCTGCTGCAGCGCGCTGGCGAAGCGGCGCACGTCGCCGCCCGACTCGAGCGCCTGGCGATAGCGGGGGGTCTGTTTGAGCAGCCGCACGTAGTCGGCAAAGCTCTCGGCCGGCGATGCATAGGCGCGGAACTGCGCGCGCTCGTCGCGGCGCACGCCGTTGCGGTACTCATGGGTGCTCGCGGTGGCGCGCTCGCCCTGCCAGCCCGTGGCCTTGATGCCGAACAGGTTGTGCGCGGTCCCGCCGTCGTCCTGGCGGATCATGCGCCGGCCCCAGCCGGTTTCGAGCGCCGCCTGCGCCACCAGCGCCCGGGCATCGACCCCGAGCTCGCGCGCCGCGCTCTGCGCGTGCGACCAGATCGAGGCGACGAAGCCTTCGGGCGTGCGCGCACCGAGCCGATCGGCGGCCGCGCGCGAGGCGCTTTCCAGCGCAGCCGCTCCCGGCACCAGCGCGGTCGCGGCCGCGCCTGCGGCCGAGGCTGCAGGCTGCACGCGCGCCAGCAGCCGATCGATGAAGCCATCCATCGGCGAGGCCGGGCTCGCCGTCTCGCCGGACACGTCGGTACGCCCGGCGATCAGATCCAGGGTGCGCGCGCCCAGCGTTTCGGGCAGCAAGGACCGGTCGCCAGGGGCGGCTGTGGCAGGCGGCAGTGGCGCGGTCGGGTTCAATCGCGTGTCCAGCGCCGGGGCGGCCTCGGCGCCCCCCAACTGCCGTGCGATCGTCTTCGCCAGGCCCAGCCCCGGACCGTCGGTCAACGACTTGGCGAGCTTCTGGTCGTAGAGGTCGCGGTAGAGCTGGTTCTCGCCGGGGAACAGCGCATCGCCGAAGCTCGCATCGCGCATGCTCTTGATCAGCATCTGCGCGAACACGCCCTCGAACTGGCGTGCGGCGTCATCGATGCGGGCAGCATCGGGCCGTTGGCTGGGCGCAAGATCGATGGGCGTCGGGGCGATGCGCATGTCAGATCACCTCCAGTTCCGCGCGCAGCG
Organism: Luteimonas sp. TWI382; assembly: GCF_039674545.1. Lineage (NCBI taxonomy): Bacteria > Pseudomonadati > Pseudomonadota > Gammaproteobacteria > Lysobacterales > Lysobacteraceae > Luteimonas > Luteimonas sp. TWI382. The sequence continues at coordinate 38,042 of NZ_JBDJNS010000006.1, forward strand.
CGCCGGCCTGCTTGAGCGCTTCCAAGATCGCGATCAGATCGCCGGGCGCGGCGCCCACCGCATTGACCGCGCGGACGATCTCGTCGAGCGAGGTGCCACCAGCGAACTTGAACATGCGGCTGCCGTCCTGGCCGATCTCGATGTCCGACCGTGGCGCCACGACCGTGCTGCCGCGGCCGAAGGCCTCGGGCTGGCTGACGTCCACGCTCTCGGTGATGGTCACGCTCAGCGAACCATGCGCGATCGCGGCCGGCAGCACCTTGACCTGCGCGCCGATGACCACGGTGCCGGTGCGTGAGTTGACGATGACCTTGGCCGGCGCCGAACCGGCGGCCAATTGCACGTTCTCGACCTGCGCGAGGAAGCCGATCCGCGCACCCGGGTCGTACGGCGCGCGCACCGCGACGGTCACGCCGTCGACCGCGCGCGCCGTGCCCGGACCGAAGCGCGCGTCGAGCGCGGCGACCATGTTGGCGATGGTGCTGAAATCGGCGCGGTTGAGGTTGAGCGTCAGCTCGCCGCTGTCGCCAAGGTCCCCGGTCGCGACGCCGCGCTCGACCATCGCGCCGTTGGGGATGCGGCCCACGCTCGGGATATTGACCGACACCCGCGAGCCGTCGCGGCCCTGCGCGCCGAAGCCGCCGACGACCAGGCTGCCCTGGGCGATGGCGTAGACCTGGCCATCGGCGCCCTTGAGTGGCGCCATCAGCAGGGTGCCGCCGCGCAGCGAGATCGCATTGGCGATCGACGAGACGGTCACGTCGATTGTCTGGCCGGGCTTGGCGAACGGCGGCAGTTCGGCGTGGATCGCGACGGCGGCCACGTTCTTGAGCTGCGGGTTGACGTTCGACGGCACGGTCACACCGAGCTCGTTGAGCATGTTGCGCAGGCTCTGCACGGTGAAAGGCGCCTGGCTGGTGCGGTCGCCGCTGCCGTCCAGGCCGACCACCAGGCCGTAGCCGACCAGCGCGTTGCCGCGCACGCCGCCGACGGTGGCCAGGTCCTTGATGCGCTCCTGCGCCCAGGCGGGCACGCACGCGCACAAGGCGAGCGCGACGACGAGGAACGGGCGGAGGCGGGCAGGGCGCATGACGGGACTCAGTAGGGAGACAGCCGCGAGTTGAAGAACCGGCCGAGCCAGCCCATCGCGTTGGACTGGGCGATCGCGCCGCGGCCACCGTAGACGATCCGCGCGTCGGCGACACGGCCCGACGGCACGCTGTTGTCGGGGGCGATGTCGGCCGGGCGCACGATGCCCTGGACCTGCACCAGTTCGTTGCCCTGGTTCAAACGCAGCTCCTTGCTGCCTTCGACCACGAGATTGCCGTTGGGCAGGCGCTGCACCACGGTGACGGTGATGCTGCCCTGCAGGCGGTTGCTCTGGGTGCTGCGGCCGTTGCCGTCGAAGCTGCGCTTTCCGCTGGCGCTGGCGCCCAGCACCTCGCGCCCACCGATTGTGACCGGGGCGCCGAACAGGTTGGGGGGCGCGATTGCCACGCTGCTGTCCTTGCCGACCTTGGTCGCGGCGTTGGTCTGCGCGATGGTGCTCTCGATCAGCTGGATCGTGATCAGGTCGCCAACCTCGCGCGCGCGCTTGTCGGCGAACAGCGACAGCCCGCCGCCGCCGGCCTGGTAGATCGCACCCTGGGTCGCATACGTCGGCGGCGCGGCGACCGGCTGGATCGGCGCCAGCGCAGGATAGGGCCGGACATCGCCGGCGGCCACGCAGCCGCCGAGCAGCGCGGGCAGGGCCAGCAGCACGAGCGCGCGCGGCGCGGAAGGCGGACGGACGAACATGACGGCCTCAGATCTTGTTGTTCAGATAGCCGAGCATCGAATCGGTGGTCGAGATCGCCTTGGCGTTCATCTCGTAAGCGCGCTGGGTCTCGATCATGCTGACCAGCTCCTCGACCACGTTGACGTTGCTGCCTTCCAGCGCGCCCTGTTCGATCAGCCCCAGCCCGTTGAGGCCGGGCGTGCCGTTCTGGGCAGGGCCCGAGGCCGTCGTCTCCAGATACAGGTTCTCGCCGCGCGCCTGCAGGCCCGCGGGGTTGATGAAGTCGGTGATCGTCAGCGCGCCGATCTCCAGCGCTTGGCCTTCGCCGGCCATCTGCACGGTGATCGTGCCGTCCTGGCCGATCGTCATCGCCTGCGCGCCCTCCGGGATCTGGATGCCCGGCTGCACCGCGAAGCCGCTGTTGGTGACCAGTTCGCCCTGTGGGCTGATCTTGAAGCTGCCGTCGCGGGTGTAGGCAGAGGTGCCATCGGGCAGCAGCACCTCGAAGAACCCGCGACCGTTGACCATCACATCGAGCGCGCGGCCGGTCTGCTGCGGATTGCCCTGCTGGAAGTCCTTGGCCGTCGACACCACGCGCACACCGGTCCCCAACTGCAGGCCGGTTGGCAGCTGCGTCTGCGCCGAGGTCGCACCGCCCGGCTGGCGCACCTGCTGATACAGCAGGTCCTCGAAGTTGGCGCGGTCGCGCTTGAAGCCGGTGGTGTTGGTGTTGGCCAGATTGTTGGAGACCACCGACATGCGCGTCTGCTGCGCATCCAGCCCGGTCTTCGCCACCCACAGTGCCTGGTTCATCGTCGTGTCCTCGATGCGGCGCACCGCGCCGTCCCCAATCAGCGATGCAATCCCCGTGCCATCGCCTCAAAACCGGGGTCAGAGTGCAATTACGTAGCGACTGCATCGGGTCGTCTTGCCACGACGACGAAATTGCACTCTGACCCCGGTTTTGAGGCCCGGTTTTCTAGCGTCAGCCGCCCAGGCGGAGCAGGCTGTTGGCGGCCTGGGCGTTGTCGTCGCCGCGCTGGATCAATTTGACCTGCATTTCGAATTGGCGCTGCAACTGGATCATCTGCACCAGGGCGCCGGCGGCGTCGACGTTGCTCGATTCCAGGGCGCCGGTGGTCATGACGTTGCCGACAGCCTCGGCCGGCGGCCGCTGGGGATCGGCGCTGCGCATCAGCCCGTCGAGTCCGCGTGTGAGCCGGTCGGGGGGCGCTTCGACCACACGCAGGCGGCCGACGATTGCCAGCGTCTGCGGGCCTTCGCCCAGGGGCACGATCGACACCGTACCGTCTTCGCCGATGTCCAGCGCCTGGTGCGGCGGCAGCGCCAGCGGCTGGCCGTTCTCGTCGATCAGCGGATGTCCGCCGCCGGTCACCAGCTGGCCGTTGGGGGTCGGCGACAGATTTCCGGCGCGGGTATAGGCCTCGCCGCCGTCGGCCGACTGCACCGCCAGCCAGCGGTCGGGCCGCAGCGAGACATCGAGCGCGTTGCCGGTGACCCGCTGCGCACCGACCCGGCTGTCGAAGCCCTGATCGATGTGCATCGCGTCGATGCGCGAGGCGTGTTCGCCGCCGGGCACGCGATACGCCTGCGTGTTGGCCAGCGCGGCCTTGAACCCGGCGGTTTCGGCATTGGCGAGGTTGTGCGCCACTGTGCCCTGGGCCTGCAGCGTGGCGCGCGCGCCGCTCATGGCGACGTAGAGGGCTTTGTCCATTCGGCGGGCTCGGTCAGCGAGAAGCGAGAGAACGCGACGTGCAGCGGGCGGATCACCGGGCCGTCGATACCTGACGCGCCGGTGGCCGAACCCCGGCCTATCGGATGTTGATGACCGACTGCGTCACCTTGTCCTGGGTCGAGATCATCTGCGCGTTGGCCTGGAAGTTGCGCTGGGCGACGATCATGTTGACCAACTGTTCGGTCAGGTCGACGGTCGACGATTCCAGCGCGCCGGCCTGCAGCTGGCCGAAGTCGGCGCTGTCGGGCACGCCGGTGCGCGAGGCGCCCGAGTCGTAGCTTTCGGCCCAGAAGTTGTTGCCCTGAGACTTGAGGCCCTGCGGGTTGACGAAGGTCGTCAATGCGACCTGGCCCAGCGCGGCATTGGCGCCGTTGGAGTAGCGCGCGAAGACCACACCGTCTGCGGCGATACTGATCTCGTCGAGCTTGCCGGCCGCGTAGCCGTCCTGGCGGTTGTCGCGCAGCTGGAAGCCGTTGCCGTACTGGGTCGAGCCGCCGACATCGAGCGTCACCGCGACCTCGCCTGCGCCATTGCCCGGCGCGAACGGCGTCAACACGATGCGGCCGTCGGCGGGCGTGGCCAGCGCGCCGTTGTCGGTGAAGGTGAGCGTGGCGACATCGCCCACGCGTCCGCCGTCGATGTAGGTGTGCACCTGCCATTCGTTGGCGGCTTCGGTCTTGACGAAGTACGAGGTCTGCACGTGGCTCACGCCCAGCGAGTCGAACACCGTGACGCCGCCGCTCGAGGCGGTGTAGCTGTTGGGTTCGCTCGGATCGAAGGCCGCGATCGTGGGCGGCTGCGCGTTGCCGGGCAAGGTGAACTTCAGGTGGACCGCGGTGGTCGCGCGCGGCGGACTGTCGGTGGTCAGCAGTTGCAGATCGGTGACCCGGCCGATGTCGAAGCCATTGCCGTTGGCGCTGGGCGGATAGACCTGCAGGCGGGCCCCGTCCGGGGTGCCGATGTACCCCTGGTTGTCGGCCTGGAAGTTGCCGGCGCGGCTATAGAGCCGGGCGCCGTTCTTGTTGAGGGTGAAGAAGCCCTCGCCGTCGATCGCCATGTCGAGATTGCGACCGGTCGGCGCGATGTTGCCCTGGGAAAACTGCTGGGCGACGTTGCTCAGCTTCACACCCGAGCCGACCGCGTTGCGCGCCAGGCCGTAGGACGTGCGCGAAAACAGGTCGCCGAACTCGGCGCGCGATGCTTTGAAGCCGGTGGTGTTGACGTTGGCGATGTTGTTGGCGGTGACGTTGAGGTCGGCGTTGGCCGCGTTGATGCCGGACAGGGCGGTATTGAAGCTCATGGCGGACTCCGTTGAGGTCGAGCGCGGATGAAAAGGGCGGTCAGTTGACGCGCAGCACGTAGCCGATCGGCGCGGTGCCCAGGCCGTCGAGGTCGAGGTAGAGGCCGTCGCGGCCGACCGACACGCTGTCGACGCGGGCGCGCACATAGGTGCTCAGTACCGAGGACTCGCCGCTGCCTGCCAGATGGCGTGCAGCGATGCCATAGGTCCCGGCCGGCAGCCGGTTGCCGGCGGCATCGGTGCCGTCCCAGGCGAACGCGACCTCGCCAGCGGCATGCGCGGGCACGCTGAACTGGTGGACCAGCTGGCCGTTGGCGTCGGTGACGTCGAAGTTCACGGTACCGGCCGCCGGGGCGGCGACCAGGCCGCTCGCAGCCCCTTCGTTGGGCAGCGCCAGCTTGGCCGACGGCAGCACCACGTCGCGGCCGACCAGGCTTGCGCCGCGCAGCAGCTGGTCGCTGGCCATCGCACTGGCGAACCCGTTGACCGAGGTGTTGAGGTCCTGGATGCCCTGCACGGTCGAGAACTGCGCCAGCTGGCCGAGAAACGCGCTGTTCTCCATCGGCTTGAGCGGGTCCTGGTGCTTGAGCTGCTCGGTCATCAGCCGCAGGAAGTCGGCCTGGCCGAGCGAGGCGTCTTTCTTGTCGGTCGCCTTGCCGCTCCCGGTCAGGCCGAGGCTGTTGGCGATGTCGCTGGAGATCGTGCTCATCAGCGGCCCATGCTCAGAGTGGCGACGGCCAGCTCCTTGGCGGTGTTCATCATCTCCACGCCGGCCTGATAGCTGCGCGAGGCGGAAATCAGGTTGACCATCTGCGAGACCGGGTCGACATCCGGCGCGTACACATAGCCCTGGGCATCGGCGAGCGGATGGCCGGGTTCGTAGCGCTGGATCGGCGGAGTCTCGCGCTCGACGATGCCGGCCACCTGCACGCCGGTCAGGGCCGGGTCGCTGGCGTGCGCGCTGGCGCGAAAGACCGGCTCGAGCGGTCGGTAGACCTGCTCGGGCGAGCCGGCAACCGAGTCGGCGTTGGCCAGGTTGCTGGCCAGCGTGCTCAGGCGGACCGACTGGGCCTGCATGGCCGAACCGGCGACGTCGAAGATCGGCAGGTTGCTCATCGGTTACTGTCCGGTGATGGCGGTCAGCAGGGTGCGGACCTTGGATTCGAGGAAGCTCAGCGAGGCGCGGTACTCCAGCGCCGCACGGCCGTAGGCGGCGCGCTCGGCATCGGGATCGACACTGTTGCCGTCCAGGCTGGCCTGGGCGGCGACGCGCGCGACCTCGAACGGCGCCAAGGGATCGGCGCCCGGCAGCGGGATGTGGTCGGCGCGCTCGCGCGGCGGCGGCTGCCTGCCGGCTTCGCGCGTGCGTGCGGCGGCGGCCAGCGCGGCGTTGAAGTCGAGATCGCGGGCCTGGAAGCCGGGCGTGTCGGCATTGGCCAGGTTGCTGGCGATGAGCTTCATCCGCTGCTCGCGCAGCGGCAGCGCATCGGCCTGCAGCCCGAGGTAGGACGAGATCGGATTGGACATGGCCGGGCTCCGGCGGAGGTCGCCGGTGACCGTGCAAGCGGCGTGCCAGGGCGCCCGGCGCGGTGGCCGCGACTGGGCTCAGGCGGCGACGAGTCGCCCGCCGGCCGCCTCGGCGACCTCGTGCAGGCGCTTGAGCACTTCGTCGGCCAGGTCGTGCGGGCTGTACTTGGCGACGAACGCGTTGGCGCCCACGCTCTGCACCATCGAGGTATTGAACACGCCCGACAGCGAGGTGTGCAGCAGCACGTACAGGTCGGCCAGGCCGGGGTGGCGACGGATTTCCGTCGTCAGCGTGTAGCCGTCCATGGCCGGCATCTCGATATCGGAGACGATCATCGCGTAGCGCTGCGAGGGCGGCTCGCCGGCCGCATGCAACTGCAACAGGTGGTCGAGCGCCTGGCGGCCGTCGGACAGCAGGGTCACGCCGACGCCGAGCTGGTCGAGCACGCTGCGGATCTGCTGGCGCGCGACGCGCGAGTCGTCGACCACCAGTACCTGCATCGGCGGCGCGTCGGCCGGCAGCGCATAGTCCGGGGACAGGTCGGCATCCATCCGCGCCTGCGAGATGTCGGCCAGCACGCTCTCCACGTCGATCACCTGGATCAGCTCGCCCTGGTAGCGCGTGACCGCGGTCAGGTAGCCGCCCTCGGCGCCCAGGTCGGGTGGCGGCAGCACGTCCTCGACCGCGATGTTGACGATGCGCTCGACCCCGCTGACCAGGAAGCCCTGGACCGAACGGTTGAACTCGGTGACCACCAGGTAACCGGGTGGGGCGTCGTCGCTGCGCTCGGGATGGCCGATCGCCACTCCCAGGTCGAGCACCGGCACGCTGCGCCCGCGCACGTCGGCGACCCCGGCGAACTGCGCCGGCAGCCCCGGCACGCGGAACAGGTGCGGCCGGCGCAGGACTTCCTGCACCTTGAACACGTTGACGCCAAAAACCTGACGTCCGCCGAGACGGAACAGCAGCAGCGCCAGCCGGTTGTGGCCGGCGAGGCGGGTACGCTGGTCGATGCGGTCGAGCAGATCCTGCGACATGCCTGCGGTATCGGCGCGCAACCCCACGACTTGAGCGGCGACCGACACGCGTCGCGGCACGGCGCTTGCATCGCCTGCGATATCCGTTCGTCCGTGAGGGCCCCGCCATGACCGTCTGCCTGCTGCGACCCGCCGCAATGGCCTGGTGCCTGAGCGCCGCGCTGCTGGCGGTCGCTGGGGTCACGTCGGTGGCCGCGTCGGACGCATTCCAGTCGGTCGATTCGATCCGCCTGGCGGCGCTGTCGGCGGTCGAGAGCGGCGAGGCCGAGGCGACGCTCGACCCGGCGCTGCGCATGCCGCGGTGCGCCGAGCCGCTGGAGGCCGCCCGCAGCGGCGGCGCCACGGTGGAGGTGCGCTGCCCCAGCGGTTGGCGGCTGTATGTGCCGGTCCGCGTGCGGCGCAGCCAGATGGTGTTGGTGCTGGCGCGCGGCGTGGCTGCAGGCCAGGCGCTCGCGGCCGATGATCTCATCGCCGAACGTCGCGACGGCGCGCGCGTGGCCGGCGCGGCGGTCGCCGATCCGGCCGATGCCATTGGCCGCAGCGCGCGCCGCACCTTGCTCGCCGGCAGCGTGTTGACCGCAGGCGACCTCGTGTCGCCGCGACTGGTGCGCCGTGGCGACACCGTCGCGCTGGTCTCGCGCCAGGCCGGTATCGAGGTGCGCATGGCCGGTCGCGCGCTCGGCGATGCCGGCGAGCGCGAGCGGGTCAGTGTCGAGAACCTGTCCTCGCGCCGGGTGGTGCAGGGCATCGTCGACCCGGCCGGCGACGTGGTCGTCGGGCGCTAGTCGACGATGCGATCCCACGCCCGGCGCCGATCCGCGCTAAAGCTCCGCGGACCGGGGCCGATACCATCCACGAACCCATTCACGCACTTCGTGTCAGGATCCCCGTCATGACCCACAAGATCGATGGACTCCAGGCGCCGACTGTCCGCAGTGCCGCGCCCGTGGCCGGCGCCCAGGTGGCCCGCGCCGGCGACAGCCGCGACAAGGCGGTCGAAGCCGCCAGCGCCACGACCGGCGACAGCCTGCGCCTGACCGGCGAGGCGACTGGCCTGCAGGCCCTGCAGCGCGACCTCTCGACACGACCGGCTTTCGACGAATCGCGCGTCCAGGCCGTGCGCGAGGCGATCGCCTCGGGCAGCTACCGCGTCGACGCCGAGGCGATCGCCTCGCGGATGCTCGATCTCGACGCCCGCCTGGGCGGCTGATCCGATGACGCCGGCACAGGACAGCCTGGCCCGTCTTGCGAGCGCGCTCGCCGACGAGCGCGAGGCGCTGATCTGCCACGATGTCGGCGCGCTGATGCGCTCGACCCAGGACAAGATCGTCGCGCTGCGCGAGCTCGAGCGCTGCCCGGCCGACGAACTGGCCGGCCCGTTGGCCGAGCTGAGCGAGCTCAACCGCGCCAACGGTGCGCTGCTCGCCCGGCGCCGGCGCGAGGTGAACTGGGCGCTGCGACACCTGGGGCGGTCCGAAAGCCTGCCCGGGTACGACGCACAGGGCCGCGCCGAGCGTGATTGCCGCAGCCGCGAACTCGCGGTCGCCTGAGCGGCGACGTCCTGCGGTTAGAATCGTCAGGCGTCCGTAGCCGGCTCCACGCAGTGCCCCCGATTTCCGATCCCGTCGTCGCACCGCCCCCGACCATGCCCACTTCGGTCCTGTCCTGTATCGAGGAGGGCGTCTACCTCTACGGAGGCGACGGTCGCCTGCTGTACGCCAACCCGACCGGCGATGCGCTGCAGCGGTTGCATCCGACCTGGGCCGCCGACGCGTATAGGCTCGACGCGCTGCTGCCGGCGCAGGCGCTGGAGCAGGCCGAGACCACCGGCCGCTGGCGCGACCAGGTCGCCTTCGGCGAAGGCACCCAGGTCGCCGCGCGTCTGTATCGGTTGGCGGCCGACGACGGGCGCTACCTGCTGGTGCTGCAGGACCCGGGCCGACCGCGACGCGGCGACGACGAACTGTTGCAGCGCCACCGCGAGCTCAACGTTCGCTTCAATGCGGCGCAGGAGCAGTTGCTGCAGGCCGAGAAGCTGGCCTCGATCGGCCAGTTGGCCGCCGGCGTCGCGCACGAAATCAACAACCCGATCGGTTACGTCCATTCCAACCTCGGCAGCCTGCAGGAGTACGTCGGCAACCTGTTCGCGCTGATCGATGTCTACGAGCGCGCGCTGCGCAGCGACGACCCGCAGACGATGCGCGCGGAGATCGACGCCACCCGCGAACGCCTGGACATCGACTTCATCAGCCGCGACCTGCCGCAGCTGCTGACCGAGTCGCGGCAGGGCATCGAGCGGGTCACCCGCATCGTCCGCGACCTGCGCGACTTCTCGCGCTCGGACCGCGAGCACGCCTGGCGCCTGGCCGACCTGCATGCCGGGCTCGAATCGACGATCAACATCGTCTGGAACGAGCTGCGCTACAAGGCCACGCTGGAGAAGGACTACGGCACGCTGCCGATGGTCGAATGCCTGCAGTCCGAGCTCAACCAGGTGTTCATGAACCTGCTGCTCAACGCCGGCCAGGCGATCGAGACCCAGGGCACGATCGCCGTGCGCACCGGCCACGAGGGCGAGGAGGTCTGGGTGGAGATCGCCGATAGCGGCAACGGCATTCCGGCCGAGATGCTGCAGCGGATCTTCGACCCGTTCTTCACCACCAAGCCGGTGGGCAAGGGCACGGGCCTGGGCCTGTCGATCTCGTACGGCATCGTCGCCAAGCACCACGGCCGGATCGAGGTCGACAGCGCGCCGGGCACCGGCAGCCGCTTCCGCATCGTGCTGCCGGTGCGGCAACCGGGTGCGCACGCCTGAGTCGGGGTGTGTGCCTGGCGCCTACTCCGTGCCGTCGCGCCCGCGCTGCATGTCGTAGGTCCGGAACGCCTGGCGGATGTGGTCGCGCAGCACGTTGTCGTCCCAGGGCTTGGTCAGGAACCGGTAGATCGCGCCGCGGTTGATCGCCTCGGTCACCGTGGCCAGGTCGGTGTAGCCCGAGAGCACCAGGCGGATGGTGTCGGGATAGAGCATCTTGACCCGGCCGAGGAACTCGGTGCCGTCCATCTCCGACATCCGCTGATCGGACAGGATCACCTGCACTTCGTTGGTCGCCAGCAGGCCGAACGCGTCGCGCACGTTGCCGGCGGCCAGGATCCGGTAGCCATCGCGGCGAAACAGCCGCACCAGCGCCCGCAGCACGTTCTCCTCGTCGTCGACCAGCAGCAGCGTGCGATGCGATTTGGTCGCGGTGAACAGCTCCGGACGCAGATAACGGCGACGCAGCGCCTGGCCCGCGGTCTCGGCGCTCATCGGTTCGCCGAACAGGTAGCCCTGGAAGTAGTCGCAGTCGGCCCGGCGCAGGAAGCCGAGCTGGGCCTCGGTCTCCACGCCATTGGCGATCACCTTCATGCCCAACTGGTGGCCCATCGCGATCAATGCCCGCACGATCGCGGTCTCGCGGCTGCCTGCAGGCGCGGCGTTGATGAAGCTGCGGTCGATCTTGAGGATGTCGGCCGGATACCGCACCAGCGCGCCCAGGCTGGCGTCGCCGGTGCCGAAGTTGTCGAGCGTGACCCCGATGCCCTCGTGGCGCAGCGTCGACACTGCGCGATGGACGACGTCGATGTTCGCGCCCAGCGCCCGCTCGTTGAGCTCGAGCACCAGCGAGGAGGTCGGCAGTCCGGCCTGCTGCATGCGGCCGAGCAGGCGATCGACGAATGCCGGGTCGAGCAACTGTTGCGTGGTGACGTTCATGCCGACGAAGAAATCGTCGAACCCCTGTTCGCGCCAGGCGCGGATCTGTGCGACCACGCGATCGAGCATCCAGTTGCCGATCTGCAGGATCGCGCCGATCCGCTCGGCGGTCGGCAGGAAGCGCTCGGGCAACAGCAGGCCGAGGGTCGGCGATTGCCAGCGCAGCAGCGCCTCCATGCCGATCACGCGCCCGTCGCGGGCGCTGATCTTGGGCTGGTAGCGCAGCCGGAACTCCCCATTGGGCAGCGCTTCGAGGATCTGCCGGCCGATGCCGTTCTCGCCCTGGCTGCGATCGGCGGCCGCGTTGCTGTGCAACTGGACGTGTTCGTAGACCGCGTGCGAGGCGCGGCGCACCGCATTCTCGGCCAGTTGCAGCAGGGCCGAGGGCTCGGTGCCGTGCTGCGGGCACAGGCTCACCCCGAGCTTGGCATCGAGAAAGAGCGTATAGGGCAGGACTTCGAGCGGGCGCTCGATCTCCTCGACCAGGGCCTCGGCCAGCGCCTGCGCCGAAGCGGGCGCGTCGTCGGGCAGCCAGGCGGCGACGACGAACTCGTCGCTGCCGTGGCGCCACACCATGCCCTGCGCGCCAAGCCTGGCCTGCAGCCGGGCGCCGACCGCCTCGAGCGCGGCGTCGCCGACGTCCGTGCCCATGTTCTGGTTCACCGAGACGAAATGGTCGATGTCCACGTGCAGCACCGCCAGGGCACCGCCGCGGGTTCTGGCATCGCGGATCATCCGCGCCAGGGCAGGGTGACCGGCACCCAGACGTTCCAGCGGCATCGAGGTAGGCTGCATCGCGGGATTCTACCGGCTCGCCCGGCCTGCAGCGGTCATGAGATGGCCTGCACGTCGTAGGGCAGGCGCGCCTCGATCCGCGTGCCACCGGTACGCGAGGACGCCGCGTCCAGTTGGCCACCGACGCCTTGCGCGCGCTCGCGCATGATCACCAGGCCCAGCCCCGTCGGTGCGCTGTCGGGAAAGCCGACACCGTCGTCGCCGACGTGCAGGCACAAGGTGCCGGCGTCCTCGTACAGCCGCAACGCCACCCGACTCGCCCGGGCGTGCCGGACGATGTTGGTCAGCGCTTCCTGTGCGATGCGGAAGCAGGCCTGCTCGACTTCGCGGGCCGGCCGGCGTGTCAGCGTCGCGACTTCGACCTCGGCCTGCAGCGCGGCGTTGCGCAGCAACCGTGCGGCATGCGCGCGCAGCGCGGCCTCCAGACCCAGCGCGTCGAGCTGCGGCGGGCGCAGCAGCACCGAGATGTCGCGCAAGCGCTCGATCGTCGCATCGGCCAGCATCGCGATGTCCTCCAGGTCGTCGCGGCGGCGCAGCGGGTCGGTCTCCACCAATGCACTGCCGGCGGCCAGCTTCATCGCGGTGACCGACTGCCCGATGTCGTCGTGCAGCTCGCGCGAGATCGCGCGTCGCTCGTCTTCCTGCAACGTGAACATGCGCGCCGCGAGCGCACGCAGTTCGGCGTTGCCGGCCGCCAGCGCGTCGCGCATCCGCTCCACCTCGCTCAGGTCGCGCAACACCACCAGCACGCAATCGGTGTCTTCGTAACGCGTGCGGCTGGCGGTCAGCGAGGCGCGAAAGCCAGTCGCGTCCCGGCGCCGCATGCGCGGGGCAGGCGTGTCGCGCGCGTGCGTGGGCTCGGCGAGCAGCGCGTCGAACGTCGCCCGGTCCTCGTCTGCGACCAGCGTCGCGGCCGGCACCCCCGCCATCGACCCGGCGTAGCCGAACGCGGCCGCAGCGGCGGCATTGGCGTGGCGGACCTGGCCGCCTGCGACCAGCAGCGTGCCGTCGGGCAGCAGTTCCAGCAGTTCGCGCAGTTCCCGGTCGCGCTCGATGCGCCGGGCGGCAGCGAGCGCGCGCTCGTGGTTGCGGACCAGGCTGGCGGCCTGTCGCCGCAGCCACCAGCCGGGCAGTCCGGCCGCCGGAATCAGCAACAGCGCGGCGACCAGCAGCCGGCCGTCGAGCGGTCCGGCGGCGGGCAGCGACGCGGGCAGCACCGCGCAAACCCCCAGCCAGGCCAGCCCGCCGAGCAGGCAGCCCAGCCAGACGCGGCGGCCGAATGCGGCGAATCGGCGGCGCAACGCCTCGTCCTGGCGCCGTGCGGCGCGGACGTTCGTGTGTGCGGAAACCATCTGACCGGCTGCCCCGTGCATCGTTCGCCCACGAGTCTACCGGGCTGCTTTCGACAGCGCTCAACTTCGTCCCACGGTCGCCGCTAACGGACGGTGAGCAAAGTCGCGATCCGCGACCTACCAAGCCGACACGGAGCGAAACGGTCCCAGATGGATGCCGGCGTCATCTCGAGTCTTCTCGATCACCCGCTGTCCGACGGGTTGTTGCTGCTCGACCGCGGCGGACGCTGCCTGGTCGCCAACCCGGCCGCCCGGCGGCGGGGCCTGGACCGCCTGGTGGAACTGCATGCGCCGTCGCTGTCGCTGCTCTATGCGCGATTGCTCGATGGCGAGCATGCGATCGCCTGTGAACTGCCGGGACCGGACGCCCCGCTGTACGGCCGATTGCGCGCGATCTCGGTGGACGGGGCCGGCCCGATCGCATTTTCGTTGAGCGTGAGCCTGTCGGAAGATGTCGAGGACTGGCTGGAGGCCGCGGAAGCGGGCGGGCATGCCCTGTGGGTGTGGGACGTGCGTCACGACCAACTGCGTGGTTCGGCGACCTGGCATGGGCTCGTCGGCCATCGCGATGGCGCGCCGCTGTCGTTCGAGGAGATGTGCCGCAGGGTGCATCCGGAGGACCGCGGGCGGATGCGGGAGGCGATCGGTGCGTATCTGACCGGACGCGAATCGTCCTATTTGTGCGAATACCGCTGCCTGCAGCCCGCCGCCGGCTGGCGCTGGGTGCGCGACAGCGGTCGGATCATCGCCCGCGACGCCCAGCGCGCGCCGCTGAAGGTGGCCGGCACGCTGACCGTCATCGACGACCATAAGCGGCTGGAGCAGCGCTTGCGCGAGCAGCGGCGCCTGGTGGAGGACACCCAGCGCCTGGCCGGCATGTCGAGCTGGAGCTGGGCCCCGGCCGCAGGGCTGGTGCACAGCGCGCCCGAGCTGCGACAACTGCTGGGCGTCGGCGACGGCGGCTCGTTGCGCGTGTGGCTGCGGCGGATTCCGCGCGCGCAGTTCCCGGTGCTGCGTACCAGCTGGCGCTGCCTGCGCGAGTGCGCCAAGCCCGCGCATTTCGACCTGGTGGTCGACAGCGTCGCCGGCCCTGCGCACCTGCAGATCTGGGCCTCGCTCAGCGGCGACGAGGACGAGGGCGGGCTGCCGGCGCGGGTGCTGGCACAGGTCCAGGACGTGACCCGGCAGCGGCATGCCGACGCCGAGGCACATCGGCGCGGCGACCTGTTGCGGCGCGTCGCCGAACTCGGCCGCATTGGCGGCTGCGAGGTCGACGCCGCGACCCGGCGTCTGCACTGGACCGGCGAGTGCGCCGGCCTGCACGGCCGCGAGGGCGAGTCGCTGGCGCTCGACGAGCTGTTGCGCCACTACACCACCGAATCGCGCGAGATCCTGCAAGCGGCGATGAGCCGCACCGCCGGCGGCGCGCCCACTCAGACCATCGAGCTGTGTTTCTACCGGCCCGACGGTGCGCAGGTGTGGACCCAGGCCGTCGTCGACTACGAGTCGGGCGACGGCCGGCCGGCGCGCTGGCTGGTGCTGTTCCGCGACATTTCCCGCGAGCGCGCCGCCAGCGAGCGCATCGAGCGCCTGGCGCACTTCGACGCGTTGACCGGGCTGCCCAATCGCACTCGGCTGCGCCAGGACATCGAGACGGCGCTGGTCGCCAACGCGTCCGCCTACCAGGCGCTGCTGCTGCTCGACGTCGCGGGGTTTGGCGGCATCAACGAGGCCCATGGCCATGCCGCAGGCGACGGCGTGCTCAAGGCCATCGCCACCCGGTTGCACATGCTCGTCGATGCCGGTGACCTGTTCGGGCGCGTAGGCGCCGACGAGTTCGTGGTGCTGCTGCAACAGGGCGAAAGCCGTCACGATGTCGCCAGCAGCGCGCAGCGGATCGTCGCCGGGCTCTCGGATCCGGTGCCGGTCGGCGGCGAGATCTTGCGCTTTGGCATCAGTGCGGGCATCGCGATCCGGCCTGCGGGCGTGGGCTTCGACGAACTGCTGCGTGCCGCCGGGGTCGCATTACACGGCGCGCGCCAGGGCGGGCGCAATCGGGTCGAGTTCTACAGCCCCGATGCCTGGCGGCTCGCTCGGCGGCGGCTGGATGTCGAACATGCGCTGCGCGGCGCGCTCGAGCATGAAGAGTTCACACTCGCCTACCAGCCGCTGGTCGACATCGCACGCCGCAGCGTCTCGGGGGTGGAGGCGCTGCTGCGCTGGCAGCATCCCGAGCTCGGGGTCTGCCCGCCGGACGAGTTCATCGGCATCGCAGAAGCGACCGGCGACATCGCTGCGATCGGCGACTGGGTGCTGCGCGAGGCCTGCCGCCAGGCCGCGGCGTGGGAGGCGGCCGGTATCGCGTTCGGCCGGATGTCGATCAACGTCTCGGCGGTGCAGTTGCGCGACACCGCGTTCGCCAGCCGGGTCCTCGCCGCCTGCGCCGAGGCGGGTTGGCCGCCGGCCCGGCTCGAGCTCGAGCTGACCGAATCGGCGCTGTTGCACGACACCGAGGCCCTGCGGTCCTGCTTCGACATGCTCGTGGGCGCCGGCGTGGCGCTGGCCATCGACGACTTCGGCACCGGCTTCTCGAGCCTGAGCTATCTGAGCCGCTTCCCGGTGGGCCGGCTCAAGATCGACCGCAGTTTCATCTCCGAACTCGGAGGCTCGCGGCGCGCTGTCGAGGTCGCCCGCGCGATCATCCACCTGGGCAAGGCGCTGCGCATGCAGGTCCTGGCCGAAGGTGTGGAATCGATGGAAGACGAGCGCCTGTTGCTCGAGTCCGGCTGCGACGAGGTCCAGGGCTATCTGTACTCGCGCCCGCTACCGCCGCGCGAGATGGCGCGCTGGCTGCTCGCCCACCACCAGGCCGTGGCCGGCGCCACCGCGCGCGGCCCGCGCCGCCGGACGAGCCAAACCCGGGGTCCGAGTGCACTTGCGCCTCGATAATTTGCACTCTCACCCCGGTTTTGCGAGCCGTCGTGTCGAGAAGCTGCCAAGCGTGCGGGCGCGGGGGCATCCCCTTGCGCGACACGTCGGCCTTTGAAACTGGATGCCGGTGGCCCGGAGTGCGCTTGAGAACGCGCTGGATTCGTTGGCCAGCCCGTCCGCGTCGCGCAGCGCGACGCTCAGTAGCCGGCGGCCAGGTCCCAGGCGATGCTGGCCGCCACCGGATCGGGCGCGGGCGCATGCGATGGCGACTGGGACGCGTGATCGAGCAGGTCGCGCAGTTCTTCGTGGGCAGCGGCGTCGAGCCGCTGCAGCAGGTCGGCCGGGATCCTGCTGACGGTGGCATCGGCCGGTGCGCTCGTGCGCGACTGCACGCAGGCCCCGGTCGAAGCCGGGGCCTGGGGCGGGGCGCTGCTGGCAGAGCGCGGTTCCAACTCAGAACAGCTCGACGGTTCCTGCGCCCATGCTCTCCTGCGCAACCGGCTTGTGCGGTGGCTTCTCCCAGGTCGAGCGCGACTCGCGCAGGCGCTGTCCGATCCGCTGCAGCGCACGCATCATTTCCTCGTCGAGCGCGCCGCCGTTGCGATGCAGGATCTCCTGCAGATCGATCGCCTCGCGGTTGATCGCGCTCAGGCGCTCGAGGTGGGCATGGACCCCGCCCAGCGCCTGGGTCGCGATGTCTTCGAACTGCAGTGCCCGCACCGCGTCGCCGACGCTCGAGTCGATTGCGCGCCCGCACTCGGAGATCTCGCGCATGCCGTCGCCGAGCGAGCGGTTGATCGCGGCCACCTGGGTCAGCATGCCCGCCGCCTCGGCGCGCGCGTCGCGTGAGCGGTCCAGGTCGCGCGAGGCCATGTTGGAGACCGTGTCGCGGACCTTGGCGATCGATTCCTTCGACGAATGGGCCAGCTTGCGGATCTGTTCGTTGAATGCGGTCGAGCGTTCGGACAGGTTGCGGACCTCGTCGGCGACCACCGCGAAGCCGCGGCCGGCCTCGCCGGCGCGCGCCGCTTCGATCGCGGCGTTGAGCGCGAGCAGGTTGGTCTGGTCGGCGATCGACTTGACGTCCTCGAGCAGCGCAAAGATGCCGTCCAGATGCCCAGCCATCTCATCGATGTGCGACACGGTGGTCACGCTCTGGCCGCTGACCTGCTCCAGCGCCTCGACCAACTGTTCCATGCGCTGGCTCGCGTGTTGCGCGAAGCGGGCGACATCGGCGCCGCCCATCCCGTCCTGGTCGCCGGTATGGTCGAGCAGCCGCCCCATCGCCTGCGCCTGCTGGCGGGACTTGCGGTTCATCGCGTCGAAGCTACTGCCCAGCGCGCTGACCGCTTGTCGGATCAACTCGCGTGCACGCTCGATCTCGACCCGCGATCCCTCGATCTCGGCGCCGACGAACTGGCGCAGTTCGGTCAGCAACTGGTCCTGCTCCTTGAGCACGCGCACCTGTTCGGGCGAACGCCGGGTTTCTCGGCGCAGCAGCCACAGGCCCACGCCCAGCCAACTCGCGGTGAGGGTCAGCAGGATCGCCCATCGCGCAGGCGCCGCCCAACCCAGCGCGAACGCCAGCGGCAGAAGCAGGGTCAGCGACAACGGCGCGGCGAGGCGGATCAGGATGCGTGCGTACATGGCGCTCTCAGGGAGGTTCTCACGCTCCCGGTATCGGCACCCGGTGGCCGGCCTTTAGCCGGCCGCTGACAACTGCATGCGGATCGACGCCTGCAGCCTGACGCTCAGGGCACGCGCCGGGCGATCGACTCGAGCATGCGACCGCGCGAGAACAGCAGATCCCACTGGGTGCCGCCGAGCTGGCGCCACAGCACGGTCGCGCGCACCGCGGCGAGCAAAAGCGCGCGGATCTCAGCGACCACGCTGGCCTGGCCCAGGTAGTGCGGTGCGCCCTGGACCATGACCCGCGGCCGCAACTGGCTGATCGTGTCGGCATACAGCGCACCCAGCGCAAGCAACACGTCGGGATGCGCCGCGCCCTGCGATTCGGCCTGCGGCGCGATCCGGCGCAGGCCTGCACTCACCGCCTCGATGACATCGGGCTCGGCCGAGAACCGCCGTTCGAGCCGCATCACCGACATCGCGAGTTTCGGCACGCCCTCGTCGTGGGGCTGGCGGGTCAGGATGTCGCGCAGCAGGCGCAGCCCGGGCTGCAACCGCGGCACGCCGTCGTAGACATCGGCCACCGAATCGGCATCGATGCGGAAGACGCTGTCGATGACCGTTTGCGCCGCGTCGCCACGCGACTGGCCGGACTCGGCGGTGGTGCGGACTTGCTGGAGGGCCTGGGCGAGCGCGGCGAGCGCGAGCACCCGATCGTCAAAGGAATCGCTCATCGGACAAGTCTAGCGTCTGCGGCGCGATCAGGCCCGCCTGCGGCTGTCGTGGTGGCGGTCGCGGGGGCGTCGGTCGCCTCGATGACCGCACCGCCCAGGCAGCGCTCGCCGTCGTAGAGCACCAGCGACTGGCCGGGCGTGACCGCGCGTTGCGGCTGCGCGAAGCGCACCGCGAGCGTGCCGTCGTCGCGCACCTCGACCGCGCAGGCCTCGTCGGGCTGGCGGTAGCGGGTCTGCGCGCTGGCCACGAAGTGGGCGGCCGGCGGCGCGCCCGCAATCCAGTGCGCCTGCGCGGTCCAGGTCGTGCGCGACATCAGCCAGGGGCTGTCGCGCTGCTGATCGACCACCAGCACGTTGTCGTGGACGCGTTTGTCGACGACGTACCAAGGCGCGGCGGCAAAGCCGCGCACGCCGCCCAACTGCAGGCCCTCGCGCTGGCCGAGGGTGAAGAAGAACACCCCCGGATGGCGGCCGACCACGCGCCCGTCAGGGGTCTTGATCTCGCCCTCGCGGGCAGGCACGTAGCGGGCAAGGAAGCTGCGGAAGTCGCGTTCGCCGATGAAGCAGATACCGGTCGAATCCTTCTTCTCGGCCGTCGCCAGGCCATGAGCACGGGCGATCTCGCGGACCTGCGATTTGGGCAGGTCGCCGAGCGGGAACAGCGTCGCGGCCAGTTGCGCCTGGCCGAGCTGGTGCAGGAAGTACGTCTGGTCCTTGCTGCGATCCACGGCCCGCAGCAGCTGCCAGCCGCTGCCGTCACGCCCCACACGGGCATAGTGGCCGGTCGCGATCCGGGTCGCGCCCAGCGCGTGCGCCGCATCGAGGAAATGCCGGAACTTGATCTCGCGGTTGCACAACACGTCGGGATTGGGCGTACGCCCGGCCGCGTACTCGGTGATGAAGTGGGCGAACACACCGTCCCAGTATTCGCGCGAGAAGTCGCGGAAATGGATCGGCAGGCCCAGACGGCCGGCCACTGCGACCGCGTCGCGCCGATCGTCCTCGGCGCGGCAGACGCCGCTGCCGTCCTGGGCATCGTCGTCGGCCCAGTTCTGCATGAACAGAGCGGCCACCGGCGTGCCCGCGTCGCGCAGCAGCAGCGCGGCGACCGACGAATCGACCCCGCCCGACAGGCCGACGACGACCTCCGGCGCGCTCATCGCAGTTGGCGCAGCAGCGACAGCGGGTGACGCTGTCCGGCCAGGCAGTCGGCGACGACCTGCCAGACCAGTGGGCTGCGATGGCGTGCGGCCTCGGCGCGCAGCGCCTCGGGCGTGAGCCACAGCGCCTGCACGATGCCGTCATCGAGCGTGCGGTCCGGGTCGTGTGCCAGTGGGCGGGCGACCACGGCCACGCGAATGAAGTGGCGGCCGTCGGCCTCGCCCGGGCGCGGCGGGGATCTCCACTGGTACAGGCCGATCAGCGCGGTCGGCTCGACCGTCCAGCCCGATTCTTCGAGGGTCTCGCGCACCGCCGCATCGACCAGTGCCTCGTCGGGCTCGAGATGGCCCGCCGGCTGGTTGAGCACCAGGCGACCATCGACCCGCTCCTCCACGCACAGCACCCGGCCGGCATCGAACACGACGCTGGCCACGGTCACGTCGGGCTGCCAGAAACGCCCGCTCATCGGGTCGCTCCGGCTGCGGACCACGTCGCGGTCGCGCAGCGGTGGCATCGCGCCATGCGGCCGCCGGCCGCAACACGGACGGGGGCGGGGAACGGGCGGGGCGGGGAACGAAGGCGCATGGCAGATCGGGCGGGGGACTCGGGGCATTGTCTCCCCGGCGCTCCCGACGCGTCCATCGCCGGCGCTTATAATTGCGCCATGAGCCGTAGACACCAACACGAGCACGACCACGGCACGGTCGTGGAGACCAGCAGGCCGGAAGTGGCGCCACCGCCGCTGTATTCGGTGCTGCTGCTCAACGACGACTACACGCCGATGGATTTTGTCGTCGAGATCCTGACCCGATTCTTCGCGCTCGACATCGAGCGCGCCACCCAGGTCATGCTGCACGTCCACACCCGAGGCCGGGGGGTATGCGGGATCTACAGCCGCGAGGTCGCCGAGTCGAAAGTCGCGCAGGTGAACGAATACGCAAGACTCAACCTTCACCCCTTGCTGTGCACGATGGAGAAGGCCTAATAAGAGCCGGCTGACAGGACCGGGGCAGGGATGGAAAAGCCGGGTCCGGGCCCCCACTCAGGGTTGCAGTGATTCCGGAGGCCCCGCCCCATGTTCAGCAAAGATCTCGAGTTCACGATCGGCCAGTGCTACAAGCGCGCCCGCGAAGCCCGCGACGAGTACATGACGGTCGAACACCTGCTGCTGGCCCTGCTCGAGAACCCGTCCGCCGAGTCGGTGCTCAAGGCGACAGGTGCCGATTTCGCCCGTCTGCGTGGCGATCTGGAACAGGCCATTCTGACCTCGGTGACCAAGCTCGCCGATGAGGACACCCGCGACACCCAGCCCACGCTGGGCTTTCAGCGGGTCCTGCAGCGCGCCGTCTACCATGTCCAGTCCTCCGGCAAGAAGGAGGTCACCGGCGCCAACGTGCTGGTGGCGATCTTCGGCGAGAAGGACTCGCACGCGGTCTACTACCTCAACCAGCAGGACGTGACCCGGCTGGATGTCGTCAACTATCTCTCGCACGGCATCGCCAAGGCCGGTGGCGAGGAGCCCGAGAGTGCGCACGAGGACGGCGCTGCGGGTGCAGGCGGGGAGGGCGAGGTCAAGGGGGATGCCCTGGCCGAGTTCGCCAGCGACCTCAACGCCGCCGCGCGCGAGGGCCGCATCGATCCGCTGGTGGGCCGGGCCGAGGAGGTCGAGCGCACGATCCAGGTGCTGTGCCGCCGCCGCAAGAACAACCCGCTGTACGTCGGCGAGGCCGGGGTCGGCAAGACGGCGATCGCCGAAGGCCTGGCCAAGCGCATCGTCGACGGTGAGGTGCCCGAGGTGCTGAGCGAGGCGACGATCTATTCGCTCGACCTCGGCGCGCTGGTCGCCGGCACCAAGTACCGCGGCGATTTCGAGAAGCGCCTGAAGGCGGTGCTCTCGGCGATCAAGAAGCATCCCGGTGCGATTCTGTTCATCGACGAGATCCACACCATCATCGGCGCCGGGTCGGCGTCGGGTGGCACGATGGACGCCTCGAACCTGATCAAGCCGGCGCTGTCGTCGGGCGATCTGCGCTGCATCGGTTCGACGACGTTCCAGGAGTACCGCGGCATCTTCGAAAAGGACCGCGCGCTCGCCCGGCGCTTCCAGAAGATCGACATCGTCGAGCCGACCGTCGGCGAGGCCTACCAGATCCTGCTGGGCCTCAAGCCCAAGTACGAGGCGCATCACGACGTGACTTACGCCGACGACGCGCTGCAGGCAGCAGTCGACCTGTCGGTCAAGCACATCGCCGACCGGCTGCTGCCCGACAAGGCGATCGACGTGATCGACGAGGCCGGTGCCCGCCAGCGGCTGCTGCCCGAGGGCGTGCGCAAGGCGTTGATCGATGTCGAGGAGGTCGAGACGATCGTGGCCAAGATGGCGCGCATCCCGGCCAAGCAGGTCAGCGCGACCGACAAGGACGTGCTCGAGCACCTCGAGCGCAACCTGAAGATGGTGATCTTCGGCCAGGACCCGGCGATCGAGACGCTGACGTCTGCGATCAAGCTGGCCCGCTCGGGCCTGGGCGATCCCGACAAGCCGATCGGCAATTTCCTGTTCGCCGGCCCCACGGGCGTCGGCAAGACCGAGGTCACCCGGCAGTTGGCGCTTCAGTTGGGCATCGAGCTGGTGCGCTTCGACATGTCCGAGTACATGGAGGCGCACTCGATCAGCCGCCTGATCGGCGCGCCTCCGGGCTACGTGGGGTTCGACCAGGGCGGGCTGTTGACCGAGAAGATCGTCAAGACGCCGCACTGCGTGCTGTTGCTCGACGAGGTCGAGAAGGCGCATCCGGACATCTTCAACATCCTGTTGCAGGTCATGGACCGCGGCGTGCTCACCGACACCAACGGCCGCGAGGCGAATTTCCGCAACGTGATCGTGGTGATGACCACCAACGCCGGCGCCACCCAGGCCTCGCGCCGGTCGATCGGCTTCATGCGCCAGGACCACAGCAGCGACGCGATGGAAGTGATCCGCAAGAGCTTCTCGCCGGAGTTCCGCAACCGGCTGGATGCGATCGTGCAGTTCCAGTCGCTGGGTCTGGATCACATCCTGCGCGTGGTCGACAAGTTCATGATCGAGCTCGAGAGCCAACTGCACGACAAGGACGTCACGCTCAGCGCCACGCCGGCCGCGCGCGACTGGCTGGCCCAGCACGGGTTCGACCCGCAGATGGGCGCGCGTCCGATGTCGCGCGTGATCCAGGACCGGATCAAGCGCCGCCTCGCCGACGAGCTGCTGTTCGGCAAGTTGATGGGCGGCGGTCGGGTGGTGGTGGATGTCGAGGACGGCGAGTTGACCGTGCAGACCTTCGCCGAGCCCGAGCGCCTGCTCACTGCGACCGTGGAGTGAGGCGCGCACCGCCGCCGGTTCGCCCGCCGGCGTGCGCAACGCGAAAAGGCAGCCCTTGGCTGCCTTTTCGTCGTCCGGCGACGGAGCACGTCGCTTAGGAGCGTGTCGCTTACTTCATGCGGTAGGTGATGCGACCCTTGGTGAGGTCGTAGGGCGTCATCTCGACCTTGACCCGGTCGCCGGTCAGGATGCGGATGTAGTTCTTGCGCATCCGTCCGGAGATGTGCGCAATGATTTCGTGGCCGTTCTCGAGCTTGACGCGGAACATGGTGTTCGGGAGCGTCTCGGAGACCGAGCCTTCGAATTCGATGACGTCGTCTTTCGCCATTCGTGTTGGGTACTCGTCGTTAGGGAGCCGCGCTGAAGCCGCGCCGGCAAAGTCGGGTATTGTGGCACGGCTGCCGCACCGATGCAAAAGGCTGCGCCCTTGTGATCGGCTGAGTGCGGACGTGTGAGTCCTACTCCGGGTGGGCAGCAGCCTGGTGGCCGGAAGCCGCTCTCCCCTCGGCAAGGCATCCTGCCTTGACTCGAGCGCGCGCCATCCATGGCGCGCTCGACGCGGTCACCGACCACCGGTCCGCTGCCATGGACGTCTGCAACCCGACTTCGGGGCCTGCTGGACAAAGTCGCGCACTGTCGGGCCTCAGTGCGTCGGGCCGGCTGGGGATTGCGATAGCGAGCCAGGGATGGCTGACCGAGCCGAGGAGCAGTCCCCGGCCGGCGCGACGCGCGCGACGAAGACGAACGCACCGGTCGAGCGCAGAGGCAGGATTCCCCTGGCTTCGGCGAAGAATTCTTACGGATTGTCCGCCAGTCCTGAGGTCGAGGCGGGTCAAGCTGGCCCGGCGGCAGTCTCGTCCGCGCGTCCGGCGAACGTCGCGGCGTGCTGGACGCCGAACGTCTGCGTCCAGGCGCCGTCGACCGGTGGCGGCTGCTCGACCAGGGCGGCGATGGCCGCGGCGAATCGGGGTCTGGGCCATTGCGTGGCGCCCAATGCTTCCAGGTGCGGATTGCCGACCTGGGCGTCGATCAGCGGCATCTGCCAGCGATGGAGCTGGCGGGCCAGCGCGCCGAGCGCGAGCTTGGAGCCGCCGGAGGTTCGGCTGAACATGCTCTCGCCGAAGAACATCCGGCCGATCGCGACGCCGTAGAGGCCGCCGACCAGCCGGTCGCCGTCGAAGACCTCGACGCTGTGGGCCAGGCCTGCGCGGTGCAGTGCGGCGTAGGCGGCCTGCATCGCGTCGGTGATCCAGGTGCCGTCCTGGTCGGGGCGCGGTGCCGACGCGCAGGCCGCGACGACCGCTTCGAAGGCGGTGTCGGCGCGGACCTGCCACTCGCTGCGCCGCAACTGGCGGATAAAGCGCCGCGGCAGCGTGAAGGTTGCAGTCTCGAAGACGGTGCGCGGGTCGGGCGACCACCACAGGATCGGCTGGCCCTGGGAGTACCAAGGAAAGATGCCCTGCCGGTAGGCATTGGCCAGCCGGGTCACCGACAGGTCGCCGCCGAAGGCCAGCAGGCCGTCAGGGCGCCGCAGCGCCGAGGCCACCGGCGGAAATGGCGCCAGCGGATCGCTGTCCAACTGCGGCAGGTGCAGGCTCAGCGCAGCGCGTCCGCGCGGAACGGGCCGCTGCGGCCAAGCGAAGCGGCGTAGCCGCCGATCGCTTCGGCTTCCTGCGCGCACCAGTCGCGCAGCGCCTCGCGGAACTGCGGATCGGCGATCCAATGGCGGCTGTGCACGAACGCCGGCAAGAACCCGCGCGCGAGCTTGTGCTCGCCCTGCGCGCCGGGCTCGAAGCGGCGCAGGCCCTCGCGCAGGCAATAGGCGATGCCCTGGTAGTAGCAGGTCTCGAAGTGCAGGCCGGGCAGGGCGATGTGCGCCCCCCAATAGCGGCCGTACAGCGTGTCGCCGCCGCGCAGGCACAGCGCGCCGGCGACCGGCACGCCGGCCAGGTCCGCGAACACCAGCACCAGCTGCCGCGGCATCGTGCGTGCCAGGTGACGCAGAAAATCCAGCGTCAGTGCCGGCGAATTGCCGTACTCGGCGAAGGTCTGCAGGTAGAAGCCGTGCATCGTCGCCAGGTCGTCGTCGCTGGCCTCGTCGCCGTGCAGCACCCGGAAGTCGACACCGGCGCGCGCGACCTTGGCGCGTTCCTGGCGGATGTTCTTGCGGTGCTTGTGGTCCATCGCGCCCAGATAATCGTCGAACGTTGCCCAGTCGCCGGGATTGCACCAGTGGTACTGCACATCGACCCGCGGCAGCCAGTCATCGTCGAACGCGACGGCCTCGGCGTCGGTATGGAAGTTCACATGCGCCGACGACAACTGCGCGGCGCCCACCTGGTCGCGCATCGCCTCGAGGAGTGCCGTCCGCGCCGCAGGCGTGCGCGCCAGCAGCCGCGGCCCGGTCACCGGCGTGTAGGGCACCGCGCACAGCAGCTTGGGGAAGTAGTCCCGCCCATGGCGGGCATAGGCGTGCGCCCAGGCGTGGTCGAAGACGAATTCGCCGTGGGAGTTCGCCTTCAGGTAGGTCGGCGCGGCCGCCACAAGCCTGTTGGCGTCCCACAGGGTCAGATGGTGCGGGGTCCAGCCCCAGTCCGCGCGCAGGCAGCCTTCCGATTCCAGGCCCGCGAGGAAGGCATGCGCGACGAACGGATGGCCGGCGTCCGACAGTGCGTCCCACTCCTCGGCGGCGATGGCATCGAGGCTGCGTACGATGCGCAGGCTGCTCACGTGCCCCAGGCCTTCGCCGTCGCGTCCCGCAGCGCCGCGCGATCGCCCTCGAAGGTCATCGAATCGAGGGCGCGGGCGTGCGCCTGCGTCGCCTGCCGGCGCGCCGCCGTGGCGAACGCCGGGTTGCCGGTCGCCGCGATCGCCGCCAGGCCCTTCTGCAGCCGGATGCCGACCTCCAGCAGGCCCGCGCCGTCGCGCGCCAGCAGCGGGAACACATCCTCGAAGACATCGTCAATCGCAATCGCCGGAACGAACACACGCGCATGGTGCGGGCCGTCGCCGGCCGTGTCCGTGGCCGCCCATTCGCAGAGCAGTCGGGTGGCCGTACCGACGACATCGATCGCCGTGCCGCTGTCGTTGGTGGCGGCCGACAACGCCCGGCTGCCGATCTCGGTCAGCACGACCAGCCCGTAGCGCGGATCCTGGTCGAAACTGCGTTCGTCGCCGATCGTGAAGGCGTCGCGCAGCGCATCGCGGGTGTCGGCATCCGGCGGCGTGCCCTCCAGTACCAGCAGTGGTCGTCCCGGCACGGCGAACGTGCCCGGGCGGCAGAGCACATGCACGACGCCGCCTTGATCGCTCGCGATCTGCGCCAGCCGCGCCACGTCGACGTGTTCGATGTAGCCGACGCGCCCGGCCTCCACCGGATGCCCGCCCTCGGGCGCGCCCATGCCCGGCGCACCGCCCAGGTGGGGATCGCGCAGGTGCGCCCGGATCGCCCGGCGCGTGGTTGCCTCGACCAGATTGATCGTCGCGCCGAGCCGGCCGAAGCTCGACAACTGCTCGATCCAGCGCAACAGGGTCAGCGTGATCAGCACGATCACCAGCACCGTCGCAGCGAACAGCACCACGCGGCCGCTGTCGCCGTAGAGGCCGGTGCTCAGCGCGATCAGGCCGACCACCGAGAACAGGAAGGCGCCGATGAACGTCGCCAGCGCGCTCTGCGCCGCGCTGTCGGCGATCAGCAGGCGCGTCGCGCGCGGCGTCGCACCGGTCGACGCCGAGCTGTAGGCCGAAACCATCGTCGACAGCGAGAACGTGGTGACCGCGAGCATCGAGGCGGCCAGGATGCTGAGCAGATTGCCGACCGAGTCGGCGCCGATCCGGCCGGCCAGCGACTCCGGGATCCAGGTCTTGACCAGCGCGCCGACCAGCGCGGTGACCACCCCCAGCGCGCAATACACGGTCGCACGGACCCACATGCGCCGGCCGTGGCGGCGCGCGAACAGGCGCAGTTGTTCGACGGTCACGGCAGGCGGCCGGCCGCGTCGCGCGCGTCCGCCTGCGCGACGCTTCCGCGATCAGCCCTGCTGATCGAGGAAGCGTTCGGCATCGAGTGCGGCCATGCAGCCGAAGCCCGCCGAGGTGATCGCCTGGCGATAGTGCTGGTCGGTGACATCGCCCGCGGCGAACACGCCCGGCACGTTGGTTGAAGTCGCATTGCCGTCAATCCCTGAGCGGATCTCGAGATAGCCGTTGTGCATCGCCAACTGGCCCTCGAACAGCGTGGTGTTGGGCGTATGGCCGATCGCGACGAAGAAACCGTGCACGTCGAGGTCGCGGGTCGCGCCGTCATGCACCGATTTCACCCGCAGCCCGGTCACGCCGGCGTCGTTGCCCAGCACCTCGTCGACGGTGTGGTGCCACACCGGCTCGATCTTGCCGGCCTGGATCTTCGCAAACAGCTTGTCCTGCATGATCTTCTCGGCGCGCAGCGTGTCGCGGCGGTGCACCAGGTAGACCTTGCGGGCGATGTTGGACAGATACAGCGCTTCCTCGACCGCGGTGTTACCGCCGCCGACCACGGCCACGTCCTGATCCTTGTAGAAGAAGCCGTCGCAGGTCGCGCAGGCCGACACGCCGCGGCCCTTGAAGGCTTCCTCCGACGGCAGCCCCAGGTACTTGGCGGTCGCCCCGGTGGCAATGATCAGCGCATCGCAGGTGTACTCGCCGCTGTCGCCCTTGAGCCGGAACGGGCGCTGGGACAGGTCGGCGGTATGGATGTGGTCGAACACGACCTCGGTGTCGAAGCGCTCGGCGTGCGCCTGCATGCGCGCCATCAGGTCCGGGCCGAGCAGGCCGTGGGCATCGCCCGGCCAGTTGTCGACCTCGGTGGTGGTCATCAGCTGGCCGCCCATTTGCATGCCGGTCACGACGACCGGCTTGAGGTTGGCGCGCGCCGCGTAGACGGCGGCGGTCCAGCCGGCGGGGCCGGAGCCCAGGATCAGCAGACGGATGTGGCGGGGGCCGTTCGAAGAGCTCATGTAGACTCGCGGTTGATCGCACTGCGGCGTGTGTGACGCATAGCTTGGCGTCCCGCTCCCGGCAAGACAAGGCGCGCCGGAGGCCGCCGCGCGCAACGCAGCGTCGCTCGTCGCGCTGGGCGACGCGGCTGGCCCGCGCCAACCCCGGATGCCCCTGGGGCCGCCGCAGCTGCCGTCCCAAGTCGCGCTGCAGCGGAGCCGAGCTTGGCGTAATATCAACGACCTGTATCGAATTCCTCAGGTAATTACCCACGGTGGCACGTCCGCTCTCAGATCGCGTCAAGCGCGCCCGCGGCGCCGAAAAGGCCACCGCGAAGGCGACGGCCGCCGCTGCGCCCAATCCGCGGCGCCAGCGGCTGCTGCGCGACATCGCCCTGATCGTCACCGCGCCGCTGCTGCTGTACCTGCTGGCATGCCTGGTCACCTACTCGAACACCGATCCGAGCTGGTCGACCCAGGGTGGGGTAGTGGCGACCGAGATCCACAACGTCGGCGGACCGGTCGGCGCGTGGACGGCCGACATCCTGCTGCAGCTGTGCGGGCTGATGGCCTACCTGCTGCCGCCGATCCTCGGTGCGGTCGCCTGGATCGCGCTGTTCGGCATGGACGCGGGCAGCGAAGGCCGCGCCGACTTCGGCCCCGCGCTGCGGCTGGTCGGCATCGTCGGCTTCCTGATCTCGGCCGCGGGCCTGCTGGCGCTGCGGTTCGACGTGCTGGCCGGCTATCCGGCCGGCGGCGGTGGCATCCTCGGGCGGCTGGTCGGGCGCTCGCTGTCGGGCGCCTTCGGCCAGGTCGGCGGCAACCTGTTCCTGATCGCATTGTTCCTGGTGTCGGTGACGCTGGCGACCGGCCTGTCGTGGTTCGCGCTGATGGACCGCATCGGCGGCTGGATCCTGAAGTTGCCGCCGCTGCTGCGCCGCAGCAGCAAGCAGGCCACCGAGTGGAAGGCTGCGCGCGAGCATCGCGAGGAGCGCACCGAGGCGCGCAAGATCGAGACCGAATTGCGCGCCAAGCGCGCGCCGGTGAAGATCGAAGCGCCGGTGGTCCCGCCGGTCGTGGAGAAAAGCGAGCGCGCCAAGCGCGAACAGCAGATTCCGATGTTCCAGGGCGTCAATGCCGATGGCTCGGACCTGCCGCCGCTGTCGCTGCTCGATCCGCCCAAGCCCCAGCCGAGTGGCTACGACGAGGCGACGCTCGATACGCTCTCGCGGCAGATCGAGTTCAAGCTCAAGGACTTCCGCATCGATGTCGAGGTCAAGGAGGCCCAGCCGGGCCCGGTGATCACGCGTTTCGAGATGGAGCCCGCGCCAGGCGTCAAGGTCAGCCAGATCAGTTCGCTGGACAAGGACATCGCCCGCGGCCTGTCGGTCAAGGCTGTGCGCGTGGTCGACGTGATCCCCGGCAAGTCGGTGATCGGCCTGGAAATCCCCAACGTGCGCCGGGAGATGATCTATCTCACCGAGTTGCTCGACTCCAAGGAATACGACAAATCGGCCAGCCCGTTGACGCTGGCGCTGGGCAAGGGCATCAGCGGCAATCCGGTCGTTGCCGATCTGGCGCGCATGCCGCACCTGCTCGTCGCCGGTACGACCGGCTCGGGCAAGTCGGTCGCGGTCAATTCGATGGTGCTCAGCCTGCTGTTCAAGGCCTCGCCCAAAGACCTGCGAATGCTGATGATCGACCCGAAGATGCTCGAATTGAGCGTCTACGAGGGCATCCCGCACCTGCTCGCACCGGTCGTCACCGACATGAAGGAGGCCGCCAACGGCCTGCGCTGGTGCGTGGCCGAGATGGAGCGTCGCTACAAGCTGATGAGCGCAGTGGGCGTGCGCAACCTTGCGGGCTTCAACAAGAAGGTCAGGGACGCCCAGGACGCCGGCCAGCCGCTGTCCGACCCGCTGTTCCGGCCCAACCCCGAGAGCGGGGAGGTCGCCGACCTGCTCGAGCCGCTGCCCTACATCGTCATCTTCATCGACGAATTCGCCGACATGATGATGATCGTCGGCAAGAAGGTCGAAGAACTGATCGCGCGCCTGGCGCAGAAGGCCCGTGCGGCCGGCATCCACCTGATCCTGGCCACGCAGCGCCCGTCGGTCGACGTCATCACCGGCCTGATCAAGGCCAACATCCCGACCCGAATCGCCTTCCAGGTCAGCTCCAAGATCGACTCGCGCACGATCCTCGACCAGTCCGGCGCCGAGACTCTGCTCGGCAACGGCGACATGCTCTATTTGCCGCCGGGCACCGCGATGCCCGAACGCGTGCATGGCGCGTTCGTCTCCGACGACGAGGTGCACCGCGTCGTCGAGCACCTCAAGCAGAGCGGAAAGGCCGAGTACATCGAAGGCGTGCTCGACGAGGTGCAGACGATGGGCGACGGCACCGTGGTCGGCGCGACCGGCCTGCCGGAGGCCAGCGGCGGTGGCGGGGACGAGAGCGACCCGCTGTACGACGAGGCGGTCAAGATCGTCACCGAGACCCGCCGCGCGTCGATCTCCGGCGTGCAGCGCCGGCTCAAGATCGGTTACAACCGCGCCGCCCGCCTGGTCGAGGCAATGGAGATGGCCGGCGTGGTCAGCCCGCCCGAGCACAATGGCGACCGCAGCGTGCTCGCACCGCCGCCGCCGCGCTGACGGCTGAACAGTCGATGCCGCGGCATGCGTCCGACAGGCGCATGTCGGCGTCGCATTCAGGCACCGATTCGCACACTCACCGCAACGATTCCCGATCAGCCGAGGTCCAAGGATGCGTCCGATCTTCCGTCATTCCCGCTGGCTCGTCGCCGCCTCCGTGCTGCTGGCCGCAGGGCTTGCCCAGGCCACCGATGCGCGCGCCCAGCTCGACGCCTTCACCCGCGGCCTCAAGGGGCTGGAGGGCCAGTTCACGCAGCAGGTCGCCGACGGCAATGGCCGCGTCAAGGAGAGTGCGAGCGGCACCGTGGCGCTGTCGGCGCCGCGCCTGTTCCGTTGGGAGTACGTCAAACCGTACCCGCAGCTGATCGTCGCCGACGGCAGGACAGTCTGGGTCTACGACCCCGACCTGCAGCAAGTCACGCGCCGCCCGCAGGGTAGCGAGGAGCAGGACAGCCCGCTGGCGGCGCTGATCGACCCATCCCGACTCGACCGCGACTTCGTCGTCGAATCGGCCGGCGAGCGCGACGGCCTGTCGTGGCTGCAACTGCGGCCCAAGCCAGTCGAGGGCGCCGCGTTCGAGAACGCGCGGCTGGGGTTCGGCAACGACGGCGGCCTGGCGCGGATGGAGATCCTCGACAGCCTCGGCCAGCGCACGACGATCGGCTTCAGCGGTTGGAAGCGCAATCCCACGTTCGCCGCCTCGACCTTCCGCTACACCCCGCCGGCCGGCGTCGACGTCGTCGGCGGCGACGAATAGCCTGCTCGATCCCATCGGCTGATCTCTGCCGCCGTCGCACGGGTTGCGACGGCGGCTTGCTATCGTGAAGACCCGTCTTCTGTCCCGCGCAGCTGCCTCGTGTCCCGTTCCGCCAAGTCCGCCGCCTCGTTGACCGGCGACCTGCTGCAGGTCGACCGCAGCGCCATGCGTCCGCTCGCCGAGCGCATGCGTCCGGCCAGCCTCGACGAAATGGTTGGCCAGCGTCGCCTGCTCGCCGAGGGCACAGCGCTGCGCACCGCGGTCGAGGCCGGCAAGGTGCACTCGATGGTGTTGTGGGGGCCGCCGGGTTGCGGCAAGACCACGCTGGCCTTGCTGCTGGCGCGCTATGCCGATGCCGAGTTCAAGGCGATCTCGGCCGTGCTGTCGGGCCTGCCCGAGGTCCGCCAGGTGCTGGCCGAGGCCGCGCACCGCTTCGACGGCGGCCGACGCACGGTGCTGTTCGTCGACGAGGTGCACCGCTTCAACAAGACCCAGCAGGACGCCTTCCTGCCGCACATCGAGCGCGGCACGATCGTGTTCGTCGGCGCGACCACCGAAAACCCGTCGTTCGAGCTCAATTCCGCGCTGCTCTCGCGCTGCCGCGTGCACGTGATGGAAGCGGTCTCGCCCGACGACATCCAGGATGCGCTGCGCCGTGCGCTCGCCGACCCCGAGCGCGGCCTGGGCGACCGCACGCTGCACATCGCCGACGACCTGCTGCGGCTGATCGCGGTGGCTGCCGACGGCGACGTGCGCCGGGCGCTGACGCTGCTGGAAATCGCCGCCGAACTGGCGGGCGAGGGCGGAGAGGTCACCGCCGGCACGATCGAGCAGGTCCTGGCCGACCGCACCCGCCGCTTCGACAAGGGCGGCGAGCAGTTCTACGACCAGATCTCGGCGCTGCACAAATCGGTGCGCAGCTCCAACCCCGATGCGGCGCTGTACTGGCTGGCACGCATGCTCGACGGCGGCTGCGACCCCGGCTATCTCGCCCGGCGGCTGACCCGGATGGCGGTCGAGGACATCGGCCTGGCCGACCCGCGAGCCCTGCAGATGGCGATCGACGCCTGGAACACCTTCGACCGGCTCGGCAGCCCCGAGGGCGACCTGGCCCTGGCGCAAGTGGCGATCTATCTGGCCAGCACCGCCAAGTCGAACGCCGCGTACATGGCCTTCAACCAGGCCAAGCGCGACGTGCGCGAATACGGCACGCAGGAAGTGCCGATGCACATCCGCAACGCGCCGACCAAGCTGATGAAGGAACTCGGATACGGCACGGGCTACCAGTACGATCACGATGCCGAAGGCGGCATCGCGCTCGACCAGACCGGGTTCCCGGATGCGATGGGCGAGCGGGTCTACTACCAGCCCGTCGCCCGCGGCATGGAGATCAAGCTCAAGGACAAGCTCGACCAGCTACGCGCCGCGCGCGAAGCGGCCCGCGCCGCACGCGACGACTGACGCCGCGGCAATCCCCGATCCGCTCGCGCGGGCCAGCCCTAGGCTGATTGGCCGGAGCGCCGATGCGCCAGGCCCGACGACACGGCACCGTATCCGTCCAAGATCGCGCCCAGGATGGAGCCCATGCGAGGGTCGATGTTCGCGCTGCTGATGCTGTGCGTGCTGCCGGCAACTGCCCAGTCGCTGCACAAGTGCCGGGAGGCCACGGGGGGCATCGTCTACCAGTCGCAGGCCTGCGCGGGCGCGACGTTGCGGACCTGGGAGATCGCCGATCTGCGGCCGCCACCTGTTGTGGCGCAACCGGTCCAGGTGACGTCGAACACCCCTTCGGCGCGTCCACGAACGGTGCGTGCGCGCCGCCTCCATGCGCCCCGCCGGTCCGCCGCGACGCGCGATGACCGGCATGCGCGCTGCATCGCGGCCCGCGCGCACCGCGACACGACGCTGGCCCGCCTCGGCTTGAAGCGCCGCTACGACGACCTGCGCCGGCTCAACGATGCGGTCTCTTCGGCCTGCAACCACCGCGGGATCCGTTAGTCGGCAGCGCTGAAGCAGGCTCCTTTGGGCAGGGCACAATTTGTCAGGTTCACCGTCGAGCGGGCCAAGCGCTGCGCATGCCTCGCCGCACCTGATGCGATCACGGGAAAGCGATCACTACATGCGCCCCTTCCTTGGGCGCGCATGAGATCGACCTATAATTTCCAGCTTTGACGGAAAGAACCAGCACGGCAGCGGTCGTGACAGGCTTTCATTCTTGCGACCAAGGTGGCGAAGATGAAAAAGCCGTTTGTTTCGTTGCGTCCCGAGATCACGCGGACACACGCACTGCTTTTGATGGACTGGTTGGAAGATGAGTGCGTGACGCGCTACCTCAGCGACTCCCGCAGCGTGTCTCGATTCATCGCGCAGGCCGTCGACCGGACGCAGATGCCGATCCTGACACATCTGTTCAATCAGGGCGGCCGATTCTTCATGACCTACGACCGGAACGATGTCCCGGTCGGCTTCGTCCGCCTGGTGAAGACAGGCACCGAGTGCGAAATCGTCCTGGTCATCGGCGACCAGGACAACTGGGGGCGCGGACTCGGCGGCAGCACCATCCGGGAAGGCCTGAAGCTCGCCTTCCTCGACATGCGGGCCGATACCGTCATCGCCAAGATTCAGCCGGGCAACACGCGCTCGCTCAAGGGCTTTGAGCGCTGCGGCTTTGTGCGCAAAGCCGAAGTACCCACGCTGAACTCCCTATCCATGACCTCTGCTCGATATCTCCAGTTGCTGCGCGAAGGCGTCCTGGCAAAAGCGACCGACATCTACGTCACTGAGATCGACAAAGCCCGTCTCGAGAGCCTGATTGCGTTCGAGCAAGGGGCAGCCGTTGTCGAGCTTGAACACGAGATCGAGCGCGCGATCGTCGTGGATCCGCAGCTTGTCGCGCACGATGTCGTCACCATGAATTCCAGAGTGGTGCTGCAGGTGGACCACGATCAGGCGCAAGTCGAGCTCGTCTATCCGCAAGATGCCGACGACCGCTCCGGGAAACTTTCGATCCTCTCCGACGTCGGCGCCGCGATCCTCGGCTACCAAGAAGGCGATGCCTTCGACTGGAGAGTGGGGGATCGCACGCGCCATATCCGGATCGACAAGGTGATCTACCAACCGGAATCGTTCGGGAACTTTCATCTTTAGACGTCGGGTAGGGCGCTGGCGGCCAAGCTTTCCGCCGAGTTGGCCACGCGCTGTCCGGTCACGTGACGCGGCACATAAGCAGGCTTACACTCCGTCATACAGGGGATGGAGTTTTGCATCATGGATGTCAGGGGACTTGCCGCGTTCGCGGTGTTGTGTGTCGTGTCGGCGACGGCCTCGGGCCAGCACGTTTACAAGTGCGTGAACTGGCAAGGTGCTGTCACGTACCAATCCGAACGCTGCCCCGATGGCCAGCGCATCGATCGCACCTACGACACGAACCGGGAGATCGAGGTCGGGGGGCGGGTTGTGCGTAACTACGTACCGACCACCAGCTCGGGCGGCGGTCTGTCGCCTACCTATGGCCGGCCTATGAATTCCGATGGGACTGTCAAGTCCGATGCGGGATGCGAGTTGGCGCGTGCGGTCACGTCGGGACGTAACCCCTACCGCACGATCGAGTCTCTCGCTGGCGATGCCGCGCTGCGCTCGAAGTACTGCAACCACACGCGAGGCCCGACCGATTGACCGGATCGAGTGCTGGGCAGAGCCCTGCGGATGCGCCTTCACGCGGATCTGCCGAAGTGCCGCTCGCTTCAATCGCTGCTCGGCCTCGAGGCGGAACGCCAGCCCACGCAGGCGTTCGGTGGTGAAGCGCTCACCATGCGGGGAGACCAGCTCGCGGCCTGCCATCCGCCAGCCAGCCCACGGGCCGTGGAGCTCCGTTGTGTTGTGGACAACGCGGTCGTAGTGGGCGCTGTCCGACTCACGGTTACAGTGGAAGCACGTGAGCATGGCGTTCTCCGTAGATGAGACGGACGATCCATGCTGCTGCCCAACGCGTCGCCGCCCTCGAACTTCGCATAATGTACATTATGTTCTTTTCCTGTAGCGGCCCGGGCAAACAAGCCACCCGCCACAGATCCCCTTTTTGCCCACCCGTTGGTCCAGATGCGCATCCGGGCAAAACTGGAGACCAATGCATCATGAAGTCCCCTGTTTGGCCGATCCGGCGACAACCACCATCGGCTGTGAACGCTTGTACGACCGTTGCCTCGCTGAAGCCTGCGCTTAGATCGGCCATCAGTCCGTCTCCATGAGGCTGCTCTCCAGTCGCCTCATGGAGTGTCCGTATTCAGATGCGCGCCCCCGCACGTCATAGCACCTCGATCGCGGCCTGTTCCACCCACACCAGCTTGTCGGGGTTACGCATGATGAAGATGTCGGACAGGCGCCCAGTCTCGTCATAGGAGAAAGAGGCTGCCGCGGTCACCGTTCCCGTCGCGTCGCGCAGGATCAGGCCCAGGTGGCCATTGAAGATCACGCGCTCGAAGGCGTAGTCGGCCCACCAGATATGCAGGCCCGCTGCGATGAACCGCAGCACTTCGCCCTCCCCGACCATGATCCGGCGCGCCGCAGAAACCTTTCCGCCGCCGTCGGCGGCAAGACGCACGTCTCGCGAGAGGAGCAGCGCAAGCTGCTCGGTCTGTCCGCTACGGATGGCGCGTTCGAAGGCGGTCAGCAGTTCGGCTTGCCGGGTCGGTGGTGTGACATGCCGCACACGCGGATGCCCGACGTGCGCATGGGCGCGCGAGACGAGTTTCCGGCACGCCGGTTCCTGCATGTCCAGTGCCTTGGCGATGTCCGTGTAGTCCATCTCGAAGATCTCGTGCAGCAGGTAGGCCGCGCGTTCCTTCGGGGTCAGCCGTTCGAGCAGCAGCAGGAAGGCCGACGTCAGCGTCGACGCCAGCTCAGCGGCGGCCTGCGGCTCGATGTCGTCGGCAATGCGCAGTGGCTCGGGCAGCCAGGTGCCGACGTAGTCGACTCGGTTGCGATGGGCATTGCGCAGCAGGTCTAGGCAATGCCGGGTGCACGCGGTGGTCAGCCAGGCGCCTGCGGACACGATTGTCGCGCGATCGGCCCGCTGCCATTTCAGGTAGGTGTCCTGCACCGCATCTTCCGCATCGGCCCGCGAGCCGAGCAGCCGATACGCCAGGCCGAGCAGCCCAGGGCGGGCGTGATCGAATGCGGCGATGCCATCGTCGGGCCGATCGGTCATGTCAGTGATTGGCGATCGCGATGCGGTTCCACTGGTTGATCATCGCCACTTCCACGGTCAGCGCCGCGATCATCGGGTCTTCGAAGTGTGTGCGCAACTGCGTGCGCAACGCCCCGATGTCCGGCTCTCGATCGCCACCGAGACGCGTCAGTGCCTCGGTCCAGGCCAATGCGGCGCGTTCGGCCGGGGTGTAGTCCGTCATGTGCTGCCAGCCGGCGAGATGGTCGAGACGTGCGTTGGTCTCGCCGTCCGCCCTCGCCTCACGGGTGTGCATGCGGATGCAATACGCGCAGCCGTTGATCTGTGAGGCGCGCAGATGAATCAGGTGGCGCAAGGCCTGCGGTAGTCCGTGGCGATCGTTGGCTGTGTGCACGGCGAGTAGTGCGCGATAGACATCGGGCAGTACTCGGTCGACCGGCACCGGTTGTGAGGGGGAATCGGTGGCGTGCATCGTCAGTCTCCAGCGCGGGCGCGTGTGCCCAGATATAGGTTTGACGATTCGGCACGCTGGGCTGTGACGCGTCGACGGCTCCAGTGGCTGACGCGCGGTTGCAGCCCACTCAGGCCGGCCACGCGATCCAGTCTCCGGGCGTCAACACCTGCACCGGGACATCCCGTTGTCGGGCGACGGCACGGAGTGCGCCGATGGGATCGTCCACCTCGACGTAGGCCTCCATGTCACGAACCCCGTAATGGATCGGCACCAACGTGCGCGCGCCCAGAATCGCGGCCGCGGCCACTGCCTGCTCGGGCGTCAGCACACCGGGCAGGCCGCTGACGGGGTGTCGCCACCCGAACCGGGCACCGTTGACCGGCAGGAACACCGCG
The DNA here is from genome assembly GCF_039674545.1 of Luteimonas sp. TWI382. NCBI lineage: Bacteria > Pseudomonadati > Pseudomonadota > Gammaproteobacteria > Lysobacterales > Lysobacteraceae > Luteimonas > Luteimonas sp. TWI382. The sequence goes on from NZ_JBDJNS010000006.1 coordinate 75,566, forward strand.
TCGAACGGCCCGAACTGACGGCCGATCCGCCACCAATGGCCGTGCCATAGCGTGTCGCCGCCATGGAAAATGCGCCGCCCGCCAGCGGACACGACCCACGAGACCTGGGTGTCTCCATAGCCATCGACTGCTGGCACGGGCGTGGCGGTGAAGTCGCCGATCAGCTGCGGCTCCCAGAGCGGGCTGGGCCTGGCACGGACGCCGTCAGGCAACGGGCTGGGGTGGAGCCCGGCTGGATAGGCGAACACGCCGCCTTGTCGCAAGGCAGATGCGGTCGCCTGGATATCGAAGTGGTCCGAATGGCCATGCGTGATCAGCACACTGGCCTCGCCGATGGCATCGCCCACCGGCACGAGTGTGTCTGGAAGCGAAGCGCCCCACGCCTGCGGATCGACGAGCGGGTCGATGAACAGTGTCGCCTCCGGCAATTGCAGCCGGATCCCCGCCCAGGCCAAACGCTGGATCCGCAGCGGTTGTGGTGCGGCCGCCGCGTTGCAGACCGCACTCGGCAGCACCATCGTCGCGGCCAGGCCCGTGCAGCCCGTCAGAAAGCGCCTGCGGCCGGAATCGACCGGCCGGGCGCGTGCGACGGCCCTCATGCGCCCTGCTCCATCGACGCCAGCGCCGCATCCAGCGCGAAGATGGATTGCGCGACGATCGCTTCGAGATTGTGGGTGTGCCATGCGCGCTCGAAGGCGACCGGCGCGACGCCCGGTGCGACACAGTCCTCGATCCGGATCTCGGCAATGCGTGCCGCGACCGCGTCCGGCGATGCCTGCCTGCGGATGCGCACGACGTGTCGCTGGATGTTGTCGAGATACTGTTGGGCGTGCTCGAGCACCGTTGCATCGAAGACGCCGATGTGTCCACCGATGATTCGCGCGCGCCCGAGCTGACGGATCCGACCGATGGCGGCGCGCTGCAATTGCGGATCGGCTTTCGACAGGTACACGATGTTCCCGACGATGTTGTCGCCCACGCAGGCCAGATCAGCGCTCGGCACGTCCACGCTGACGTGATCCATGGACTTGCCCGGGTTGTAGAGCAGGCGCAACTGGTGCCGGCCCCAGCGCAGCGCCATGTCGTTGAAGACGAAGTCGGGTTCTCGGTAGAACGCGTCGACGCGGCGATTCTGCGACAGGAAGGTCTGCCGGTGGTGCCGGTGCGCCAGGACCCGAGCACCGGGAAATTGCACCAGGCCCGCGATGTGGTCACTCATGAAGTGTGTGGTCGCGATCAGGCGCACCGTCTTCCCCATCTGTCCGCACAAGGTATCGCGCAACCACGCCGCGTCGGCTTCGCTGCCCAGTGCATCGACCAGCAGCACCTCGTCGTGGTCGACGAACGCGGTGGCGACGGATTCGACCTCATCGCCGACAAACATCACTACATCCGAACACAATTCCTCGACGCGCATGGCAGTTGTCCTGTGGGAAGCCCGCGCATGGTCGCGATGCTGCGCGCACGCGACAAACGAGTTGTGTTGTGGTTCGCATCAGAAAAACTAACGCGATACGATGCTCGCCGCCTCGAACGGTCGCACCTCTTGTGAGATCTCGCCGCCCCGCTCCGCTCAATGCGCTCCGCACCTTCGAGGCGGCGGCGCGCCATCTGAGTTTCAATGCCGCGGCCCGTCAGTTGTTCGTGACCCCGGCCGCGGTCAGCCATCAGGTCAAGCAACTGGAGGCGTATCTCGGGCTGCCTCTGTTCCAGCGTCATCACCGTGCGGTCGAGCTCACCGAAGCGGGCCAGGCACTGGCGGCGACGCTGGGCGAGGTGTTCGGGCATCTGGATCGGGCACTGGACCAGGCGATGTCCCAGGCCACAACGGTGCTGCGGGTGACAACGCTCGAATCCTTCGCGGCGAAGTGGCTGGTGCCGCGGCTGCATCGTTTCCATCGGGTATGGCCCGGCATCCAGGTCCGGATCGAAACCGGCGACGCCCCGGCGGACTTCGTGCGCGATGGCCTCGATGTGGGACTTCGCTATGGCGCCGGCGGCTATACGGACGTGCATGCGGAACGCCTGATGGACGCGGCGGTGTTCCCCGTCTGCGCCCCTGCCCTGTTGCTCGGCCCCCATCCGCTGCGCACGCCTGCCGACCTGCGCCACCACACGCTCCTGCACGACCGGACTGCGGTCGGTCGGCCCGGCGTGCCCGGCTGGTCGGACTGGCTCGCGGCTGCAGGTGCGGCCGACGCCGACGCCGGCACCGGGCCGGTGTTCACCAGCGCCTACCTCGCGCAGGAAGCTGCGATCGCCGGGCACGGGGTGGCACTGGGAATCGCTCCGCTGGTCGCGGACGATCTGAAGCAAGGCCGGCTGGTCCAACCCTACGCGCAGGCGTCGGAGAATGCGTACGCGTTCTGGCTGGTGCGCCGCGACACGCCGGTGCCGACGCCGGCCGTGGACGCGTTCTGCCAGTGGCTGCGCGATGAGGCCTCGAACGAGCGCGCCGTCGCCCGGTGATCGGGCGACGGCCGAAGGCCGAAGGCCCTCCTCCGCGCCTGCGCGGGGGCTTTGCCTAGAATCGCGCGGCGTAACGCAGACTGAGTCGGGTGCCTTCGGAGCGATCCTTCGCCAGGGTCTCGACGTACGCCGCGGCGTGCAGTGAGACGGCGCCACGCGACCAGCCCAGTGCGGGCCCGACACCCACAATGCGCTCGCGTCCCGGTTGTGGAACGCCGTCGATGCGGTCGTCGGTGACCTGGACCAGCGCGTACAGCGCAGCGCCGATGCGCAGGTCCTGGCCAGCCGAACGCGAGATCGATGCGTTGAGATGCACCGCTTGCCCGGCCTGCACGTCGGCGGCGTCGAGGTCGGGCGCGGGATCGTGGTTGGCACGGGTCCACAGGTAGTGCACGCGACCGCTGAGCTCCCAGGCATCGGACCGCTCCCACGTGAACGCGTAGTGCGGATTGAACTGCAGCACGTTGCGTCCCGCGTCCAGGCGGCCGGGCGTGCTGTAGCGTCCGGTGGGCAGGGTCACATTGAGGTTGAGGCGCTGCCAGAACGGCCGTCCGCCGAGGCGCGTCTGCGGCCATTGCAGAATCAGCGGACTGATGAAGACATCGCCGAGGCCGTGCGTGTGCACAGGGCTGTCGTGCGCGGGCGTGCTCTGCGCATGGACCCACGGCACGATGAGTTCTCCACCCCAATGGGCGCCCAGGACGCGGCGGTTGGAGATCACGCTGAGCTGGCCGAGCAGCACCACGGATTCGAACTGCGCTGCATCGAGCGTACGTTGCCCACGGTCATCCAGAGACCGCTGCGCACGATGCGCCGACAGGGTCAGCTGGGCCATCCAGCCCGGCCCAGCGATCCCGTCCTGAAACGTACTGTCACCGAGGTTCACCGGCGGCAGCGTCACGTCCGCCTGCGCCTGGCACATCGATCCCCCGGCCAAAGCGAGCACAGCGATGCCGGCAATCACCCTCATTGGCCTGGCGCCAACGGGTGCCGGCCGGCAGGCGTGGCGTGCATCGCCAGCAGGGCGATCAGCACCAGCGGCAGTGCCACCCAGTGCCAGCTCCCGGCGCTGGCCACGCCTGCGGCGAGTACCGGGCCGATGACGATCCCGACGTTATTGCCTTGCGTGGCCAGGCCCACGATCGAGCCGAGCGTGCCCGGTCGCCTGGCCAGGCGCGGCGCCGCATCGAAGATCGCGACCGGAATGAATGCCCCGACGAACGAGAACAGCACACACAGCAGGTAAGCCAGTTCGCCGGGCAGTGGCAGGGCCAGAATGCCCAGACTGCACAGCGCCAGGGTCGCGAAGCTTGCGCGCAGGATCCGGGGCGCGTCGAGGCCGCGCTGCAGCAGCATGCCGCCGGCCAGACATCCGGCAGCGCCGGCCAGAACGGCGAGCGCGCTGAGCATGCCGGCGGTGGATCCGCCGACCCCGAGACGCTCGCCAAGGAGCGTCGGCAGGAATCCGAACAGGGCGAAGAACATCGCGGTGTAGGCGCAGAACTGGCCGGCGAGCCACCATGCGCCCCTGTCTTCGAGCACCCGTCGCAGGCCGTGCTGCCAGTGGCGGCCCTCGCCCTGCCCCTCGGTTGGAGGCAGATCCCGTGTGCCCGACACCAGGACCAGTGCATACACAGCCAGCAGGGCCGCATTCGCCCACCACAGGCCGCGCCATCCCAGGGTGGCCAGTCCCGGCGCCGCGAACAGCACAAGCGCCATCCCCAGGGGCATGAACATCGCCCACGCGGCGAACGCCTGCTTGCGTGTCGCGGGGGACGTTGCCGCCACCACCAGCACAGGCGCGGCCACGGTCACGGCGAGAAAACCCAGCCCTTCCAGCGCCCGTGCCGCCAGCAGCAGGCCAAGGCCCGGTGCCATCGCGCCCAGCGCTGAGCCGACCGCCTGCAGCAGCAGCCCGGCGACGACCGTCGGGCGCGCCTGAATCCGGTCCGACACCGCCCCGACCAGCACGCTGACCAGCGCCCCGACCATCGCGAACGCCGACAGCACCCAGGAGGCGGCCGACAAGTCCACGCCCAGATCCAGGCGGATCGATTCCAGCGCCAGGGTCGCCTTGCCCACCTGGAAGGCGGAGACGATGCCCGCACCAACGACCAGCGACAGCGCGAGCCGGTCCCTCGTGGCAGCCATGGGCACGGGCCCATCTAGGCGATGCGAGGTCATGGTGACGCCTCCCCTCGCAGCCCGGCGTGCCCGGCCAGGGCCGCGGCGATCCGGGCCACATGGGCGCCCTGGAACCGGGCGCCTTCCAGTTCGTTGGCGCTGGGCTGGCGATCGCGGTCGTTCTCTGCGCTGGCCAGCGTCGATGCCCCGTACGGCGTTCCGCCGGTCACCTCGTCCATGCGCAGCTGGCCCTTGAACGTGTACGGCAGGCCCACGATCACCATGCCCAGATGCAGCAACACGGTGTGGGTGGACTGGAGCGTGGTTTCCTGGCCGCCGTGTTGGCCGCCGGTCGATGTGAACGCACTGCCGACTTTCCCCACCAGCGCATCGCGGACCCAGAGTCCGCCGGTCTGGTCGAGGAAATTCTTCATCTGCGCGGCCATGTTGCCGTAGCGCGTCGGCGTGCCCACGACGATCGCGTCGTACTCCGGCAACTCGGCCACGGTCGCGACCGGAGCGGACTGGTCGGTTCTGTAACCCGCGCGGCTGGCCACGCCTTCGGGCACCAGTTCGGGCACCCGCTTGACCGCAACCTCGGCGCCGGCGCCCCGGGCGCCGTCGGCAACCGCGTGCGCCATCGTTTCGATATGGCCGTAGGCCGAGTAGTACAGCACCAGAACCCTGGGCATGCGAAGTATCTCCACGGGAATCGTGGCCACCTTCGCAGCGGCATCCGATCTACGGAAGTGCTAATATTTTGCTCGATCCGATCGATGGAATAGATCAATGATCGACGGCCTGACCCTCGACCAACTGCGCGTCCTGGTGGCCGTGGCCGACACCGGAAGCTTCCGCGCGGCCGCAAAGCGCATCCGGCGGGTGCAATCTGCGGTGAGTCACGCAATCGCAAGCCTGGAGACGCAATTGGGGGTACGCCTGTTCGACCGTTCCGGTCGTCGGCCGGCCCTGACCCCCGAGGGGCGTGCCCTGCTCGCCGATGCCCGGGGCATCGTGCTGCGGGCCGATGCGATGCGCGCCCGCGCACGCGGATTGGGCGAAGGTGTGGAACTGGGCCTGTCGCTGGTCGTCGATACGCTGTTCCCGATCCACGCGGTCGCCCACGCCCTCGACGCGATGCATCGACACTACCCGTCCGTTGCCGTGCGTCTGCGTGCAGCCCCATTGGGCGAGCCGCTGGCCGCGCTGCGCGAGGGACGTTGCACGCTCGCCATCACCGTGGGCGAAGAGTTCCGGGAGCCGGAGATCCAGCTCGAGGCTTTGTCGCCGGTGCCGTTCGTCGCGGTGGCCGCAGCCGGCCATCCGCTGGCCAGCCCGCCCGGCGGCCTGACGCCATCGGCGCTGGCCGAGCATCTGCAGATCGTGCTCGAAGACGCCAGCGCACGGAGCGCGGACAAGGATTTCGGCGTGCTGTCGCCCAGCACCTGGCGGGTGGCCGGACAGGACATCAAGCACGTGATGATCAGCGAAGGCCTGGGCTGGGGCCGGTTGCCGCTGTGGGCCGTCGAGGCCGAACTGGCGTCGGGACGGTTGAAGCGGCTCGATGTTCCCGCGCTCGGTCAACACGGGCGCGTGGATCTCGCGTCGTATCTGGCGCACCGCAACGACCGCCCGCTCGGGCCCGCCGCCCGCGTCATGCGCGCTGCGCTGCGTTCACTTGCTCAGGCAACCCGGGCCGATGGTGCGGAGGCAGCGTCGCAAGGCCAGATGCGCTGACGATCCACACCGCGCTGGTGTGACGCGGACCGTGGCGCCGTCCTGCATGCGCGCGCATCCGGCAGTCCTGCCCGCTGTGGCATGGCATCATCGGCGCCCCGTTCCATCATGACAGGCATTCGATGTCGCTTCGCCGCATTCTCCGGCCCGCAACTGCTGCCATGCTGCTGTCCACCGCTTGCGCTGCGGCGGCGCTCGCGCTCCTTCTGCTGCCAACGTCTTTGCACGCCGCCGACGCGCAGGTGTCCAAGACCCGGGAAGACAGCGTGGCCATCGTTGCCGACATGCGGCGCGTGGTCACCGATCACGGTGTCGAACGCCTCGAGAAAGTCCGGATCGGCGGCATCGATCAATGGGTTTCCATTCGCGGCAGCGATCGCCGCAATCCCGTGCTGTTGATGCTCCACGGCGGTCCGGGTTGGGTGTCGATGCCGACGAGCTGGTACTTCCAGCGTGGCTGGGAGGAGTTTTTCACGGTCGTGCAGTGGGACCAGCGCGGCGCGGGCAAAACCTACGCGAGCCATGATCCCGACGCGATCGCCCCGACGATGACCCGCGAACGCATGGTGGCCGATGCCGTGGAGATGGTGGCCTGGCTGCGCGAGGCGTTCTCGCAGGACAGGATCTTCGTGCTGGGCCAGTCCTGGGGCAGTTATCTGGGACTCGAAGTGGCGCGACAGCGGCCGGAGTGGCTGCATGCCTACATCGGCGTCGGCCAGATCTCGAATGCACCGGAAAGCGAGCGTCGTGGCTGGGCATGGACGCTGGAACAGGCTCGCCAGGACGGCAATGCGGAAGCTGTCGAGGAATTGATGTCGCTGCAGCCCTACGCGCAGGGCACGGCGCCGGTCCCGCTGGACGATCTGTTCAAGCAACGCAAATGGCTCAACCACTATGGCGGCATGGTCCACAACCGCCGCGGCGGACAGGCCGAGGCTGCAGCCCTGTGGCTGGCACCCGAGTACACCGATGCCGATCTGGCAGCGGTCTGGGCCGGCAATGACTACTCGATGACGCATCTCCTGTCTGGGGTCCTGACGCTGGACATGACCACGATCCGCGAGCTCCAGACCCCGTTGTTCCTGTTTCTGGGTCGCCACGACCACAATGTGTCGTCCGAACTGGCGGCCGAATGGTTCGCGACCGTCGACGCGCCGTGCAAGGAACTGGTCTGGTTCGAGCAGTCGGCACACGAGGTCATGAACGAGGAACCGGGCAAGATGCTGCTCACGCTGGTGGCGCATGTGCGTCCGATGGCGACCGGGGCCGAAGGCCCCGGCGCATCGGTCCGGCGCTGCCGCCAAGACTAGACCGCGTCGGCTAGAACCAGGTCCTGACCCCGATCACCCAGCGCGTCTCGCGTCCGCTGCCGCCGTCGGCCTGCGCTAGCGCCCGGGTCTGGCCAAAGCTGCGCTCGTGCACGACGCCGATGTACGGCGCGAAGCGCCGGGTAACCTCGTAGCGCAACCGCAGACCGGCTTCGATCCCGTTCAGGCCGCTGCCGATCCGGCGCGAGGGATCCGACTCGCTGGCGGCCGAGAGCTCGACCGCCGGCTGCAGGATCAGGCGGTTGGTCAGCAACAATTCGTACTCGATCTCCAGCTCGGCGAGCACGCGGCCGCGATCGTCGACATGCGCCATTGCCGAGACTTCGAAGAAGTACGGCGCCAGCCCCTGCACGCCGAGACTTGCGTAGGTCTTGGCACGCCCCGGCGCGAACACGTGATGAGCGCCGGCGACGACGTCCCACCACGGCGACACGCTGCGGCCATAGAGCGCATCCAGCGAAGCGTCGTGGGTGCGGCCGGCCACGCGCTCGCCGGCGGACTTGAGCCACAAGCGGTGCAGATCGCCGCCGATCCAGCTGTCCACTTCCCAGCCCAGGCCATGGCCGTGATCGGTATCGAAGCCTTCGAGTCGGTCGACGCGTACAAGATGGCGGATCGCCGAATCGCCCATCGCATGGGGATGCAACGACGGAAATGCGGCCTCGCGATCGGCCTCAGTGAGCGCAGGAATTGGCGTGCGCGGAGGCGCATCCGCAGGCAAGTCGCCTGCCCCAGGCGCAGGTCCGGAGTGGCCCTCCATCTCGGCGGCTGCTGGGTGTCCTGCTGCAGCCTCCATCCCTGCGTGATCCATCCCAGCATGATTCATTCTGGAGTGGTCCACCTGCGAATCATCGCGGGCGGGATGTCGGGCACTTGCGGGCATCGCCTGTTGCAGGCGCGCCGCATCGTCAGCAGGTGTCTCGTGCGCCGTCCGATCCGCATGTACGCCATGGTCCGTCCGGGGATGCGGACGGGTCGTTTTCACAGTGGTTCGATGCGCGCCCTGCCCCGCTTGCTTGGGCGCAGCGGGGGCAGGGTGCCGGTGTGCGGACGCGCCATGCGATGCGGCCGTCGACGGCGGTCGATGCGTTTCGCCATGGCCGTGGCCATGCGCGTGGTCCTGCGCCTGCGCGCCGCCAGCAACGAGCAGCGCAGCGGCGAGCAACGAGGGCATGCACCTGGGATGCGAGGTGGCGGCGCTCATTCGACCACCTGCACTTCGCGGAACATGCCCGCTTCCATGTGATACAGCAGGTGGCAGTGGAAGGCCCAGCGACCGAGCGCGTCGGCGCGCACGCGCAAGCTCCGGCGCGTACCGGGCGGCATGTCGACGGTGTGCTTGCGCAACTGAAAGCGGCCGTCGTCGTCCTCCAGGTCGCTCCACATGCCATGCAGGTGGATGGGATGGGTCATCATCGTGTCGTTGACCAGCACGATGCGCATGCGCTCGCCGTAGTTGAGCCGCAGCGGCGCGGCGTCGCTGAACTTGATGCCGTCGAACGACCAGGCGAACTTCTCCATGTGGCCGGTCAGGTGCAGCTCGACATCGCGCGACGGCGCGCGGCCGTCCGGGTCGTCGAACAGGCTGCGCATCGCCCCGTAGGTCAGCACCGTGCGGCCGTTGTCGCGCAGCCCGATGCCGGGATCGTCGAGCTTCGGCGCCGGGGTCATGGTCTGCATGTCGATGAGCGGGTTGCCGCGCTCGCTGTCGGGGTGCGCCTGCATCGGCATGGCACCATGCCCCATCGCGGCGTGGTCGTGGCCGTCACCGTGCGCGCCTGCCGCATGGCCGTCCTGCCCCATGCCCTGCCCCGCACCATGATCCATGCCATGCATGCCGCCGTGGCCCATGTCGTCCATGGTCAGGATCGGCCGTGGGTCGACCGCAGGGACCGGTGCGCGCAAGCCCTCCCGTACGGCGAGCGTGCCGCTGACGAAGCCGGTCCGGCCCATGTCCTGGGCGAAGATCGTGTAGGCATCCTGGCCTGAAGGCTCGACGATCACGTCGAAGGTCTCGGCCACAGCGATGCGGAACTCGTCGACCGTCACCGGGTGCACGTACTGGCCGTCGGCCGCAACGACGGTCATCTTCAGGCCCGGGATGCGGACGTCGAAGTAGGTCATCGCCGAGCCGTTGATGAAACGCAGGCGGATCTTCTCGCCGCTCCGGAACAGGGCGGTCCAGTTGCCTGGCGACGTCGTGCCGTTCATCAGGTAGGTGTAGGTGTGCGCATTGACGTCGGACAGGTCGGTCGGCGTCATCCGCATCTGCCCCCACGCGCGGCGGTCGGCGAGCGTGGCGCGCCAGCCGTCGCGACGCACGTCGCGGGCGAAGTCGCCGGCCGTGCGCTTGTACCAGTTGTCGTGCTCGGCCATCTGCTTGAGCCGCGTGAACAGCGCATGCGGATCGAGGTCGGTCCAGTCGGTCAGCAGCACGACGTAGTCGCGGTCGTAGGCGAAGGGTTCGGGCGCGATCGGGTCGATGATCAGCGCGCCGTACATGCCCGCCTGTTCCTGGAACCCCGAATGGCTGTGGTACCAGTAGGTGCCGCCCTGGCGTACGTCGAAGCGATACTGGAACGTCTCGCCGCGATGGATGCCGTCGAAGCTCATGCCCGGCACGCCGTCCATGTTCGCCGGCAGCACGATGCCGTGCCAGTGCACCGAGGTCATGTCGCCGAAGATCGAGCCGGCCGGCAGCGCATTGCGCACGCGCAAGGTGACCGTGGTGCCTTCGCGCCAGCGCAGGATCGGCGCGGGCAGGCTGCCGTTGAGGGTCGCGGCCGGCCGGGTGCGGCCGGTGAAGTTCACCAGTGTCTCGCCGACCACCAGGTCGAAGTCGGTGCCGGCCAGGATCCGACCGTGCGGGGATTGCAGTGCCCAGGACGGGCGCGGCCAGGCGCCGAGGCCGGCGGCCAGGCCACCGAGCGCCAGGCCCTGGACAAAACGGCGGCGCGCGGGGTCGAAGCCGCCGCGGCCAGAGAACATATCGGAAGTCATCGCTACTCCATCCGTAGGGAGCCCGGTCACACGGGCGCTGCGCCCTGCCCCTCGCGGGGTGGGCGATCGATGCGGATCAGAGGTGGGCGATGGGAGGGCGGTTCGGTTGGACAGGGGCAGGATCTGCACGCACCTGCAGTCCGTGCGCGTCGTGGCGCGTCGGCCGGGGCAGCAGCATCAGCGGGCGGAGGCGCGGCATGAGCGCGATGCTGCAGCCGTGGAGGCAACGGCAACCGTCGTCGTCGCACGCCGCGTGGGGTGTGTTGGCCCTGCCCGGCTCCGACGGCGCCTGCTCGGCATCGCCGTGACAAGGAGAAGCATCGGCGCCGCCTCCATGGCCGGCGTCGTGCGTCGCGATATCGCGCGGGATCGGGGGCGAAGCGAAGACGACGCCCGTCGCCTCGATCAGCAGCAGTGCGAGCAGCAGGATGCGGACGGCAGTGGCGGAGATCCGGGGCATCGATGCCGATTATACCGGGCCGTCCCGCCCGGCACCGGCGAGCGGGACGCCCTCCGCATCCGCCTGTTGCCGGAGCAGCGCGACCAATGCCTCGGGCGCGAGCGGCCGCGAGACGAGATAGCCCTGCGCCTCGTCGCACTGCCATTCGCGGAGTCTGGCCATCTGCTCGGGCGATTCCACGCCCTCGGCGACCGTGCGATAGCCCAGTTCGGCCGACAGCTTGAGCACCGTCCTGACCAGCCGCGCGCGGCGCTCGCTGGTCTCGATGCCAGCGAGCAGCCCGCGGTCGATCTTGATCGTAGTGGCAGGCAGCTCGTTGAGGTACGAGAAGTTGCTGTAGCCCGCGCCGAAATCATCGATCGCGATGTTGAACCCCTGCGCCTGCAGCGCGGCGAGCTGGGCGGCGACCCGGCCCTTGTCGCGCAGCCATTCGCCCTCGGTGACCTCCAGCTCCAGTCGCGGCGGCGCGACGCCGAACTCGCGGGCCAGCCCGGCGACGTAATCCGGCAGCTGTCCATCGCGGAAATCCGCACCCGACAGGTTGACCGAGATGTCGAGCACGACCCCCTGCTGCTCCCAGGCCTGCAGTTGCACGAGCGCCTGGCGCAGCACCCAGCGGGTGACCAACGGCATCAGCGTCGTGCCTTCGATGACCGGGATGAACTCGTCGGGGGCGATGTCGCCGTACTCGGGATGCCGCCAGCGCAGCAAGGCCTCGACCGAATGCAGACGCCCGGTCGACAGACGCAGCCGGGGCTGGTACATCAGCGAGAACTCATGCGTCTCCAGCGCGCGCTCGACCTGCGTGGCCAGGCGGTAATGACGTTGCAGGCGGGCGTCGCGATCACGGTCGTACGCGCACCAGGTCGCACCGGTCTCCAGCGACGCATGCATCGCGGTGACGGCACGGCGCAGCACATCGGCGGCATCGTCCGCGGAGAAACTCGCCACACCGGCGTGGAACACGGCCTGCAAGGTCAAGCCGCTGCTCACCACCGGCTCGCTGAGCCGCTCGCGCAGGTCTTCGAGGACCGCCTCGACGTCTCCTTCCGCCACGTTCGCCAGCACGAAGGCGAACCGGGTCACGCCGACGTGGTACAGCCGTGCGGTGTCGCCCAGGGCGTCGGTCAGGCGATAGCCCAACTGCCGGATGATCGATTCGACCGGCGCCACCCCCAGGGCCTGGTTCAAGCGGTGGGCGCTGGCCAGATCGAGCACGTCGATGATGCACAGGTACGACAGGGCCGGTATCCCGGGCGATGCATGCCGCAGCGATTCGCGCAGGTCCCAAGCCAGCTGCTGGCGGTTCGCCAGGCCGGTCACCGGGTCGCGCCGCCCCATCGACCGGAGCAGCGAGATCTGCCCCACCACCAGGTGCGCAAACGAACGTAGCTGCTCGCGCTCGACATCGTCCAGCCGGCGCGGCGCGTAGTCGATCAAGCAGATCGTTCCGACCTTGTAGCCGTCGCCGAGCACCAGCGGCGCACCGGCGTAGAACCGCATGCAAGGGACCTGCGTGACCAGCGGATTGCGCGCGAACAGCGGGTCGGCGGTCAGGTCGCAGACCTCGTAGATGTCGTCCTGCTCGATTGCATGCGTGCAGACCGAGATCTCGCGGCTGCTCCCGCGCAGCTCGGTGCCGACACAGGACAGGAAGTGCTGGTCCACCTCGTCGACCAGGGAGATGAGGACCGTCTTCACCCGGAATGCGAACGCAGCCAGGGACACGATTCTGTCCAATTCAGGATGCCCCGCCAGCGACAACAGATCCAGACTGCGGATCAACGCGATCCGGTCGGCCTCATGCATCGATCTCACGTCCGTCTCCCCCCTAGGCGCCTGGCGAAACGCTACTCCTGTGGCGTCGATCCGTCATGACGGCAGTGTGCCGCGCGGGACAAAAAAAAACGGGCCGCTTCGCATCGAAGCAACCCGTTCGCAGAGCGTTGAGTGGCGTCCCCACGGGGATTCGAACCCCGGTGTCCACCGTGAAAGGGTGGTGTCCTAGGCCTCTAGACGATGGGGACGCAGAAGCCTGCATCATGTCGCGGACCGGCCTTGTGGTTCGCGACGAAATTGTGGTGGAGCCAGGCGGGATCGAACCGCCGACCTCCTGCATGCCATGCAGGCGCTCTCCCAGCTGAGCTATGGCCCCACAGTGGGAAGCGCGAAATTGTAGGGATGCCGTGCGGCAACGTCAACAAGTTTTCGCTTCCATCTCACTCGCAACTTGCGGCCTCCGGATGGGTGCCTTCAGCCGAGAAGTTCGGCTTCGTTGCGAGCGAGGCGCGCATCATCCAGATTCGGACGCAAAGTTGCAACCCCATGGCCCTGCTCCACCAGATATTGCAGCCACTTGCCCAGGAACGTGTTCATGCGCAAGCGGTGGTCGACCACTTCGGCCGGCGGCGGAAACATGCCGATGACGTCTTGCCAGCGCCGGCCGACGTAGCAATGCGTCGCCTCGACCTGGCCGGCGTCGCGATACAGGCGCAGGTGCGCAGAGGGATCCGGCTCGCCGGTCAGCGGATCGAGCATGGTGTAGCTCAGCCGCAGTTCGGTGGTGTAGCGATGCTGCGCGATCACGTCGAGCCGGACCGTCGGCGTACCCGACGCCTGTGACAGGTAGGGGCCGGGAGACAGGTCGCCGGGATGGAACAGCCGGGTGAGCCGGACGTGGTTCTCGGCATACAGCGCCATCAGCCAGCCGAAGCGGCCCAGGGCGGGCATCCGGACACGAGTGGAGTCGACATTGGCCATGACGCGATCCTACACGCCGTGCAGTGAACCGCCCGGCAGCCCCGGTCCGCGCCGCGTCAGTACATCACCCGCTCGATGCCCAGGGTCGACATCACCTTGCTGGAAATCTCCTCGATCGAGGTATGGGTGGTGCTCAGCACCGGAATGCGCTCGGCCCGGAACAGCGACTCGGCCGCGCTGACCTCTTGGCGGCAGGTCTCGAGCTTGGCGTAGCGCGAGTTCGGGCGCCGCTCCTGGCGGATCTGGGCCAGGCGCACCGGGTCGATCGTCAGTCCGAACAGCTTGGCCCGGTGCGCGCGCAGCCGCGGCGGCAGCCGATCGTGCTCGAGATCCTCGTCGGTGAGCGGATAGTTCGCCGCGCGCACGCCGTGGTGCAGCGCCAGGTAGATGCAAGTCGGCGTCTTGCCGGCGCGCGACACCGCCACCAGGATCACATCGGCCTCGTCGTAGTTGACCGACATGCCGTCATCGTGCGCGAGCGCGAAGTTCATCGCGTTGATGCGGCGGTGGTAGGTGTCGAAGTCCACCATGCCGTGGGCACGCCCGACGCGCGACTCGCGCGCCTCGACCAGTTCGCGCTCCAGCGGCTCGATGAACGGCGCGAACACGTCGAGCACCAGGGCCCCGCTCTCCTCCAGGATGGTCGCCAGGCCCGGGTCGACGCAGGAGCTGACGACGATCGGACGTGCCCCCATGGCCTCGCCACGGGCGCGGATCAGCGCCGCGACTTCGCGCGCGCGCTCGGCGTTGTCGACGAACGGAATCCGGTTGGTGCTGAACTGCGTGCCGCTGAACTGGGTCAGCAGGCTGTGGCCGATGGTCTCGGCGGTGATACCGGTGCCATCTGAGACGTAGAACACGGGACGGGATGTCGGCATGACGGAAGCCGTCGCATCGGCGAGCGCCGCGGCGCCCGGGAGGGCTAAAATAACCCGTCTCAGCCGGACCCGCCGGTCCGGTCTCCCCGATCACGCGACACGGAGCCTCCTCTTGAGCGCCAATATCCTGTGGCTGCACGACCTTCGACTCACCGACCTGGCCCAGGTCGGCGGCAAGAATTCTTCCCTCGGCGAGATGATCGGCAACCTGGCCAAGCTGGGCGTCTCGGTCCCCGGGGGCTTCGCCACGACGGCCGACGCGTTCAAGGCGTTCATTGCGCACAACGATCTGCACCAGCGCATCTTCGACCGGCTCGCGCCGCTCGATGTCGAGGACGTGGGCGCGCTGACCGCCGCTGGCCGCGAGATCCGCGGCTGGGTCACCCAGGCCCCGTTGCAGCCCGAGCTGGACGCCGACATCCGCACCGCCTACGAAAAGCTGGCGTCGGAGAACGGCGGCGGCGACATCGCCGTGGCCGTGCGCTCGTCGGCCACCGCCGAGGACCTGCCCGACGCCTCGTTCGCGGGCCAGCAGGAGACCTTCCTCAACGTCACCGGCGCCGACGACGTCGTGCACAAGGTCAAGGAGGTCTTCGCCAGCCTCTACAACGACCGCGCGATCGCCTACCGCGTCCACCACGGCTTCAAGCACGAGGACGTGTTCCTGTCGGCCGGCGTGCAGCTGATGGTGCGCTCGGACATCGGCGCCTCGGGCGTGCTGTTCACGCTTGACACCGAGTCGGGCTTCCGCGATGTGGTGTTCGTGACCTCGAGCTTCGGCCTGGGCGAGATGGTCGTCCAGGGCGCGGTCAATCCCGACGAGTTCTACGTCTACAAGCCGACGCTCAAGGCGGGCAAGCCGGCGATTCTGCGCCGCTCGATCGGTGCCAAGCAGCTGCGGATGGTCTACTCCGACGTCCCCGGCGAGCGGGTACGCACCGAGGACACGCCGGCCGAACTGCGCAACACCTTCTCCCTCGACGATGAGGACGTGCAGGAACTCGCACGCCAGGCGTTGATCATCGAAGAGCACTACCAGCGCCCGATGGACATCGAGTGGGCGAAGGACGGCGCCAGCGGCAAGCTGTTCATCGTGCAGGCGCGTCCGGAGACGGTGAAGTCGCGCGCCAAGAACACCCAGATCGAGCGTTTCTCGCTGGAGCAGCGCGGCGAGGTGGTCTGCGAGGGCCGCGCGATCGGCCAGAAGATCGGCGCGGGCGTGGCGCGCGTGGTGCGCCGGCTCGAGGACATGGATCGGGTGCAGCCGGGCGATGTGCTGGTGGCCGACATGACCGATCCTGACTGGGAGCCGGTGATGAAGCGTGCTTCGGCGATCGTCACCAATCGCGGCGGCCGCACCTGCCACGCCGCGATCATCGCTCGCGAGCTCGGCGTGCCGGCCGTCGTCGGTACCGGCAATGCGCTGGAAACGATCGAGGACGGCCAGGAAGTCACGGTCAGCTGCGCCGAGGGCGACACCGGCTACATCTATGCCGGCAAGCTGCCGTTCGATCGCACCACGACCGATCTGACCTCGATGCCCGAGGCGCCGCTGAAGATCATGATGAACGTCGCCAACCCCGAGCGCGCGTTCGACTTCGGCCAGTTGCCCAACGCCGGCATCGGACTGGCACGGCTGGAAATGATCATCGCCGCGCACATCGGCGTGCACCCCAATGCGCTGCTGCAGTACGACCGGCAGGATGCGGCGACCAAGAAGAAGATCGACGCCAAGACCATCGGCTACCGCAGCCCGGTCGACTTCTACGTCGACCGCCTGGCCGAAGGCATCGCGACGCTGACTGCCTCGGTCGCGCCCCATCCGGTGATCGTGCGCCTGTCGGACTTCAAGTCCAACGAGTACGCCAACCTGATCGGCGGCAGCAACTTCGAGCCGCACGAAGAGAACCCGATGATCGGCTTCCGCGGCGCCAGCCGCTACGTGGACGATTCGTTCGCCGAAGCGTTCGCGCTCGAATGCCGCGCGGTGCTCAAGGTCCGCAACACGATGGGCCTGGAGAACCTGTGGGTGATGATCCCGTTCGTGCGCACGCTCGACGAGGGACGCAAGGTCGTCGAGGTGCTGGAGAAGAACGGCCTGAAGCAGGGCGAGAACGGCCTGAAGATCATCATGATGTGCGAAGTCCCGTCCAACGCGCTGCTGGCCGACGAGTTCCTCGACATCTTCGACGGCTTCTCGATCGGCTCCAACGATCTCACCCAGCTCACGCTGGGCCTGGATCGCGACTCGTCGATCGTCGCGCACCTGTTCGACGAACGCGACCCGGCGGTCAAGAAGCTGCTGTCGATGGCGATCAAGGCCGCACGCGCGAAGGGCAAGTACGTGGGCATCTGCGGCCAGGGCCCCTCGGACCATCCGGACCTGGCGCAATGGCTGATGGAAGAAGGCATCGAGTCGGTGTCGCTCAACCCCGATACCGTGGTCGATACCTGGCTGCGGCTCGCGAAGTCGAAGGCACGCGCGGGCTGACCGCCCTGCCCCACGAAAAGCCCGGGATGTTCCCGGGCTTTTTTGTGGCTCTTTGCGAGGTCAGGGACATCTTGCTTTTCCACTGCCTCCTCTCCGGAACGCGCGTCGCGCCGGCCGGGGATTGCTCCCCGGCTCGGTCAGCCATCCATGGCTGACTCGCCGCCGCGGGCCATCCATGGCCCGCTATCGCAACCCCCGACCAGCACGACGCACTGAGCCTGCCAGTGCGCGATTTCTCCCAGCATGCGACGTTGCGTTTACTCGAAGCCGGAGCGCACACGTCTGCAGCAGCGGACTGACGGTCGGTGGCCGCGCCAAGCGCGCCATGGGTGAGCCCGTTCTGCTTGCGCGGCATGCCGCGCGAGCGGGCGAACGCCCGGCGTGCTACGCCGGGCCGGACCAATCCGCAAAGCGGAGCGGGCGCGCGCCCGAGTCAGGACAGGGTGAGCATGGATGGCGTGCGCGGCACTGCCGCGCATCCATGCGAACGCCACGCGTGCTTCGCGTGGCCGGACCGCGAAGCGGCCTGCCGAGGGAAGAGCGGCTACCGGGCGGCAGGCCGATGCCTATCCGAAGTGGCCCCCGCAACGGCTCGCGCAGCGAGCACTAGAGCCGTGCACCTTTCTACCGCAGGCAGAGAATCAAGGCTGCGCCAGCGCCGCCATGTGGCGCCGGTAGTGCCGGAGCTCGTCGATCGAATCGTGCACATCGCTCAGCGCCGTATGCGCCGAATGCTTGGTGAAGCCCGACAGGATCTGCGGCGCCCAGCGGCGCGCCAGCTCCTTGAGCGTGCTCACGTCCAGGTTGCGGTAGTGGAAGAACTTCTCCAGCGCCGGCATCTGCCGGTGCAGGAAGCGCCGGTCCTGGCAGATCGAATTGCCGCACATCGGCGAACGCCCCGGCTCGACCCACTGCTGCAGGAACGCCAGCGTGCGCGCCTGCGCCTCGGCCAGGCCGACGCCTTGCTCCAGCGAACGCGCCCACAGCCCCGAGCGCGTGTGCTGGTTGCGGTTCCAGTCGTCCATCGCCTCGAGCACATCGAGCGGCTGCACGATGGCCAGCTCCGGACCTTCGGCCAGCACGTTGAGATCGCCATCGGTGATCACGGTGGCGATCTCGAGGATCTGGTCGTGGTCGGTGTCCAGACCGGTCATCTCCAGATCGATCCAGATCAACCGGGTGTCGCTGTGCCTGTCGGCATTCATGGGCAGGTCGCCATCGCTGTCGTGGCACGCATGATATCGCAGCGGTCCCCCCCCCCCTCGCCCGCGATCAACGCGGCGGACGCCCGCGCTTGCGACGGAAGTAGTTCGTCAGCATCGGCCCGGCGACCTCGGCCAGCACCCCGCCCGTCACCTCGACCCGGTGGTTGTGCCGCGGATCGCCCAGCACGTCGAACACGCTGCCCGCCGCGCCGGTCTTGGGGTCGAAGGCCCCGAACACCACGCGCGCGATCCGCGCATGGATCATCGCCATCGCACACATCGCGCAGGGCTCGAGCGTGACCACCAGCGTGCAGCCGACGAGCCGGTGATTGCCCAGGAGCCGGCCCGCGCGGCGCATCGCCACCACTTCGGCATGCGCGCTGGGATCGTGCTCGGCGATGTTGCGATTCCAGCCCTCGCCGATGACCTCGCCCTGCGGCGACACGACCAGCGCGCCGACCGGAATCTCGTCGTCCTCGGCCATCGCCCGCTCAGCGAGCGACAGCGCCCGGCGCATCCATGTCGCGTCCGCAGCGGCGGCATCGGTCAGAGAGTGCGCGTGCAGGTCCGGCATGCCGGCATTATGGCCCGTGGCCTGCTGCACATCCCAGGCCCTGCATGCACTTGCATGGCAAGGCCCGGGCCCCGGTGGCCTCAGACGCTGCCTTCCTGCTCGTGCATGGTGATCAACGACTCCATGAGGTCTTCCTCCGCGCTCGAGCACACGCCGAGCAGCAAGGCTTCCTCGCAGCCGGTGTCGACGATGTAGGCATGCCCCATCTGGCTGTCGATGTAGATGCCCTCGCCTGCGCTGAGCACCACCGGGTCGTAGAACTCGCTGTGCACCTGGATCCGGCCTTCGAGCACGTGGATGTACTCCTCGCCGGGATGGCGCACCAGATCGCCGAACTCGGCCGTCGTCTTGGCACGGACCCGGGTGAGGATCGGGATCATCCGTTTGCGCCGCAACTCGGTGCACAGATAGAAGTAATCGTAGTTGTCGGTCTTGACCCGCAAGGCCTTGTCCAGCGTGCCGATGCTGCGGCGGGCGGTGACCGCCTGCGGCGCGGCGCCCGGCTCGGGTTCGGCAAACAGCTCCGACACGCGCATGTTCAGGCGCTGCGCCAAGTGCTGGAGCTTGTCGTAGGTCAGGGTCAGACGATCGTGCTCGATCTTCGACAGGGTGGACAGGGGGATGGCGGTGTGTTCGCTCATCTCCCTGAGCGTCCAGCCCCTGCGCGTGCGCAAGCCGCGCAGCAGGGTTCCGAGCGTGGGGCTCTTCGGACTCATCGACAGGCCTTGGTGATTCCCAGTGAAGTGACCGGCACGATACTACGGCCGGATGAACACCATCCTGATCAGGATGTTTTTTTTGCGACACGGCGCGCGGCGAGGGCCTTGTGCCCGCCCAACGTGCGTTGACCGGGCGGCGGCCGGCTCGGCGACGGATCGCGTTGGAAGCGGCCGTTCCGGACATCCCGCGACGCAAGGTTTGACATTTTTCCGATCAGGAATAATGTAGCCTGATTGAGATAATTTCGGCGGTGTCGGGCTGACCTGCATCGCCTCCGGATTTCCTGCGTCGAGGGTCATCGCATGCGTCTGTGGACGTGGCTTGTCGTGTTGTGCTGCGCCATCGCGGCGAGCTTCCCGGCCTTCGCACGGCAATCGGGGGGCGTGGCGAACGCGTCCCCGGCGGGCGCATCGTCATTGACCGAGGCCGATGTTGGCACTTGGCTGGACGGCTTCATGCCGTATGCGATCGAGCGCGGCGATATCGCCGGCGCGGTCGTCACGGTGGTCAAGGACGGCCGGATTCTGGTGCGCCGCGGCTACGGGTTCGCCGATGTCGAGCAGCGGATCCCGGTCGATCCCGACACCACCCTGTTCCGGGTGGCATCGGTCTCCAAGCTGTTCACCTGGACGGCGGTGATGCAGCTGGTCGAGGCAGGACAGCTGGACCTGGACGCGGACATCAACCGCTATCTGGACTTCGACGTGCCCGGACGCGGCGCACCGATCACGATGCGGCACCTGATGACGCATACGGCCGGGTTCGAAGCCAACATCAAGACCATGTGGACCAGCGAGGCCATCGCGCAGGCCGACGGGCTCGCGCTTGGCCCCTACCTCGCGCAGTGGGTTCCCAAGCGGATCTTCGCCCCCGGCACCGTGCCGGCGTACTCGAACTACGGCACCAGCCTGGCGGGCTACATTGTCGAGCGCATCTCAGGCCTGCCCTTCCCCGAGTACATCGAGCGCAGGATCTATGCGCCGCTGCGGATGGAGCACGCCAGCTTCCGGCAGCCGCTGCCGCCGGCGCTGCGCGCACGCGTGTCGCAGGGATACGCACGCGGCTCGGGCGCCGCGCGCGCATTCGAGGTCACGCCGTCCGTTCCAGCCGGCGGCATGTCGGCGAGCGGCGCGGACATGGCGCGTTTCATGATCGCCCACCTGTCGGCGGCCGGCGGCCACGACTCGCCGATCCTCCGGGCGTCGACCAGCGCGCAAATGCTGACCCCGCAGACGCGCTTCGCGCCGCCGTTGCACACGATGGCGCTGGGGTTCTACGAGATCGACGTCAACGGCCAACGCGTGGTCTCGCACGCCGGCGACACCTTCTCGTTCCACTCGCAGTTGTTCCTGTTCCGCGACCACGACGTGGGCCTGTTCGTGTCGCTCAACAGTGCAGGCGTCGGTGGCGTCACCGGTCCGATCCGCCGTGAACTGCTGGAGCGTTTCGCCGACCGCTACTTCCCCGCCGTCGCATCCGCGCCGGCGCCTGCCGTCGATGCGGCCGTGGCCGCCGACCAGGCGCGTCGCCTGGCGACGCCCGCCTATCGCGAATCCCGACGCAATGAGACAGGACTGGGACGGATCAGCGTCCTGTCGCAGCCGCGCCTGCAGGCGCTCGACGATGGCAGCCTGCGGTTCGAGCGCATGAAGCAGCCCAACGGGCAGCCGACGACGTTCAAGCCGGTCGGCCCCTGGCTGTGGCAGGCGACGCACAGCGAGGTGCGTCTGGCGGCGATCCTCGAGGACGGCCAGCCGGTCGGCTTCGCGGTCGACTCGGCGGCGCCATTCAATGTCTTCCTGCAGGTCGAAGGCTACCGCTCGGCGACCTGGCTCAAGCCGTTGCTGATCGGCGCGGTCGTCGTGCTGGTGCTGACCGTGCTGGCCTGGCCGATCGCGGCCATCGTCCGACGCCGCAATGGACGTCGCCTGGACTGGTCGCCGACGGCGTTGCACGCGTATCGCCTGAGCCGCGTGGCCTGCATCTGGATGCTGCTGATGCCGGCCGCCGGCCTGGCCGTGATGAGCTGGGGGGCGGCGGATTTCGCACGCTTCGACGACCGCCTCGACCCGGTCGTGATCCTGCTGGGCATCGGCAGCGTCATCGCCATCGTCGGCGGCATCGCCGCGACGGCCTGGCACCTGCTGCAGACCCTGCGCAGCCGACGCGGCGTGTTCGCAGTCCTTCGGGCCGCTCTGCTGCTGGTATCGGCCTGTGTGCTCGCCTACGTCCTGGTCCTGATGGGCCTGGCCGACTTCGCCCTCGATTACTGACCCCTCGCCGCACGACGGCTGGAGACCTCGATGAAACTGACCCTGCAGATCGACAAGCTGCGCATGCTCGCCCCGTTCCGGATCAGCGGCTATGTCTTCGAGCATGCGCCGGTACTGCGCGTGGAACTGGAAGACCAGGGCCACCGCGGCCGTGGCGAGGCCAGTGGCGTCTACTACCTCGACGACGCGCCCGAGCAAATGCTGGCGACGCTCGAAGGCCTGCGCAGCCAGATCGAGGCCGGCATCACCCGCGCCGACCTGCAGCAACTGCTGCCGCGCGGCGGCGCCCGCAATGCGCTCGACTGCGCCTTGTGGGATCTGGAGGCCAGCCGCGCAGGCAAGCCGGCATGGGCGCTGGCGGGCCTGCCGCAGGTCCGTCCGCTGCTCACCACCTGGACGCTCGGTGCCGACGATCCGGCGACGATGCAGTCGATCGCGATCAATCGGTATGCACCGGCCAAGGCGCTCAAGCTCAAACTCAGCGGCGAACTGGATATCGACAGCGAGCGCGTCCGGGTGGTGCGTCAGGCGCGGCCGGATGTCTGGATCGGCGTGGACGCCAACCAGGGCTACACGATCGACGTGCTCGATGCGCTGATTCCTGTGCTGATGGACAACGACGTCAGTCTGCTCGAACAGCCGCTGCGACGCGGTCGCGAGGCCGATCTCAAGGGTTTCGCCAGGCCGCTGCCGTTCGCCGCCGACGAAAGCGTGCAGGACGTGTCCGAGATCGGAGCGCTCGAAGGCCTGTTCGACGTCATCAACATCAAGCTCGACAAGTCCGGTGGCCTGACCGAAGGCCTGGCGATGGTCGACAAGGCCCGCACGCTGGGTATGCAGGTGATGGTCGGCAACATGATGGGCAGCAGCTGGGCGATGGCGCCGGCCTTCATCGTCGGCCAGCACTGCGACGTGGTCGATCTCGACGGACCGCTGGTGCTGGCCGAAGACCGCGTGCCCGGCGTCCGCTACGACGACGGCCTGGTCCATTGCGACGACAGCGTCTGGGGAACAGGAGTCCAGGCATGACGGTGTCCAAACCCGGCCCCCGCCGCTGGCAGCGTGTCGCGTCCGGCCTGCTGCTCGCGAGCGCTGCACTGTGCATTTCGCTGCAGGCGCAGGTGCCTGCGCCGGCGCAGGGATCGCCCGTTGCCGAAGCGCCCGCCGTCGCGCAGGACGCGTCCCCCGCAGGCGACGTCCCGCTCGATGCATCGCGCGTCGATACCTTCCTCGACGGCCTGGTGCCCTATCTGATGGCGCAGGGCGATCTCGCCGGCGCGGTGGTGACCGTGGTCGAGAACGGTCGCGTCGTCACCGAGCGCGGGTTCGGCTTCTCCGATGTCGACACGCGCACGCCGGTCGATCCGCGGACCACGCTGTTCCGCCCCGGTTCGATCTCCAAGCTGTTCGTCTGGACCGCAGTGATGCAGCTCGTCGAGCAGGGTCGTCTCGATCTCGACACCGACATCAACACCTATCTCGACTTCGAGGTCCCGTCCAAGGGCCAGCCGATCACGCTGCGCCAGGTGATGACGCATACCACGGGCCTGGAAGAACGCCTGCGCTATCTCATCGTGTTGGGGCCCGATCATCCGGCCACCGGCGAGCAGTACCTCAAAGAATGGGTGCCCGAGCAGATCTTCGCGCCCGGCACCAAGCCGGCGTACTCCAACTACGCCACCGGCGTTGCCGCCTACATCGTGGCCCGCATCAGCGGCCAGTCGTTCGAGGACTACGCTCAGGCGCACATTCTCGGCCCGCTGGGCATGCAGTACGCCAGCTTTCATCAACAACTGCCGGCCGCGCTGCTGCCACATGTCGCCAATGGCTACCGGCTCGGTTCCGGCAAGTCCTGGCCGGCGGAGAAGACCACTGCGCCGGGCATCGGTGGCCTGTACGCGTCGGGCGGGTCGATGGCGCGCTTCATGCTGGCGATGCTCAACCAGGGCGAACTCGACGGCCAGCGCATCCTGCGCCCCGACACCGTCGCGCAGATGCTGGCGCCGCAGCCGGCCTACCTGCCGCATCTGCCGCGGATGGCGCTGGGCTGGATGACCTCCGATACGGCCGGCTATGACACCCGTTCGCACGGTGGCACCACGCTGTTCTTCTATTCGTGGCTGTATCTGGTGCCCGAGCGCAACATCGGCCTGTTCGTGTCCACCAACAGCGCCGGCCGCGATGCCGCGGGTTCGGCGCTGCGTGCGCAGGTCTGGGAGCGTTTCGTCGCCGAGTTCCTGCCCCCGCGCCCGATCGTGGCGGCCGGTCCGGGCGTCGATGCCGACACCGCCCGGACGCACGCGGCCGCGCTGGCGGCTGTGAACTGGCAGAGCACGCGCCGCTCCGACAGCTCCTATCTGCGCGTGATGAACCTGTTGTCGCCGGTGCGGGTGCATCCGCAGGCCGACGGCACGATCACCGTCGAT
Source organism: Luteimonas sp. TWI382 (assembly GCF_039674545.1). NCBI lineage: Bacteria > Pseudomonadati > Pseudomonadota > Gammaproteobacteria > Lysobacterales > Lysobacteraceae > Luteimonas > Luteimonas sp. TWI382. The sequence goes on from NZ_JBDJNS010000006.1 coordinate 100,011, forward strand.
GGCCAGAAGGGGCTCAATGGCCAGTTGCTGCGGTGGCGCGAAGTGGCGCCGTGGCTGTGGCAGGAAGAGAACGGCCGCGGCCTGCTCGAAGTGAAGCTCGAGGACGACAAGCCGGTCTACTTCTCGGCCGGTCCTTTCGCCTCGGTGTTCGGCTACGAGCCCTTCCCGGCCTGGCGCTCGCCCGGCTGGCTGCGCCCTGCACTGCTGGTGTCGCTGGCGCTGCTGCTGCTCTCGGCGGTCCTGCGCGTCGGTGGCGTGTTCGTGCGGCGTCATTACGGCGTAGCGGCACCTATCCAAGCCCGTGGCCTGCGCTGGACGCAGACACTGTCGATCACCGTGCTGCTGGCAGGCGTCCTCGCATGGGGGCTGTATGCCACAGCGATATCGGCACCGGGCGGCGTGGCGGACTATCGCGACCTGCCACTGCTGCTGGTGCAAGCGCTGTCGTGGCTGGGTGTGGTGGCCGCGCTGGCCCTGGTCTGGGTCGCGGTCCGCAAGCCCGCGACGTGGCCGCGCGTGCGTCGCTTCGGCAGTTGGGTCGTGGCGCTGGCCGGGCTGGCCGTGGCCTTCGCCAGCTGGACGCAGGGTCTGCTGACCACCGGCGTGCAGTTGTAGGCGGCAGCGGGGATCGACCATGCGCAGCGGCAGCGAGTCCCCGCGGTCCTGGTTCGGGCAACCGCCCGGCCTGACCATCCTGTTCTTGACCGAAATGTGGGAGAAGTTCTCCTACTTCGGGATGCGGGCGCTGCTGGTCTACTACATGACCAAGCAGCTGCTGTTTTCCCAGCAGCAGGCCTCGCTGGTCTACGGCCTGTACACCGCGCTGGCGTATCTGACGCCCGTCTTCGGCGGGCTGATCGCGGACCGCTGGCTGGGCAAGCGACGTGCGGTGATCGTGGGCGGCGCGGTGATGGCGTTGGGCCACTTCCTGATGGCCTTCGACGCCCTGCTGTATCCGGCGCTATTGGCGATCGTGCTCGGCAACGGCCTGTTCCTGCCGACCCTGCCCGGCCAGGTCGGCGACCTGTATCGGCGCGAGGACCCGCGCCGCGGCTCGGCGTTCAACGTCTACTACGTCGGCATCAACCTGGGGGCGTTTCTCGCCCCGCTGGTCTGCGGCACCCTCGGCGAGGTCTACGGCTGGCATGTGGGCTTCGCCGCGGCCGGCATCGGCATGCTGCTCGGCCTGGCGATCTACATCGGCGGGCGCCGGCATCTGCCGCCCGATCCGCCGCGCAGTGTCGGCACGGCCTTGCCGCTGTCGGCGCTGTGGCAGCCGGCGTATCGCCCGTTGTTGCAACTGATGGGGATGATCGCCGGGCTGGTGGTGGTGTTCCGGCTGGCCTACGAGCAGATCGGCAACACCATCGCGATCTGGCTCGACACCGGCGTCGACCGCGCGGTGACCGCGGACTTCACCGTTCCGATGACCTGGTTCTTCTCGCTCAATCCGCTGCTGGTGTTCCTGATCACGCCGTGGCTGGTGCGGGCCTGGACCCGGCAGGCCCGTCTGGGGCGCGAACCGCCGCCCTTGACCAAGATGGCGATTGGCGCTGCCATGGTCGGTGGCGCGTTCGCGCTTGTCGCGGTGCTGGGCGGCACCCCGGCCACTCAGGTCGGCTGGCTGTGGGCCGCCCTGTTCTTTGTGATGTTCACGCTCGGTGAGCTGTTCATCCTGCCCGTCGGGCTGGGCCTGTTCGCACGTCTGGCGCCAGCCGGCTTCGGCGCGACGATCATCGCCGCATGGTTCCTCGCATCGTTCGGCGGCAATCTGCTGGCGGGCGCGGCCGGCACGCTGTGGTCGCGCCTGTCGGTCCATGCCTTCTTCGCGGCGATGGCGGGCGTCTGCGTTGTCGTCGCGCTCTCGCTATGGCGTCTGGAACGGCGCGCGCGCCCGCTGCTCGCCGCTGACGCCAACGACGACGCGCGGGTCTAGCCCCCCGCGGTCCTTGCCCACCACCGCACCGCGTCGGCGTGCTGTGCGCCGTGCGGTCGCCCCCGGATGGCGACGCGCCTGATGCTGCAATGCAGCGCATTTTCGGGACAATGCGTCCGATATTCCTTGACAATTCTCTGATCAGGATAAATATTGCCGTAACGGGATTCTCGGAAGATGGCCATGTCCACCACACCGCACGCCCCTGTCCTGACCCGCCGACGTCTGCTCGGTGGCGTGGCCGCCCTGGCTGCGGGCGCGATCGCGTTTCCCGCCATCGCGCGCGGCCGCCATGCGGTCATCCCCGGCGTGGCGACCGACTACTCCACCCGAGCAGTCGATCTCGTCCGCGAGTCCCTGGTCATCGACATGCTCGGCGTGATCAAGATCGATTTTCGCCCCGAGTATCCGGCCATCCGCATCAGCGACCAGGACGCAGCCGACATGCGGGCCAGCGGCATCACCGCCCTGCATCACGCCATCGGCCTCGGCGGTCCGGACGCGTTCCAGGAGACGCTCGCCTACATGGCCGCATGGAACGGCTTCGTCGGCCGGAACGGGCACGTCTTCACGCTGGTCGGCGAGGCGGAAGACCTCGACCGTGCCAAGGCCGACGGCAAGGTGGCGGTGATGATCGGTGTCCAGAACGCCGAACACTTCCGCACCCCGGACGATGTCGCCCTGTTCTACCGCCTGGGCATGCGCTGCGCCCAGCTCACCTACAACGCGCAGAACCTGCTCGGGTCGGGCGCCACCGACCGGGTCGATGGCGGCGTCAGCGATTTCGGCGTGCAGATCATCGAAGCGATGAACGCGTCCGGCATGCTGATCGACGTCTCCCATTGCGGCGATCGCACCACGCTCGACGCGATCGAGCTGTCGCCGCGCCCGGTCGCGATCACCCATTCCAATTGCCGGGCGCTCAACGACCATCCGCGGGTCAAGACCGACGAGGCGATCCGCAAGCTCGCCGCCAAGGGCGGGGTCATGGGCATCACCGGTGTGCGCATGTTCGTGCGTGACCGCGAGCCCACGACGATCGAACACATGGTCGATCACATCGACCATGTCGTGAAGCTGGTGGGCATCGACCATGTCGGCATCGGGTCGGATGCCGACCTGCACGGCTACGACGACATGCCCAGCGACCAGTTGGCGGCGCTGCGCGCCAGCTACAAGGCCAGCTACGCGTTTCGCGAGCGTATCGACACCGACGGCTTCGACCATCCCCGCAAGACCTACGACCTCGTCGAGGTCCTGATCCGTCGCGGCTACAGCGACGGGCACATCCGCCAGATCCTCGGCGGCAACTTCCGGCGTCTGCTCGGCCAGACCTGGAAACCGATCGTTCTTCCCACCTGATCACGTCCATTGCGGAGCCCGGCATGCGCACGATGAAACGTTCGATTCTCGCCTCCACGCTGGCCATGTGTTGTGCCGGCCAGATCCCCCAGGCGTTCGCGCAGGACGCCGACAGCGACACCGGCCGCAAGGCGCCCGACGCCGTGGAACTCGACCGCGTGGTCGCCACCGCGCAGAAGCGCAGCGAGAACGTCATGGAGGTGGCCTCGGGGGTCAGCGTGATCAGCGAGGAACGCCTCGAAGCGTTCGGCGCGACGCGGCTCAACGACTTCGCGGCCTATGTGCCGGGCTTCCAGGTCGACAGCGGCGGCGCGCCCGGGCAGACCGCGATGGCCCTGCGCGGCGTGGCCCCGCTGGGCGGCGGCTCGATCATCGGGACCTACATCGACGACACGCCCATCGGCCCCAGCACCAACAAGCAGCGTGCGACGACCTACGCGCTCGACCTGCTGCCCTACGACATCCAGAGCGTGGAGGTGCTCCGCGGTCCGCAGGGCACACTGTATGGCGCCGGGGCGATGGGCGGGTTGTTCAAGTACATCACCAAGGCGGCCGATCCGGATGCGATCGAGTTCCGCGCCGGCATGGACGTCAACACCACCAGCGAAGCCGGTGACCTGGGCACCGGCCTGCGCGCGGCGATCAACGCGCCGATCGTCGAGGGGCGGGTCGGCCTGCGCGCCAGCTTCTCCAGGCAGGTGACGCCGGGCTACGTGGACCAGCCCGATCTCACCGGCGACGACGCCAAGGACAGCAACGGTTATTCGCAACTCGCCTCGCGCGTGGCGCTGACCTGGCGCCTCACCGACCACGTGAACCTGCGCCTGCAGACGCTGCACCAGCTGGTCGACGCCGACAACACCGGGCAGGTCGGTCTCACCCCTACGACGCTGGCGCCGTTGCGCGGCGAGCTCGACGGCATCCTGTTCCGTCCCACGCCCTATCGCATGGAGACCAACTACCACTCGGCGATCCTGGACTGGGACCTGGGCAACCTCGACTTCGTGTCGGCGACCAGTTTCTCCGAGACCCGGATGGACGAGACCCAGGACGCCACGCTGGTCTACGGCGTTGCCTGGCCGCTGCTGACCGGGGGCGCGGTGCCGGCCGGTCAGGCGCAGTTCGACGTGTTCCTGGGCAACCGCAAGTGGACCCAGGAGTTCCGGCTCAGTTCCAAGGCCGACGACCGCTTCGAATGGCTGGTCGGCACCTTCCTCACCGGCGAGAAGCACGGCAACCGTCAGAAAGTCAGCCCCTACGACAGCAACGGCAATCCGCTGCCGTTCGAGGCCGCGTCGGGCACCCTGCCCGGCCGTTACGATGAGCAGGCGCTGTTCGCCGATGCGACCTACAAGTTCAGTCCGCGCTTCGACGTGTCGGCCGGCGTGCGCTACGCCCGCAACGAACAGGACTTCGAGCAGCACACCACCGGTGCGCTCTATGGCGGCACGCTCGACCTGGTCGATTCGATCGACGAGAACGTGTTCACCTGGAAACTCGCCTCCCGCTGGCATCTCGACGACCGGTCGATGCTCTATGCGCGCTATGCGACGGGCTACCGGCCCGGCGGCCCGAACGTCTCGGTGACGGGCTCGGTGCCGATGACGCGCTCCGACACGCTGGGCAACTTCGAGCTGGGCTACAAGTCGCACTTCTGGGACCGGCGCGCGATGCTCGACGTGGCGGTGTTCCGTATCGACTGGGACGACATCCAGTTGCGCGAGACCGTCAACGGCATTTCGCGGATGGGCAACGCCGGCAGCGCGAAAAGCCAGGGCCTGGAACTTGCGGCGCTGGTCCGCGCGACCGAGCGGATCACCGTCGGGTTGAACGCCGCCTACACCGATTCCGAACTGGGCGACGTGCCGCCCGCCAGCGGCCTGACCTCGGGCAGCCGCATGCCGCTGACGCCGCGCCTGAGCTGGTCGAGCACCATCGACTACGACTTCGAGGCCGGGCCGCATTGGCACGGGCGCGTCGGCGGCGGCTTCCGCTTCACCGGCAACCGGGTCGGCATCGGCGGCTACGAGATCGAGAGCTACCGCGCCGTCGACCTCCACGCCGAGCTGACCAATCTGCGTTGGACCGCGCGTCTATACGCCCGCAATCTGACCGACGAGCGCTCCTACGTGTCCACCGGACTCGTGCGCGATGTGTTCAACCGCGACGTTGCGGTGGTCGGCGTGCCGCTGCAACCGCGCACGGTCGGCATGTCGATCGACTACCGCTTCTGAGGTCCGCTGCGCGCTCGGTCCCACCGATGCGTGCAGCCGCCTACCCCCTGCTGCCTCTGCAGGCGCGTCCTCGTGCCTGCTCTCCCCTGCTGTCCACGCCCCACTGGAGCTTGACCTTGATGACACCTTCTTCGAACGGCGCGGCGCACGCGGTCATCGCGTTGCCGCAGCCGTACCTGCTGTTTCTCGGCGATGTGACCGAACCGGGCTTTGCCAAGACCGCGATCGGTCTGCGCGACTGGGCGCCGGAACACTGCGTCGGCGAGTGGGCCCTGCCCGCAGCAACCGTCAGTACCGGCCTGCCGTCGATGACGCCTGCACAGGCCTACGCCGCTGGGGCACGCGCGCTGGTGATCGGTATCGCCAACCAGGGCGGCACGATCCTGCCGAGCTGGATCCCGTCGCTGCTCGAAGCCATGGAGCAGGGCCTGGACCTGGTCAGCGGCATGCACCAGGTGCTCGCCCACATTCCGGAACTGGCCGAGGCCGCGGTCCGGCTCGACCGCCGCCTGATCAGCGTGCGCGTGCCGCCGCCGGGCATTCCGGTCGCCAATGGCCGCAAGCGCAGCGGCAAGCGGGTGCTGACGGTCGGCACCGACTGCGCCCTGGGCAAGAAGTACACCGCGCTGGGGCTGGTCAAGGGCCTGCGCGCGCGCGGCGTCGATGCCGATTTCCGCGCCACCGGGCAGACCGGCATCCTGATCGCCGGGGGCGGCCTGCCGATGGATGCGATGGTCGCGGACTTCTCGGCCGGCGCCGCCGAACAGCTCAGTCCAGACGCCGCGCATGACCATTGGGACGTGATCGAAGGACAGGGTTCGTTGTTTCATCCCGCCTATGCCGGCGTGACCCTGGGACTGCTGCATGGCAGTCAGCCAGACGTGTTCGTCGTCTGCCACCAACCCGGGCGTGCCCACGTGCTCGGGTACCCCGACTATCCCCTGCCCTCGATCGAGGACGTGATCGACCTGACGGTGCGTCTGGGCAGCCGCACCAACCCGGCGATCCGCTGTGTGGGGGTCAGTCTGAACACGCATGGCATGAGTCCGGAGGCCGCATTGGCGGCCTGCGCTGAAGTGTCCTCGCGTCTGGGTCTGCCTGCGGGCGATCCGATGCGCGCTGAAACCGGTTTTGAACACGTCGTAGAGGCTTGCATCGCATGAAGAGTCTGAAGAACACCCTCGTCCTCGGTCTGGCCTTCGCGCTGGGCGCCGTCCCGCTGTCGGCATCGGCCGACAGCCGCGTGGTCGAGAAGGAAATCGAACGCCTGGCCTCGTCCATCGATGGCACCGTCGGCGTCTCGGCATGGCGACTGGACGGGACCGGCACGCCGGTGCACCTCAACGCCGATCAGCGCTACCCGATGGCGAGCACGTTCAAGATCGCGGTCGCTGCGGCGATCCTGGCCAAGGTCGATGCTGGCGAGCTCGCACTGGACACGCTGGTCGCCGTGGAACCGGAGAAGTACGTCGATTCGCTGGTGATCGCCGAGCATTTCATCCATCCCGGCGTCAGCCTGTCGATCCATAACCTGATCGAAGTGATGATGACCAACAGCGACAACACGGCGACCGACGTGTTGGTCGAGCAGGCCGGCGGGCCCGCGGCGGTGACTGCCTGGTTGCGGGGTCAGGGCATCGAAGACCAGCGTCTGGATCGCGACACCCGCACGCTGCTCAGGGAGTTCTACGGCGTCGACACCCGCGGTCTGAGCAAGGCCGACGTGGTGGAACTGGTCAAGGCCAACCCCGAACTGGCCACGCGCGGCGCGGGTGCGTATGCCCCCTACGACAACGACCCGCGCGACACCTCCACACCGCCGGCGATGGCCACGCTGCTGCAGCGCATCTTCAGCGGCCAGGCACTGAGCGAAGCGAGCACACGCGTGCTGACCAGCGTGATGGAACGCTGCCGGACCTGCGATGCGCGTCTGCGCGGTCGCATGCCACCAGGCACCGTGGTCGCCGACAAGAGCGGCACCGTCGGCGGCACGGTCAACGACGTCGGCGTGGTCACCCTGCCGGACGGCAGCCAGTTTGTCATCGCCGCGTTCGTCAAGGCCAGCAACGCGCCCCGGCCGGAACGCGAACGCGTGATTGCCGAAATCGCACGCACCGTCCGCGACTTCTACCTGTTCGAATCGGCGGACGCCGCACGATGACGACGCAGGCCAGCCGGTTCCAGCGCTATCTGTTACCGGGCCTGGCCTTCAAGTCGGCGGTCATCGGCGGCGGCTACGCCACCGGGCGCGAACTGGCGGAGTTCTTCCTGCCTTCGGGCCCATGGGGCGGGCTGGCCGCCATGACCCTGTCGATGGTCGTGTGGAGCGTCGTATGCATATTGACCTTCCTTCTGGCGCGGGAGATCCGCGCCTACGACTACCGCAGTTTCTTCCGGCATCTTCTCGGCCGTGGTTGGTGGACGTTCGAAGTCGCCTATCTGGCTCTGATCGTCGTCGTGCTGGCGGTGTTCGGGGCGGCGGCCGGTGAACTGGCCGCCACCATGTTCGACTGGCCGCGCCTGGTCGGCACGCTGCTGCTGGTGGTGGTGATCACGGCCGTCGTGCAGGCCGGCACGACGGCCGTCGAGCGGCTGTTCAAGCTGATGTCGCTGTTCATGTACGTGGTCTACGCGCTGGCGGCGTGTCTGATCTTGTTGCGCTTCGGCGATGGTTCGATGGCACGCATGTCCGGCAGCAGTGGCCTCGGCCCGCATTGGGCACTCGATGGGCTGACCTACGCCGGGTACAACGTGTTCGCAGCGGTCTCGACCCTGATCGTCGTCAGGCACCTGCTGCGTCGGCGCGATGCCGTCGTTGCCGGTGCACTCGCCGGACCGCTGGCGATCGTGCCGGCGATGGTGTTCTACGTCTGCATGCTGGCCTTCCTGCCCGATATCGCCGACGCGCCGCTGCCGTCGGACATGATGCTCGGCAAGCTGGAGCTGCCATGGTTCCAGTGGCTGTTCCGTCTGATGATTCTGGTCGCCCTGGTGGAGACGGGTGTGGCGTTGATGGCATCGGTCGATGCGCGCTTGCGTATCAACTGGCGCGAGCGCACCGGCACCGAACCCGGCCCGGGCCTGCGCACGGCGATCATCGCCGCGATCCTGCTCGGCGCGGTGTTCATGGCCGACGCGATCGGACTCGTCGCGCTCATTGCGCAGGGCTACCGCCTGCTGGCCTACGCGATTCTGGCGACCTATGTCGTGCCCCTGCTGCTATACGCGTTGACGCAGCTCTGGAGGCGTCGCGGCGATGCATTCGAGCCATCTGCCGCGCCGCCGACCGCGCCGGGTGCGGGCTGATCGGGATGGCCCGTCGTCACCAACCCATAATCCCTGGCTATAGACCGGCGGCGTGAATTCAATAGCCCGGCCAGGACGCGCCATCGAAGATGGAGGCCGTCCGGTGTTGGCCAGCAAGCCCAGGTCCCGCATGTCGCCCGATCCCGAAGCCCCCGCGCTGTGGCCGCCGCCCTTCCTGCTCTATCTGGGCGATGCGCAGGACGCACTCGCGGCCAAGACCGCGCGCGGCCTGGCCCAGTTCCGTCCGCAGTGGTGCCGGGCCCAGTTCCGCGGACCGCAATGCCGCACCAGCGTGGACCTGCCGGACATGGGCGTCGTCGACGCCCGGGCCGCCGGCATCAACACCATGGTCGTGGGCGTCGCCAATGCCGGCGGCCGGCTCGGACCGGCGATCGTCGCCGATGTCATTGCCGCGCTGGATGCCGGCCTCAACGTGGCATCGGGCCTGCACGAGCGGCTCACCGCGCATCCGTCGATCGTCGAAGCCGCGCGGCGCAACGGCCGTCATCTGTTCGATGCACGCACGCCGCCCGCGGTCCCGGTCGGCACCGGTCTGAGACGCGCGGGCCTGCGTCTGCTGACGGTCGGCACCGATTGCTCCAGCGGCAAGATGTACACCGCGCTCGCGCTCGCACAGGCGCTGCGCGCACGCGGTAGGCGCGCCGACTTCCGCGCGACCGGCCAGACCGGCATCTTCATCGCCGGTGGCGGATTGCCGCTCGATGCACTGGTCGCGGACTTCATCTCCGGTGGCGTCGAGTGGCTGTCCCCGGCACGCACCGATGGGGGCTGGGACGTCATCGAGGGCCAGGGGTCGCTGTTCCACGCGTCCTTTGCCGGTGTGTCGCTGGGGCTGCTCCATGGCGCCCAGGCCGACGCCCTCGTGCTGTGCCACGCACCGGGGCGCACGCATATGCGCGGGCTGCCGCATTACCCGCTGCCCGACCTGCGCACCACGTTGGACGCGAACCTCGCAGCCGCACGCCTGACCAATCCCGCTGTGCAGGCGGTCGGGATCGCCCTCAATACCTGCGACCTGCCCGATGCCGACGCGCTGCGTCTGTGCCGAGAGATCGAGCAGGCATTCGGACTTCCCACGCAGGACCCCCTGCGCCACGGCACTGACGCCATCATCGACAGGATCCACGCATGCTTCCCTGGTTGAGCGCCGTCCCGCGCTCGTGGCCGCTGGCCACACCGTTCCGCATCTCGCGCGGCTTGCGCACCACGGCCGAGGTGGTCGAAGTCCATATCCGCGACGGCGGCCGCATCGGACGCGGCGAATCGACGCCCTATGCACGCTATGGCGAGACGATCGACTCGGTGATCGCGCAGGTCGAAACACTCGCCCGCCTCCCACCGGCCGCGCTCGACCGTGCGCAGTTGCAGCGGATGCTACCGGCCGGTGCGGCGCGCAATGCCGTCGATAGCGCGTTGTGGGATCTGGAATCGCAGCGCCGCGGTGTGCCGGTCTCGGCGCTGCTCGGGCAGACCGATCTGCCCTGCCTGCCGACCGCCCAGACCATCGGTCTGGACACGGCCGAGCGCATGGCCGAAGCGGCGCGCGGCCATGCGCATCTCGACCTGCTCAAGATCAAGGTCGGTGCAGACGATCCGGCGCGCTTGATCCAGGCCGTCCGCGATGCCGCGCCGCAGGCCCGCCTGATGGTCGACCCCAACGAAAGCTGGACGATCGACCTGCTGCAGGCCATGCAGCCGCTGCTGGCGGCCACGCGGGTGGAACTGGTCGAACAGCCCTTGCCGGCAGGCGAGGACGAACGCCTGCGTGGCTTCCAGTCGGCAACTCTGCTGTGCGCGGACGAGTCGTGCCATGTCGCCGAGGACCTGCCGCGCCTGCAGGACCTCTATGGCGTCGTCAACATCAAGCTCGACAAGACCGGCGGCCTGACCGGTGCGCTGACGCTGCTGGATGCCGCGCGCGCGCAGGGCTTCGAGATCATGGTCGGTTGCATGGGCTGTTCGTCGCTGGCGATCGCGCCGGCGCTGCATGTCGGCCGGCACGCGCGTTTCGTGGACCTGGACGGCCCGCTGTGGTTGCGCGACGATCACCCGGGTGGCGTGCACCTGGTCGGCGGCCTGCTGCAGCCACCCGCGTCCATGTTGTGGGGCGGCGGCCGCCGCATCGAGGTCGAGGACCGGACGCCCACGTCGATCGCCCCGGCGCAGCCGCCCAGGGTGGCGCCCTCCCCGCTGACCGCCTGAGCCGCCACGGCCGGCCGCGCCGATCCGAACGGTGGGCCGATCGCAATCCCGGAGCCGACCATGCGTTTCCGCCAGATCGAAGTCTTCCATGCGATCTACACCACCGGTTCGATCAGCGGCGCCGCGCGCACCCTGCACGTCTCGCAGCCGGCGCTGAGCAAGGTGCTGGCGCACACCGAGCAGCAGCTCGGCATGGCGCTGTTCCGGCGTGTGCGCGGCCGTCTGGTGCCGACCGATGAAGCGCATGCGCTGGCCAACGAAGCGGCGGAAGTCTTCCGGCGCCTGACCTCGCTGCAGAAGACCGCCAGCAACCTGCGCTTCATGACCGATGGCCACATCCGCCTTGCGGTGGTGCCATCGCTTGGCCTGCAGGTGGCACCGTTGGCGATTGCCCGATTCCGCACGCGCTATCCGCACACCACCTTCGAAGTGCAGACCCTGCACCACGACGACCTGTTCCGTGCGCTCTACGAGCGCAGTTGCGACATCGCCATCGGCTACGACGCGCCCACCCATCCACGGCTCAAGCGTCGCGACCTCACCGACGGCGAGCTGGTGCTGATGTTCCGCGAGGCGGACATGCCCGACGTCGGCGCGCGGATTGCATTGCAAGCCCTGCAGGACCGCGAGCTGCTCGGCATGACGACCGGCGGCCCGCTGGGCGATCTGTTCAATCGCGAGCTGCAGCGCCTGCAGGTGCGCGTGCGCGAAGTCGTCTCCAACCAGACCTTCTACATCGCCGCCGGGCTGACCCGGTGCGGCGCGGGCATGTCGATCGTCGACGAGTTCACCGCCCAGGCCTTCGCCGCCCCCGGGCTTGCATGGCGGCCGCTGTCTCCGGCCCTCGGCTTCAAGGTGCAGTGCATGTTCCTCGAAGAGCGTCCGCCATCACGGCTGATCGAGGGATTCCTCAAGCAGTTCTCGATCGCGCTGGAGGGGCGCGGCCCCCCGCTCGGCCTCTGAGTCGCCGTGCGGCGCCCCGGCGCCGTCCTGCGCAGGCAAGGCATCGACGAATGCGCCGACCAGACTGACGAAGCGCGCGGGGTCCTGCGTATGCAGGAAGTGCGAGCTGCCTTCGAAGGTGATCTGCTGGGCGCCATAGCGCGACGCCAGCCCACGTTGGCTGTCGAGCCAGACCTCCAGGACATCGTCGCCGAGCCGCAGCACGCCGGCCGACAACACCAGTGCGGGGACACCGGAGACAGGTTCGAGGCTGCGCACCTGCGCCTCGCTGGCCTGCAGCGCGGTGAATTCGCGCGCCTGGATCGGCGCGAGCTTGAGCAGGGGCGCCACCCACCACGGATCGGCACACCGCGACTCGCCCAGTGCATCCAGGCAGCGCAGCATGAAATCGGCGGCGCGGGCATCGTCGAACACCAGACCGGCGATCTGATCGGGATAGCGCGCGGCGTAGGCCTCGGCCACCAGGCCACCGAGCGAATGGCCGACCAGCACATACGGCGGCGCGATCTGCGTCGTCTCGAGCAGCCCGTGCAGTTCGTCGGCCATCGTCACCACATCGCGCGGTCCCGGCGGTGCGGCATCGCTCTCGCAGTAGCCCAGTCTGTCGTAGGTGAACACACGACCATGTCGCAGCAGTCCCTCGAGCACCGACGCCCAAGTTGCCTGGCCGCTGCCCAGCCCCGTGATCATGACCAGCGTCGGACGTCGGTCGTCCGGATCGCCGCTGATGGACCAGCGCATGCGCAGACCATCGACATCGGCGTTGCGCAACGTCGCCGCGAACGGCAGCGAGGCACTGCAGCTGCCTTTGCGGATCTGCAGGTGCAAGGTGAGCACCGCGCCGACCAGCAGCAAGGCCCCGACCGCCAGCAGGATCCGCAGCCAACGCCGGCGACGGCGCGGGGACTTGGGGGGATTGGTCATCAGTGAGGACTCCGCTGCAGGGACAGTGTGCTGCTGTTGATCGAGACCTCGAGCGTGGCGCCGCCAGGCGGGATGCGCAGGCGGATCGGCCGCACCGGGTCCTCGGCGATGAAGCCGCCACTGCTGTCGCGCCGGAACATCTGCATCGTGCCGTCGGCAGGCGTCAGCGCCGAGAAGATCCGCACCGCAAGCCGATCGCCTTCGGGTGCGGGCACGCGGTAGCGCAGGCCGAGCGCAGCATCGACGTACTCGCCCGGATGCACCGCGGCCACTGCCGGTTCGGTCCACAGACCGGCGGGCACAAGCGCCGCAGCAATCGCATCGGCACGCGGAATCGGGTCTTGGTCGCCGCGGTTGCACAGCACCGCGACGCCCAGCCTGTGCTCGGGCAGCCGCAGGTACTGCAGGCGGAAGGCTTCAGCCGCGCCCGCGTGCTCAATGACGCGCTGGCCGTTGCGCTCGCCCACGCGCAGCCCCCCCGCATAGCCCAGCCCGTCCGGGACGCCGGCAAAGCCACCGTCGGACAGCTGCGCCGGCGTCCACATGATCTCGCGCACCGCATCGGTCCACACTCGATGGCCGACCTCGATGTCGTACTCGTAGCGGGCCAGATCCTTCGCAGTGAGCATCAGCCCGCCCGAGCCGCCGATCAGCGGATAGGTGTCGCGCACCTGGAAACCGCCCTTGGCAGGCACGTATCCGTGGGCGACGGCGGCACCCGTCGGGCGTTGCCCGGCGAGGAAGAACGCATCGCGCATGCCCAGCGGCTCGAAGATGTGCCTGCGGACATACTCGGCGAAGGGCAAGCCGGTGGTGCGCGCCACGATCTCGGCCAGCAGCAGGTAGCCGCCGTTGGAGTACTCGAAGCGTGTCCCCGGCGCGAACGCGGTGTCCGGGCGCGCGGTCACCAGCCCGACCGCGCCTGCCTGGTCGAGAACGCCCCAGTCCGAGACGCCGGCCATCGCCGCGAGCATCAGCCAGTCCGGCAGGCCGGACGTGTGATGCATCAGCATCCGCGGCGTGATCGTGCCCGACTGGCCCGGAAGTTCGGGGATGTACTGCCGCACATCCCCGTCCAACTCGATCGTGCCGGCCGCCGCCAGTTGCGCGACCGCCAGTGCGGTGAACTGCTTGGACACCGAGGCCGCGTAGAACAGCGTGTCACCGTCGATCGGGCGACCGCGATCGAGATCGGCCAGACCCGCGGACGCCGCCAGGATCACCTGCCCTGCGCGCGAGGCGGTGATCGCACACCCGGGCCCGTCCGCCGCGATGCCGTCGACGGCCACTGCCGTCGCCGGCGATGGCTCGGCCGACTGCACCTGGCATGCCAACAGCAGCCAGGGCAGCGACCACGACAAGGACTTCAGGACCCGCGCGCGCGATGGAACGGGCATGGCATCAGAACCGGTAATCGAAGGACACGCCGATGGTACGCGGTTGCAGCATCACGCCATTCCAGCGCGTCAGACGCGCCGATCCCAACAGGGTCCGACTGGCCGCGGTGAAGGTATCTTCGTTGGTCACGTTGTTGACGAAGAAGCGGAACGAGGCGTCGGTGCTGCCCAGTTCGGCGCTCAGATCGAGCAGGCTGTAGCTGGACAGATCGATCGACTGCGACGCCGCCACCGACAGCGGACGGCTGCCGTAGTAACGCAAGGCGCCGGCCAGGCTCCAGGCCCACTCGCCCCGGGTCGGGAACTGGTAGTGCGCCTGCACGCTGCCGCTCCACTCGGGGACCTGCGGCAGCGGCGTGCCCGCCGGCGCCTGACCCGGAATCGACGCCGTCAGTTCGGCATCGGTATAGGTCAGCGTCCCGCTCAGGCGCAGGCCGTCGCTCGCCGCGATCGAGCCGCTGAACTCGACACCCTGGCTGCGTGCGCTGCCACCGTTGAGGCCATAGGAAATGCCGCTGGGCGTTGCCAGGTTGAGACGGATGTCGTCCCAGTCGATGCGAAACACCGCAGCCTCGACCAGGGCACGCCGGTCCCACAGATGACTTTTGATCCCCAGTTCGTAGTTGACCAGCGTATCGGCGTCGACCTGTCGCGGCACATCGGGCGCATTGGCGATCAGCGGGTTGGGACTGCCGGCGCGATAGCCGCTGGCGGCCCGCAGATAGGCCATGCTGTCCTCGCCAAAGAACAGGCGCGGACTGACGCTCCAGGTGGTCACACTTTCCGAGGAGGTGCCGTTGTAAGCCTGTCCGCCGCCCAGCAGGCCGCCCAGGCTCTGGTCGAACACCTGGTCGTTCTGTGCATGGCGCAGGCCCAGGGCCAGGTCGAAGCGGTCGCTGAACTTCCAGGTCGTATTGCCGAACAGCGCCTTCTCGCGATACGTGGTCAGCACATCCGCGGTGAACAGCGAGGCCACCGGCGTCATGGTCGCGCTCATGACGTCGCCGAACTCGATGTAGTCGGCGTCCTCGTCGGTGTAGAACGCGCCGATCTGCCACGCCAGCCTGCTGGTGTCCTTGGAAGTCAGGCGGACTTCCTGGGTGAACTTGCGCAGACCGATCTTGGTGTCGAGCGCCGCGTAGGCCAGCGGGCCACGACCGGGCGTGCCCCCGAGCAGCGGCACGTACTCGGCCGACAGGTCCTGCACGCGCCAGGTGCGCGAGTCGAGCCAACTGCTCGATGCATTGAAATCGGCCCAGCCCAGATCCCAGTCGACGCTCAGCCCGTAGACATCGGCATCGATGGTGCTCGGCTGCAGCAGCAGATAGTCGCTGGCGTAGCCCGGCAGCGAGCGCTCGAGCGTCACCGGATCGAGCGAGACCACGCCAAGGTTGTCGGCCCGGTTCTGCTGGGTGATCGCGCTGAGCACCACCTCGAGCGTGTCGATCGGCTGCCACAGCAGCGACAGGCGCCCGGCCTTCTGGCGCACGTCGTTGGTGTCGCGGCGCTGGAGCACGGTGTTGTCGATCCAGCCCGGCGTCGCCTGCTCGGCGTAGCTGGCGCGCATTGCCAGCTTGCCCTCGGCCAGTGGCGCGTTGATCGAGACGCGTCCGGCGTAGCCCACGTGCCCCCCGTCGTCGATGACGCTGACCGTGCCACCGGCCCGGCCTTCGAAGTAGTCCAGTTCGGGGCGACGGGTGACGTACTTGACCAGACCGCCCAGCGCACTGGCGCCATACAGCGTGCCCTGCGGACCACGCAGCACTTCGACATGCTGCAGGTCATAGGGCAGCAGATCGAACATGCCCGACGTGCCGCCCGACAGCGACCCGTTGGGGGTCAGCGGGATGTCGTCGACGTAGATCGCGGTCGATGCCGTGTTGCCCATCGGCACGATGCCGCGCAACGACACCTGCGCGCGGCCGGGCCAGCCCAGGTTGTTGACCTGCAGGCCGGGAATCACACCGGCCAGGTTGTTGACGTTGTTGATCTGCAGGCGGTCGAGGGCTTCCTCGCCCAGTACGCTGATCGACATCGGGATTTCAGTGGGCGATTCCACACGCTTTTGTGCGGTGACCTGGATCACATCGAGCGTGCGCGGGGCCGACGGGGACGCCTCGGCGTCTTCGGGCGCGTCCTGCGCCAATGTCTGGAACGTGGTGCCGGATGCCAAGAGCCCGCAGAGGCAGGCCAGTGTCAGCAGGGAGGGACGGAGTGTGTGGTTGCGCATCGTGTTCAGTCTCGACAAGTGGGGAGGCCCCTGAAAGGACGGACAGAACCCGGTTCTTGGGGGAGGAGCGCGGTGGGAAACACACAGTGAGGGGGTCCATCCCGCGGCGGCCGGTTTCACGGCGGACATCTCGATCCGATCGCGCGAAGAATTGGCCTGATCCGAGAAAATGCAATGAAATTCTCTGATGGGAACTTAACCGGGCCCGATGGCCCGGCTCCATTGCGAATACTTGGGTCATGCATAACCCAAAGCTATGGGCCGATCGGCGTGGCGTCGCAGCCACGTGTCGTTCCCATCCAACCCGCCCCCACACGTGGGAAGGGCCTGGTCCTGCCCGACCTGACGCAAGCCGCCGACGCGCGGGCGGAGGGCTTGATCAACGCGCACGCAGCAGTGCGCTCAGCCGTCGCAGGCGAAGACCAGGAACTGGTGCAGCGCATGGGCGGGCGCCGACAACGGGGCGTCGGGGCGCCAGACCAGCCCCACTTCCATCGGCGGCACGGCCACCTCGAGCGTACGCACGTCGATCCGGCGGCCGTCCAGCGACCAGGGCCGGTAGACCATGTCCGACAGGATGCTGACGCCGAATCCGTAGGCGACCAGGCCGCGCAGGGCTTCGAGCGACGAGGTACGAAACGCCACGTTCGGCGCATGGCCCACCGAGTGCCAATAGCGCATCGCCGAGGCCTCGCCCTCGTCCACTTTCAGCATGATGTAGGGATACGGCGCCACATCGGCCGGCCCGATGGTCGGCAACTGCGCCAGCGGATGCGATTCGGCGATCCACAACTGGCGGCGCGAGCGGATCAGCGCCTGGCGCCGGAGCACATAGGGCTCGACCATGTTGGAGATGATGCACAGTCCCAGATCGAGCGCGCCGTCGGTCACGCCGCGTTCGATCTCGGCGCGGTCCATGTCGATCAGATCGATCTCCACCAGTGGGTAGGAGCGCTTGAAACGCGCCAGCAGGCTGGGCAGGAAGTAGCCCAGCACCGTGTACGACGCGCCGACCCGCACTGTCCCGGTGAGCGCATTGGCCAGCAGCGTCGGCTCGCTGAGCGCGTCCTGCAGCGTGTCCAGCACGTGGCGCACGTGCTGGTGGAAGCGATGGCCTTCCGCGGTCAGCGCGACCCCGTGCGGCATCCGGTCGAACAGACGCAGGCCCAGCATCGTCTCGAGCTGGGCGACCGCAGTGGTGATCACCGATTGCGAGACGTGCAGCTTGCGGGCCGCCTGCGAGAACTGGCCCAACTCGGCCGCTTCGGCGAAGTAGCGCAGTTGCCGCAACGACAGGTTGGCCGGAATCTGCATGTCACACTCCGAACAGCGGCAGGCATCGGATTTTACGATACCTCGTAAAGAATTAAACAAATTTACGATAGCCGGCCGGCGCCGTAGACTTCACGCCTGGCGGAATGCGGCGCGCCGCGCCCGCCTGAGTGCCGCGGGCCGAGCCCGCCCCGACCGGGAGAAGCGTTTCTTGTCCTGTGCCCCGTCCCGGCACGCGCCCCGCGCGTGCCCCCTCGCGTCGATCGCCCGTCCGGGCATCGGCCGCGCCCTCGCCGACGCCCCCCGCCGCCGGCATGTCCGTTCTTCCATGTCCCATGTCCAGCGAGGCTCCTGACATGTCCACGTCCCAGACCCCGGCCACGACCGCCCCCTTGCGGCTGCACGTGCCCGAACCCAGTGCCCGCCCGGGCCAGGCCACCGATTTCTCCTATCTGCAGCTCAGCCCGGCCGGCGCGGTCGACAAGCCCGCGCTCGATGTAACCGCCGGCCAGACCGCGCCGCTGACCACGCAACTGGTCCGCGTGCTCGACGACAACGGCGACGCGGTCGGCCCGTGGGCGGCCGACATCGACGACGCCGTGCTGCTGCGCGCGATGCACGCGATGCTCAAGACCCGCGCCTTCGACGCCCGCATGTTGATCGCCCAGCGCCAGAAGAAGACCTCGTTCTACATCCAGTGCCTGGGCGAGGAAGCGATCGCGGTCGGCCAGACCCTGGCGCTGCGCGACGGCGACATGCAGTTCCCGACCTACCGCCAGCAAGGCATCCTGATCACCAAAGAGGTCTCGCTGGTCGAGATGATGTGCCAGGTGCTGTCGAACGCAGCCGACCCGCTCAAGGGCCGCCAGTTGCCGATCATGTACTCGTACAAGGACGCGGGCTTCTTCTCGATTTCCGGCAACCTGACCACGCAGTACATCCAGGCCGTGGGCTGGGCGATGGCCTCGGCGATCAAGGGCGACACCAAGATCGCGACCGCCTGGGTCGGCGACGGCGCGACCGCCGAAGGCGATTTCCACGCCGCCCTGGTGTTCGCCCACGTCTACCGCGCGCCGGTGATCCTCAACGTCGTCAACAACCAGTGGGCGATCTCGACGTTCCAGGCGATCGCCGGCGGCGAGAACACCACCTTCGCCGCACGCGGTGCCGCCTACGGCATTCCGTCGCTGCGCGTGGATGGCAACGACCTGCTGGCCGTCTACGCCGCCTCGCGCTGGGCCGCCGAGCGCGCGCGCAGCAATCTGGGCGCGACGCTGATCGAATGGGTCACCTATCGCGCCGGTCCGCATTCGACCTCCGACGATCCCTCCAAGTACCGCCCCGCCGACGACGCGCAGCATTTCCCGCTCGGCGATCCGATCGAGCGCCTGAAGCGGCATCTGATCAAGCGCGGACTGTGGAGCGACGAACAGCACGAACAGGTGCGCAGCGAACTCGATGCCGAGATCTCGCGCGCACTCAAGGAAGCCGAGTCCCATGGGTTGCTCGGCAGCGACAACCGTCCCGGCGCGGCCGACATGTTCAACGACGTCTACAAGGACATGCCCGACCACCTTCGCCGCCAGCGCCAGCAGTTGGGAGTGTGAGATGAGCGAAACCGAACTCCAGACCACCGGCAGCGCGCCGATGACGATGATCCAGGCGCTGCGTTCGGCGATGGACGTCATGCTCGAGCGCGACGACACCGTGGTGATCTTCGGCGAGGACGTCGGCTACTTCGGCGGCGTGTTCCGCTGCACCGACGGCCTGCAGGCCAAGTACGGCAAGCAGCGCGTGTTCGACGCGCCGATTTCCGAAAGCGGCATCGCCGGGGCGGCGATCGGCATGGCCGCCTATGGCCTGCGCCCGGTCGCCGAGATCCAGTTCGCCGACTACATCTACCCGGCCTACGACCAGATCGTCTCCGAAGCGGCGCGCCTGCGCTACCGCTCCAACGGCATGTTC
Source organism: Luteimonas sp. TWI382 (assembly GCF_039674545.1). NCBI lineage: Bacteria > Pseudomonadati > Pseudomonadota > Gammaproteobacteria > Lysobacterales > Lysobacteraceae > Luteimonas > Luteimonas sp. TWI382. The sequence continues at coordinate 119,823 of NZ_JBDJNS010000006.1, forward strand.
ACCTCGCCGCTGGTGTTCCGCACGCCCTGCGGCGGCGGTATCTACGGCGGCCAGACCCACAGCCAGAGCCCGGAGGCGATCTTCGCCCACGTCGCCGGCCTGCGCACCGTGATGCCGTCCAACCCCTATGACGCCAAGGGCCTGCTGATCGCCTCGATCGAGAACGACGACCCGGTGATCTTCCTCGAGCCCAAGCGCCTGTACAACGGGCCATTCGACGGCCATCACGACCGCCCGGTCGTGGCCTGGTCCAAGCATGCCGACAACCAGGTGCCCGAAGGCTACTACTCGGTGCCGCTGGACAAGGCCGCCGTCGTGCGCGAAGGCCAGGCGGTCACCATCCTGACCTACGGCACCACGGTGTGGGTGGCGCAGGCCGCGGCCGAAGACGCCGGCATCGACGCCGAGGTCATCGACCTGCGCAGCCTGTGGCCGCTGGATCTCGACACGATCGTCGCCTCGGTCAAGAAGACCGGTCGCTGCATCGTGCTGCACGAGGCCACCCGCACCTGCGGCTTCGGCGCCGAACTCGTCGCGCTGGTCCAGGAGCACTGCTTCTACCACCTGCAGGCGCCGGTGGAGCGCGTCACCGGTTGGGACACGCCCTACCCGCACGCGCAGGAATGGGACTACTTCCCGGGCCCGGCCCGGGTCATCGACGCGATGCATCGCGTGCTGGAGGACTGAGCGATGGGACACCACGTCATCAAGATGCCGGACATCGGCGAAGGCATCGCCGAAGTCGAACTGATCGCCTGGAAGGTCGAGGTCGGCGGCACCGTCGCCGAAGACGAAGTCGTGGCCGAGGTCATGACCGACAAGGCGATGGTCGAGATCCCCTCGCCTGTCGCCGGCACCGTGGTCTCGCTGGGCGGCCAGCCCGGCGAGATGATGGCCGTCGGCAGCGAGCTGATCCGGCTCGAAGTCGAAGGCGCCGGCAATGTGAAGGCCGGCGCCGCGGCGCCGGAGGCAGCGGCCGCCAAGCCGGCCGAACCGAAGGTCGACACGCCGAAGGTCGAGGCCGCCAAGCCCGCGCCGGCGGTCGAGACACCGCGCGCGCAGGCCCCTGCCAAGCGTGCCGCGCCGGCGACGACGTCCGATGCGCGCGGCCCGGTGACCAACGGCGTGCTCGCCGCCGGCGAGCAACCGCTGGCCTCGCCGGCCGTGCGCCGCCGCGCGTGGGACCTGGGCATCGAGCTGCGCTTTGTGCCGGCCAGCGGCCCGGGTGGTCGCATCCTGCAGGCCGACCTCGACGCCTACGCCGCGGCCGGCGGCAAGGCCCAGCCGGTCGGCGGCGCCGCCTCCGGTGGCGGCTATGCGCGCCGCACCGGCGAGCAGCAGATCCCGATCATCGGCCTGCGCCGCAAGATCGCGCAGAAGATGCAGCAGTCGTGGTCGACCATTCCGCATATCACCTATGTCGAGGAAATCGACGTCACCGAGGTCGAGGCCTTGCGCGCCCAGCTCAACACGCGCTGGGGCAAGGAACGCGGCAAGCTGACCCTGCTGCCGCTGCTGGCCCGCGCGGTGATCCTCGCCGCACGTGACTACCCGCAGATGAACGCCCGCTTCGACGACGATGCCAACGTCGTCACGCGCTACGAAGGCGTGCAACTGGGCATCGCCACGCAAAGCGCAGTGGGCCTGTCGGTGCCGGTGGTCGCGCATGCCGAGTCGTTGGACCTGTGGCAGACCGCGGGCGAGATCGCGCGCCTGGCCACGGCCGTGCGCGAAGGCAAGGCCACCCGCGAGGAGCTGTCGGGCTCGACGATCACCATCAGCAGCCTCGGCCCGGTGGGCGGCGTGGTCTCCACGCCGATCATCAACCATCCGGAAGTGGCGATCGTCGGCGTCAACCGCATCATCGAGCGGCCGATGTTCAAGGAGGGCCAGGTGGTCGCGCGCAAGCTGATGAACCTGTCCTCGTCGTTCGACCATCGCATCGTCGACGGCATGGACGCGGCCGAGTTCGTGCAGGCGATCCGGCGTCGCCTGGAAACCCCTGCCCTGCTGTTCGTGGAGTGAGCCCTTGATGTCGAAGACCATCGAAACCCAGCTGCTGGTCATCGGCGGCGGCCCGGGCGGCTACGTCGCCGGCATCCGCGCCGGCCAGCTCGGCGTCAAGACCGTTGTCGTCGAAGGCGTGAACCCGGGCGGCACCTGCCTCAACATCGGCTGCATTCCGTCCAAGGCGCTGATCCATGCCGCCGAGGAATTCGCCAAGGTCGCCGCCTTCGCCGCCGGCAACTCGCCGCTCGGCATCACCGTGCAGGCGCCGACGATCGACCTGGCCAAGACCGTCGAATGGAAGGCCGGTATCGTCAAGAAGCTCACCGGCGGTGTCGGCGCGCTGCTGAAGAAGAACGGCGCGCAGCTCATCAAGGGCTGGGCGACGATCGTCGACGGCAAGACCGTCGATGTCGCTGGCGCCGGTGACGACGGCGGCAATCTGCGCATCAAGTGCGAGCACCTGCTGCTGGCGACCGGCTCGGTGCCGGTGGAACTGCCGTTCCTGCCGTTCGGCGGCAAGGTGATCTCCTCGACCGAAGCGCTGTCGCCGACCGCGCTGCCCAAGCACCTGATCGTCGTCGGCGGCGGCTACATCGGACTGGAGCTGGGCACCGTCTATCGCAAGCTCGGCTGCGAAGTCACCGTGGTCGAGGCGCAGGACCGCATCCTGCCCGCCTACGACAATGAGCTGACCAAGCCGGTCGCCACCCACCTGCAGAAGTCCGGCGTCCAGGTGCTGACCGGCCACAGCGTGCTGGGACTGTCGGACGACGGCGCACTGCGCGTCCGCGACCCGGACGGCACCGAGCGCACGCTCGACGGCGATCAGATCCTGGTCGCGGTCGGCCGGCGTCCGAAGACCGACGGCTTCAACCTCGAATCGCTGGGCCTCGACCTCGCCGGCAAGGCCATCAAGATCGACGACCAGTGCCGCACCTCGATGCGTCATGTCTGGGCGATCGGCGATGTCGCCGGCGAACCCATGCTCGCGCACCGCGCGATGGCCCAGGGCGAACTGGTGGCCGAGATCGTCAGCGGCAAGAAGCGCCGGTTCGTGCCGGCCGCGATCCCGGCGGTGTGCTTCACCGATCCGGAAGTCGTCGTCGTCGGCCTGTCGCCGGACGAGGCCAAGGCCCAGGGCATCGACGCCAAGACCGCGCTGTTCCCGTTCGCCGCCAACGGCCGGGCGATGTCGCTTGAGTCCACCGACGGCTTCGTGCGCGTGGTCGCACGGGCAAGCGATCACCGCATCGTCGGCTGGCAGGCCGTCGGCGTGCAGGTCTCGGAACTGTCGATCGCCTTCGTGCAGTCCATCGAGATGGGCGCCACGCTCGAGGACATCGCCGGCACCATCCATCCCCACCCGACGCTGGGCGAAGCCGTGCAGGAAGCGGCGCTGCGCGCACTCGGCCACGCTTTGCACATCTGAGTTCGCGCATGACCACCGAGTCGATCCACACCTTCCGCATCGTCCCCTCGCAACAGGTCCGCCAGCAGGCCGACCGCGAAGCGATCCTCGCCGACCCGGGGTTCGGGACCCATTTCACCGACCACATGGTCGCGATCGACTGGACCGTCGAGGACGGCTGGCACGACGCGCATGTGCGGCCCTATGGCCCGCTCACGTTCTCGCCGGCCGCCGCGGTGCTGCACTACGGCCAGGAAATCTTCGAAGGCATGAAGGCGTTCCGTCATGCCGACGGCTCGATCTGGACGTTCCGGCCCGAGGCCAACGGCCGCCGCCTGCAGCACTCGGCGCGCCGCATGGCCCTGCCCGAACTGCCGGTGGACCTGTTCGTCGAGTCGATCCGCCAGCTGGTGCGTACCGACCAGGTCTGGGTGCCAGGCGGCGGCGAGTCGAGCCTGTACATCCGGCCCTTCATGATCGCCAATGAGGATTTCCTCGGCGTGCGCCCTGCCCGTCGCGTGGCCTACTACGTGATCGCCAGCCCCGCCGGCGCCTACTTCAAGGGCGGCATCAAGCCGGTCTCGATCTGGCTGTCGCGCGACTACGCCCGCGCCGGCCGCGGCGGCACCGGCTCTGCCAAGTGCGGCGGCAACTACGCCGCCTCGCTGCTGCCCCAGCGCGAGGCCTACGACAACGGCTGCGCGCAGGTGCTGTTCCTGGACGCGGAGACCAACACCTTCGTCGAGGAACTCGGCGGCATGAACGTGTTCCTGGTGCAGCGCGACGGCAGCGTGGTGACGCCGTCGCTGACCGGCAGCATCCTGGAAGGCATCACCCGCGACAGCGTGATCCAGTTGCTGCGCGACCACGGCCACACCGTGACCGAACGCCGGGTCGAGATCGCCGAATGGATCGACGGCGTGCGCTCGGGCGAGATCGCCGAGGTGTTCGCCTGCGGCACCGCCGCCAGCATCTCCCCGATCGGCGTGCTCAAGGGCGCCGACTTCAGCGTCGGCGATGCCGATGCCGGGCCTGGCGCGGTCACGATGGCGATCCGCAAGGACCTGCTCGACATCCAGTACGGCCGTACGCCCGACCGCCACGGTTGGCTGACCCGCCTGGTCTGACCGCGTGTCGCGGCACAGCGGGCCTGCGCCGCAGGCCCGCCCGTATCGCCGGCATCCTTCGCGTCGGCATCCTTCGCGTCGGCAAGCGAAGTCCGCATGATCCGCCGGCCCCGTGGCCGGCGTTCGCATGCCCGCGCACTGCCATGGTGGCCGGCGGGTGGGCGCCGCGGGGGCCGACGCGCCCGCGGCCGCGCTGCCCTCAGGGCTCGACGCGCGTCTGTCCGAGCACCCAGGTCATGTCCGAGGTGGACCAGGGCATCACGTCCGGCGCGCGCGGCGGCAGCGGCTCGGCATCGTGCGGCCAGCCATCGATACCCGCGGCGGCCTGGATCTCGACCGGCCCGGCATCGTCCGGCCAGCGCAATTCGATCCCCTGGGCCCCCGGCGCATGCCAGCGCAGCCGCGACCAGGTATCGGGCGTGTCGAGCAACGGGGCCGGCTCGCCCTGCAGGGTCACGCCGGGCACGGCCGCCGCGCTCTTGAGCAGCACTCGCAGGTCGCGAGTCGCAGCCGGCGCCTGCACGCGCAGCACCGCCTCGCCGGTCGCCGCATCGCGCGACTGCTCGAACCGGATCGGCTCGGCCACCGCGATCGGCGCCGCGGGCGTCGCCCAGACGCTGGCCAGGTCCACCGCCAGCAACGGACGCGGGACCGGCGCTTCGCGATCGGCGTGCAGCGCTGCGCGACTCCACGCCGACGACGGTGGCAGTGCGCTGACACGGTGGTACTCGCCCTGCCCCGGATCGGCGACGAACATCACCTGGGACAGCGCCGGGTAGCGTTGCCGGTCCAGCCGGGGAAACGCCGCGGCGACCAACACGCCGCTGGCCAGCAGCACGACGGCGAGCGGCGCAATTGCGGGCGCACGCCTGCCGTGGGCGACCCGCAGCCAAGGCAGCGCCAGCGCCGTCAGCCATACCGCGGGGACGGCCAGCACCTCGGGCGTGCCGAAGCCGACGGCGTCGAAGACCTGCAGCGCCAGACCGAAGACATGCGCCAGCCCATAGACCGTCGCCAGCCCAGCCACGGCCACGCGCACCGCCTGCAGCGGTGCGTTGGCCGGCAGGCACCACGCGACCACACCCACGCCCAGCAGCGGCCACAGCAGCAACGGCGCCAGTTCCGGCGCGAGCGCCTGCACCACCGCGCCCAGCAGGCCGAAGAAGGCCAGGGTGCCCAGGCGCACCGTCTCGCCACGGCGCAGGGTGCCAGCCACGGTCCAGCCCAGACCGGCCACGACGACGCCGAGCACCAACGCGACCGGATCGAAGCCGCCGCGCAGCGACGCGGCCACAGCCACGACCAGCGCGACCAGCGCGAACGTCCGCCGGCCCAGGCTGCCGGCGACCAAGCCGCCCACCGCCAGCACCGTGCCGATCGACAGCAGGCCCAGGCCGGCGGCCAGGATCGGAAACACGGCCAATAGATCGCGGTTGAGCAGCAGTGATGCGTCGCCGCCGCCGAGCAGCCGATAGGCCAGCCGGACCGCCAGTGCGACCGACAGCAGCGTCAGCGGCACGAGCGCCAGGCCGCTGAGGGCGCCGCGCCAACCGCCGTCGGCCCACGACGCGCGGTGCGCGACGACGCCCATCGGCAACAGGGCCAGCAGCCAGACGACCCAGCCCGACCACGCCGGCAGCGCGATCATCCACCCGCCCGGCAAATCGCTGTAGACCAGGTCGGCATCGGCGGCCGGCAAGGTGGGCGACACGGCCAGGGTGCGCACCAGCGGCAGCACCTGCGCGCCCATGTGCTGGACGCTGCCCGGGTCGAGATTGTCGACCGTGGAACTCGCGGCGTGGTAGTCGAACAGGCCGCCGAGGATCGCAAAGTTGAGGCCGGGAATGCCCCGCTCGGCCGGCACCGTGAAATCGGTGCCGTTGGGCATGTAGCGATAGACGAAGCCGGTCAGCGAGTTGCCGGCCGGCAGCGGTGCACAGGCCGCGAACGTGCGGATCAGGCCGGCGTTGCCCGGCCCGGTCTCGAACAACAGGGCACGACCGCGGCTGCCGCGCGCCTCGAGATTGACCACGGTGCCGATCCGCTGCGCCAGCGGGTGTTCGGCAAAGAACGCCCGCGCGCCAAGCAGCCCGGCTTCCTCGGCATCGGTGAACAGGAACACCACGTCGCGCTGCCGCGCGTCGCGCGCGATCGCACGCGAGACCTCCAGCATCACCGCCACGCCCAGGCCGTCGTCGGCCGCGCCCGGCGAATTGGCGACGCTGTCATAGTGCGCCATCATCATCACCGCGGGCAGGCTGCGGTCGCGCCCCGGCAGCACGGCGACGACGTTCTCGACATTGCCGCCGCGCAGGTTGCGCAGCCGCGGGTTGCGGTACTCGGCGAACGCATGCGTGCGTTGCACCTCGACCTCCAGGCCGGCCTGCGCGAGTTGCGCGACCAATCGGTCGCGGACCCGCGCCGCCGCCGCCGAGCCGGTAGGATGGGGTTCGGCGGCGATCCAGCGCAGGTCCACCAGCGCACGCGCTGCAGAGAACTCAGCGACCGGGATGTCGGCCGGCCGCGGCGCCGGCGTCTGCGTCGCGCGCCAGGCCGCAACCCCCGCCACCGCGATGCACAACAGCAGCAACGGCAGCGAGCAACGGGCGAGGCCCGGCATCAGCGCGGGCGCGCTCATGCCACATCCCGCCCGCATTGCGCGCGCGTCGTTCCAGGCGGTGCGGACGCCGACATGCGGCAGACAGCGATCATAGACATGAGGACGCTCCTGGCGGACAAGGCCTGCAGGATTGCAAGCCATTCTCCGATATGTCAAATAATTTTCCGATCAGACAATCAGGCATTGCCGTTCGGTGGCGTACGCCGCGACGAGGGGCTGCCCATTGAGGCCGCGCCGGTCGCGATACGCATCGCGAATCGCTCAGTCGGCGGCGCGGTTGGCCAGTGCGACTGCCGCGAGCTTGCTCGCCGGCCGCCGCCCCAAGGCCTCGCCGATCCACAGTGCGGTCCGGGTCACCGCGTCGAGATCGACGCCGGTCTGCAGACCCAGCCCATCGAGCATGTACAGCAGGTCCTCGGTCGCCAGGTTGCCGCTGGCGCCCTTGGCATACGGGCAACCGCCCAGGCCGCCGACCGCGCTGTCGACCACGCGCACGCCGGCCTCGAGGCAGGCGTGGACGTTGGCCAGCGCCTGTCCGTAAGTGTCGTGGAAATGCACGGCCAACTGCGCCATGGGGACGTCCTGCGCGCAGGCCAGCAGCATCTCGCGGGCCTTGGCCGGCGTGCCGACCCCAATGGTGTCGCCGAGCGAGATTTCGTCGCAGCCCATCGCGTGCAGCGCAGCGGCCACGCGCACGACGTCGCGCACCGGCACCGCGCCTTGATAGGGACAGCCGAGCACCGTCGACACATAGCCGCGCACCGACACCCCTGCCGCGCGTGCCTGCTCGACCACGGGCGCCAGGCGCGCCAGCGAGCCGTCGACATCGATGTTGGTGTTCTTGAGATTGAAGGCGTCCGAGGCCGCGGTGAACACCGCGATGTGGCGCTCGCCCGTCGCCAGCGCCCGGGCCAGGCCTTTGTCGTTGGGCACCAGCACCGGATAGGCGACGTCTTCGCGCCGGGTGATCCCGGCCAGCACGTCCTCGGCGTCGGCCAGCTGCGGCACCCACTTCGGGCTGACGAAGCTGGTGGCCTCGACGACCGGGAAGCCACAGGCCGACAAGCGATCGATCAACGCGATCTTGGTCGCCGTCGGCACCATCGCCTTCTCGTTCTGCAGCCCATCGCGCGGGCCCACCTCGACGACACGGACAACATCGCGCATTAGGGCTTCTCTTCGTCAGCGGTCACGAAATCTACCAGCACCGCGCCATCGGCGACCAGATCGCCCGGCTTGGCGAGAAACGCCTCGACCACACCGTCGTGCGGTGCCTGCAGCGTGTGCTCCATCTTCATGGCTTCCATCACCAGCAGCGGCGTGCCCTTGGCGATCGGCGCCCCGACGGGCGCCAGCAGTTCGACGATACGTCCGGGCATCGGCGCGACCACCGCGCCCGCATGGGTCTCGGCGCCGGTGTGCCGATGCAGCGGATCGACGTGCTCGAACACGAACCGCTCGGCGCCGCGGTACAGCACGACCTGCGCCCCCGCCATCCACACATCGACGGCCCCGCGCACGCCGTCCAGGGTGGCGGTGAGCGTCGGCGCAGCCCAGTCGACCGTGGCCGTTAGCATCGGGCCCCCGTCGACGCCGATGTCGACGTGGTCGGCATGCGAGCGCAGTGCAAGCCGGCGGGTCCGGCCGCCTGCCGACAGCTCGATCCACTGCGGCGCGGACGCGCCGAGACGCCAACCGTCGCACGCCCAGGGCGAGGCGTCTGCGTCCGTCGACGCCGCGCGGCGCTGCGCCCAGACGCCGAGCGCGGCATGCATCCACGCCGCATCGTCGGCTTCGGGCAATGGCGCCAGCAGGCTGTCGATCTCGCGCGCGACCAGGCCGGTCTCCAGGCGTGCCGCAGAGAAATCCGCTTGCCGCGCCAGTCGCCCGAGAAACACCGCATTGGTGGTCACGCCGACGACGCGTACCGCGTCGATCGCCTGGCGCAGGCGCTGCAGCGCTCGCGGCCGATCCTCGTCCCAGACGATCAGCTTGGCGATCATCGGGTCGTACCACGGACTGATGGCGTCGCCCTGCTCCACCCCGGTGTCGATGCGCACGTGGGCGCTGGCCTCCGGGAACTGCATCACCTGCAGGGTCCCGGTCGAGGGCAGGAACCCCTTCAGTGCGTCCTCGGCATAGAGCCGGGCCTCGATCGCATGGCCGCGGTGCCGGATCTGGTCCTGGCGCAGCGGCAGCGGCTGACCGGCCGCCACCCGCAACTGCCATTCGACCAGATCGATGCCGGTGACCAGCTCGGTGACCGGGTGCTCGACCTGCAGACGGGTGTTCATTTCCATGAAATGGAACTCGCCCGTGCCGTCGCCCGACCCGCGGCTCTCGCCGACGATGAATTCGATCGTGCCGGCGCCGACGTAGTCGACCGCACGCGCGGCGGCGATCGCGGCCTGCGCCATCGCCTCGCGCTGCGCCTCGCCCAGCGCCGGTGCGGGGGCTTCTTCCAGCACCTTCTGGTGACGGCGCTGCACCGAGCAGTCGCGCTCGAACAGATGCACGACGTTGCCGTGACGGTCGCCGAACACCTGGATCTCCACGTGGCGCGGCCGCACGATGTAGCGCTCGATCAGCACGCGCGCGTCGCCGAAGGCACTCTCGGCCTCGCGCTGGCACGACAGCAATGCCGCCGCGAAGTCCTCGGGCTTTTCGACCAGGCGCATGCCCTTGCCGCCACCGCCGGCGCTGGCCTTGATCAGCACCGGATAGCCGATACCGTCGGCCTGTCGCTGCAGCAACGCCGGGTCCTGGTCCGCGCCGTGATAGCCCGGCGTCACCGGCACGCCGGCCGCCTGCATCAGCGCCTTGGCTTCGCGCTTGTCGCCCATCGCCTGGATCGAGGCGGGGCTGGGGCCGATGAACACCACGCCGGCATCGGCGCAGGCCTGGGCGAACGCGGCGTTCTCGGACAGAAACCCGTAGCCGGGATGGATGGCCTGGGCGCCGGTCCGGCGCGCGGCGTCCAGCAACCGGTCGCCACGCAGATAGCTCTCGCGCGCGGCCGCCGGCCCGATGTGCACGGCCTCGTCGGCCAGGCGCACGTGGCGCGCGGTTCGGTCGGCATCGGAGTACACCGCGACCGTGCGGATCCCCAGACGGCGACAGGTGGCGATGATCCGGCAGGCGATCTCGCCGCGATTGGCGATCAGCACCTTGTCGAACAGCGTGCCTTCGGAGATCTCAGTGCTCATCGAGCGTCCTTTGCGCGGCGTGCAGACAGAAACGCGTCCAAACGGGTGCGCGCTTCGTCGGTGGCACGGATATCGGCGATGCGTGTTGCGGTGTCGGCGATCAAGGCATCGCCGATGGTCTGGCCGTCGAGGTCGCGGATCAGCCGTTTGGATTCGGCCTGCGCCTTCGGGCCACCCTGGGCCAGCGCCTGCACCAGCGTGTCGACCGCGGCATCGAGCGCATCGTCGGCGACGACATCGTGCACCAGCCCGATGTCGCGGGCCTTGGCCGGCTGGATCAGTTCGGCGGTCAGGAAGTAGCGAGCCGCCTGCCGCGGGCCGATCGCGCGCAGCACGTACGGCCCGATCGTGGCCGGGATCAGGCCGAACTTGACCTCCGAGGTCGCGAACACGGCCTTGTCGCTGGCGATCGCGATGTCGCAGGCAGCGACCAGGCCCAGCCCGCCGCCGATCGCCGCGCCGTGCACACGTGCGATGGTCGGCTTGGGCAGTTCGGCCAGGCGTCGCAGCATGCGCGCCAGCGCCTCGGCCTCATCGCGGTTGCGGGCGACGTCGTAGTCGGCAGCGCGGCGCATCCAGTCGAGGTCTGCGCCTGCGGAAAAACTGCGGCCCCGGCCGGCCAGCACGACGACGCGCACGTCATCGTCGGCCCCCAGCGTCTGCAGGCCACGATCGATCGCGTCGATCAGGTGTTCGTCGAAGGCGTTGTGGCGCTCGGGGCGATCCATCCACAGGGTCGCCACGGCGCCCTGACGCGCGATCGCGATGTTCGGTGTGTCGGTCATTGCGTGTCCTCGTCGCGCCTGGTCACATCCGGAAGATGCCGAACGTCGTGTCTTCGTTCGGGGCGTTCATGGCCGCCGACAGCGCCAGCGCCAGCGCGCGACGGGTCTTGGCCGGATCGATGATGCCGTCGTCCCACAGTCGGGCGCTGGCGTAGTACGGATGCCCCTGCTGCTCGAACTGCGCGCGGATCGGCGCCTTGAACGACTCTTCGTCCTCGGCCGACCAACTGCCCCCCTTGGCCTCGATGCCGTCGCGGCGCACGGTCGCCAGCACGCCGGCAGCCTGCTCGCCGCCCATCACGCCGATCCGCGCGTTGGGCCACATCCACAGAAAGCGCGGCGAATACGCGCGCCCGCTCATGCCGTAGTTGCCGGCGCCGAAGCTGCCGCCGATCACCACGGTGAACTTGGGCACCTTCGCGCAGGCAACCGCAGTCACCAGCTTGGCGCCGTCGCGGGCGATGCCGCCATTCTCGTACTTCTTGCCGACCATGAAGCCGGTGATGTTCTGCAGGAACAGCAGCGGGATGCCGCGCTTGGCGCACAGTTCGACGAAGTGCGCGCCCTTGAGCGCGCTCTCGGAGAACAGGATGCCGTTGTTGGCGACGATGCCGATCGGGTGGCCGTGCAGGTGCGCGAAACCGGTCACCAGCGTGGTGCCGTAGCGCGCCTTGAACTCATCGAAGCGCGAGCCGTCGACCAGCCGCGCGATGACCTCGCGCACGTCGTAGGGCTTGCGGGTGTCGGCCGGGATGACGCCGTAGAGCTCCTCGGCCGGATACAGCGGATCCTCGGGCGGCTGCATCCGCAGCTCGCCCTGCTTGTGCCAGTTGAGCGAGGCGACGATGTCGCGCACGCGTGCCAGCGCATCGAGGTCGTCCTCGGCGAAATGATCGGCCACGCCCGACACGCGCGTGTGCACGTCGGCACCCCCCAGCGACTCGGCATCCACTTCCTCGCCGGTCGCGGCCTTCACCAGCGGCGGGCCGCCGAGGAAGATCGTCCCCTGCGCCTTGACGATCACCGTCTCGTCGCTCATCGCCGGCACGTAGGCGCCTCCGGCGGTGCACGAGCCCATGACACAGGCGATCTGCGGGATGCCCTGCGCTGACAGATTGGCCTGGTTGTAGAAGATCCGGCCGAAGTGGTCGCGGTCGGGGAAGACCTCGTCCTGCATCGGCAGGAACGCGCCGCCCGAATCGACCAGATAGATGCACGGCAGGCGGTTCTGCTGCGCGATCTCCTGCGCCCGCAGATGCTTCTTCACCGTGACCGGGTAGTAGGTGCCGCCCTTCACCGTCGCATCGTTGGCGACGATCATGCATTCCACGCCGCTGACCAGGCCGATCCCGGCCACGACACCCGCGCACGGCACGTCGTCGCCGTACATGCCCAGCGCCGCCAGCGGCGCGACCTCCAGGAACGGCGCGCCCGGATCGATCAGCGCATCGATACGGTCGCGCACCAGGAGCTTGCCGCGCTTGCGGTGCTTCTCGCGTGCCGCCTCGCTGCCGCCTTGCGCGATGCGGGCCTGGGTCGCCCGCAGGTCGTCGAGCGCCGCCTGCATCGCGGCCGCATTGGTCTGGAAATTCTCGCTGGCCGGATCGATCCGGCTCTGCAGGACAGCCATCGACGCGCTCCTCTTAGCAGGTCTGGCGGAACAGTTCGCGGCCGATCAGCATGCGCCGGATCTCCGAGGTGCCGGCACCGATCTCGTAGAGCTTGGCGTCGCGCCACAGCCGGCCGACCGGGTACTCGTTGATATAGCCGTTGCCGCCCAGCACCTGGATCGCCTGACCGGCCAGCCAGGTGGCCTTCTCGGCGGCGTACAGGATCACGCCCGCGGCGTCCTGGCGGGTGATGCGCCCGGCGTCGGCGGCCTTGGCCACCGCGTAGACATAGGCGCGGCAGGCATTGAAGGCCACGTACATGTCGGCGATCTTGCCCTGCATCAGCTGGAAGTTGCCGATCGCCTCGCCGAACTGGTGGCGCTCGTGCACGTACGGCAGCACGACATCGAGCCCGGCGGCCATCAGCCCGAGCGGACCGCCCGACAACACCAGGCGCTCGTAATCCAGGCCCGACATCAGCACCTTGGCGCCGCCGCCGACCTCGCCGAGCACGTTCTCGACCGGCACTTCGCAGTCCTCGAACACCAGCTCGCAGGTGTCGGAGGCGCGCATGCCGAGCTTGTCGAGCTTCTGCGCGGTCGAAAACCCCTTGAAGCCCTTCTCGACGATGAAGGCGGTGATGCCCTTCGGGCCGGCCGCAGGGTCGGTCTTGGCGTAGACCACCAACACGTCGGCGGTCGGCCCGTTGGTGATCCACATCTTGTTGCCGTTGAGCACGTAGCGGTCGCCGCGCAGCTCGGCGCGCAACTTCATCGCGACCACGTCCGAGCCCGCGCCCGGCTCGCTCATCGCCAGCGCGCCGACATGCTCGCCGCTGCACAGCTTCGGCAGGTACTGGTGCTTCTGTGCCTCGCTGGCGTTCTTGCGCAGCTGGTTGAGGCACAGGTTGGAGTGCGCGCCGTAGGACAGGCCGATGCCGCCCGAGGCCCGCGAGATTTCCTCCATCGCGACCACATGGGCCAGGTAGCCCAGGCCGGTGCCGCCGTAGGCGTCGTCGACGGTGATGCCCAGCAGCCCCTGCCCACCGAGCTTGCGCCACAGCGCGTGGGGAAACTGATTGGTCTCGTCGGCGAGGGCGGCGAGCGGCGCGATCTCCTGCGCGGCGAAGTCCTGGACGGACTCACGGATCATCTCGATCTCTTCGCCGAGTTGGAAATCGATGGACGGAATACGCATGCTGGACTCCAAGGTTCCCCGGGGCGCGGACCGTGCGGCGAAGCGTCGCAGTTGGGGTCCGAACGCACAGCCTAGCGGGTTCCGGACAAGAATTGAACTAGGATTCACAAATTGAACCAAGGATCACAATTTTGAGCTACCGACGCTCCGATCTGATGGAAGAACGGATGGCCCGCAACCGCGAGCGGATCGTCCAGGCTGCGCGCACCCTGGTGTCGGTCGGCGGCTTCCGCGAGGCGCAGGTCGCCGCAGTCGCGGCCGAGGCCGGGGTCTCGACCGGCCTGATCTATCGCTACTTCCCGTCCAAGGCCGAACTGTTCGTCGAAGTGCTCACCGCCGCGATCGATGCCGAAATCGTGGTCCTGCGCGCGGCGGCCGACGGCCACGCCGACGCCCGCGATCAGTTGGGCGCGGCGATCGAGGCCTTCGTGCGTCGTGCCCTCGCCGGCCCCGCCCTGGCCTACGCCTTCATCGCCGAACCGGTCGATCCGGAAGTCGATGCCGAGCGTATCCGCGGCCGCCGGCGCTTCGGCGACGTGTTCCGCGACATCCTGCGCGCCGGCATCGAACGCCGCGAGTTCCCGGCCCAGGACGCCGACGTCACCGCGGCCTGCATCGTCGGTGCGTTCACCGAGGCGCTAGTCGGGCCGGTCGCGCCGATCCTGCGCGAGAAGACCGCGGGCCCGTCGCAACTGGTCGCCTCGATCCGCCAAGTGTGCCTGCGCGCGGCGGGCGTCTCGGACCCGGCGCCGTCCCCGCGCGCCTGAGCGCAGGGCCAACAGCGCGCGCCCGATCGCACGACCGGGCCACGCGCAGCGCCCGCGGCCTCAACGCGACGCGGCGGCCGATCGCAACGTCAACGCCCAGACCGCCAGGGCCAGCCCGCTGACCGCCGCGCCGAGCCCGCACACACCGTTCCAGCCGGCACGCGCGTAGGTCCACGTCGTGGCGATTGCGCCCAGCCCACTGCCGCCAGCGGCCACCGAGGTCCGCAAAGTGCGCTGAACGGAGGCCATGAGCCCAACCTCGAACTCGGCCTATGTGCCAGATGGCACCCTGGCCCACAGCTGCCAGCGCACCCATGAGCGGTCGGTGCCGGCGCTGCGGTCAGCCCCCCGCTACTGCCGCATGCCGATCGCCAGGCGGTTGAACGCACTCATCAGCGCGACCGCGAAGCTGAGGTCGGAGATTTCGGCGTCGCTGAAGACGGACGTGAGCGGCAGGAAATCGTCATCTGGCGCATGGCTGCGCGCCACGTCCACCAAGGCCTCGGTCCAGGCCAGCGCCAGGCGCTCGCGTTCGCTGAAATGGGCACTGACCCGCCATCCCGCCAGCGCGTCCAGCTTGGCCTGCGGCATGCCGTCCGCGCGCAGCGCCGCGGCGTGCATCTCCAGGCAGAACGCGCAGCCATTGATCTGCGAGACGCGCAGATAGACCAGCTCGACCAGGGGCTTGCCCAAGGGGCTCTTGTCCAGGGCCAGTTTCGCGATACCGAGTCCGCGATAGGCCTCGGGCGAAAGCGTCTGGTAGGGCAAACGGAGAGAAGGCATGGAGGAACTCCTGACAGAAAGAGGGCACGTGCGGCGCCGCGCAGCGCACGCGTGAGGCGCTGGAACGGCTTAGCCGTACACCGGATATCGCCGGCACAGCGTCACCACCTGCGTGCGCACGTGATCACGAATGCTCGTTGACGCATCGTCACCGATCTCGAGCGCATCGAGCACATCGCACAGCCAACCGGCCAGCTGCTCGCATTCGGGCACACCGAAGCCGCGCGTGGTCACTGCGGGCGTGCCGATGCGCAGCCCCGAGGTGACGAAGGGCGAGCGCGGATCGTTGGGCACCGAGTTCTTGTTGGTGGTGATGTAGGCATCGGCCAGCGCCGCGTCCGCGTCCTTGCCGGTATACGGCTTGCTGGACAGGTCGATCAGCATCAGATGGTTGTCGGTGCCGCCCGAGACGATCGTATAGCCGCGTTGCTGCAGCACCGCGGCCATGGCGCGGGCATTGGTCACCACCTGGCGTTGATAGGTCTTGAACTCGGGGCGCAGCGCTTCCTTGAACGCGACCGCCTTGGCCGCGATGCCATGCATCAACGGCCCGCCCTGGGTGCCGGGGAACACCGCCGAGTCGAGCTTTTTGTAGAGCTCGCTGCCCCGCCCCTTGGCCAGGATGAGGCCGCCACGCGGCCCGCGCAGCGTCTTGTGGGTCGTGCTGGTCACCACATGGGCGTGCGGCAGCGGGTCGGGATACTCGCCCGCGGCGACCAGGCCGGCGACATGCGCCATGTCCACCCAGAAGATCGCCCCCACCTCGTCGGCGATCGCCCGCATCCGCGCCCAATCCTTGTGGCGCGAATACGCAGAGAAGCCGCCGATCAGCATCTTCGGCCGCGTCTCGTGCGCGATGCGTGCCATCTCGTCGTAGTCGATCAGCCCGGTCTCAGGATCCAGCCCGTACGGCACGATGTTGTAGTGCCGGCCGGAGAAGTTGGCCGGATTGCCGTGCGTCAGGTGACCGCCCTGGGCTAGGTTCATGCCCATGACCGTATCGCCCGGCTGGGCGAGCGCCAGGAACACCGCCGCGTTCGCCTGCGCGCCTGCGTGTGGCTGGACATTGGCGTAGTCGCAATCGAACAGCGCCTTGACGCGCTCGATCGCCAGACGCTCGGCGACGTCCACGTAGCCGCAGCCGCTGTAGTAGCGCTTGCCCGGATACCCTTCTGCGTACTTGTTGGTGAGCACCGAGTTCTGGACGGCCATCACCAGCGGGCTGGCGTAGTTTTCGGAGGCGATCAGCTCGACATGGTCTTCCTGCCGGCGCGCTTCGTGCTGGATGGACTGGGCGAGCTCCGGGTCGAACTCGGTCAAGGTCAGGGTGGCGTCGTACATGGCAATGGCCTATGGCGTGGAGAATGAGGAGGCGCGCGCGGGCGCGCGGGTGTCCGTGGGCTGGCGCGCCTGCTGCGCGACCGCGGTCGTGTGCCGACGTGGCGAGAGCGTGGCGTCGCCACGCAAATGGCCCGGCAACGGCAGCAACAGTTCGGCGCATTGCGCCTGCTCGGTCCGGCGCAGCGCCTCGACGACATGCCGGCAAGCCCGCGTCGTCGCGTCCCGCAGGCCCCGCCCGCGCAGCCAGTGCCCGGTCAGCGCCGCGCAGAACAGGTCGCCGGTGCCCTTGGGGGTGATGCCGATGCGCGGATGTGCGATCACCTCGGCCCGGGTGCGCGTGACCAGCACCACCTGGGTTTCGTTCTCCGCCCAGGTGTCGGGGGCGGCACTGGTCACCGCCACCCATTGCGTGTGGCCGGTCAGCAGCGCCCGTGCAGCGGCGATCACGCTGTCGACGTCGTGCACGGACCGTCCGGTCAGCTGCGCCAACTCGAACCCGTTCGGGGTCACGCCGTCAGCCAAGGGCAGCAGATCCCGGCGGTAGGCCTCGACCAGACCGGCGTCGACATAGACGCCGTGGTCGTGATCGCCGATCACCGGGTCGATCACGACACCCAGGGCCGCGCGTTCTGCCAGACGCGCCCGGACCCAGCGCGCCACGACCGCAGCCTGCTGCGGATTGCCCAAGTAGCCCAGCAGCACCGCCCGCAGGCCGGCCAGCGCGCCGCGCGCCGTCAGATCCTGCAAGTAGCCCTCGACCCAGTCCGCCGGCAGCGCGCCGCCGTGCATCGTCGGGTAATGCGGCGTATTGCTGAAGACCACGGTCGGCACCGCGGCCACGGCCAGCCCGAGTGCGTCCAGCGTCGGCACCGCGACGGCGTTCCCCACCCGCCCGTAGACCACCTGCGACTGCACCGAGACCACGTCCAGGGCGAGCGGCCGAAGGCCTGGCGAACCGGCTGCGGTCATCGTGCCGCGTCCGCCGCGTCATCGGTCTCGAGCGCATCGAGCCAGGCCGCGAACACCGCCCGCGCCGCCGACGGCAACGCGCTCTGCAAGGCGTGCGCCTCGGCGCGCAAGGCGCGTGGATCGAGACCGGCCTGCGCCAGTTCGCAGGCATGACCGATCAACCAGGATTCGATGCGCTGCGGCTCGGCCTCCAGATGGCATTGCAGCGCCAGCACATGCCGCCCGATGGCGAAGGCCTGATGGGCGCACGCCTCGGTACCCGCCAGGCGGACAGCGCCGACCGGGATCTCGAAGCGGTCGCCATGCCAATGCAGCACCGGCACATCGCCCAGCGCCGCCAGCGGCGACGCCTCGCCCGCAGGCGTCAGCATCAACGGCGCAAAACCGATCTCCTTGTCGCCCATGCTGACGACATCGGCGCCGAGTGCGCGGGCGATCAACTGCGCGCCCAGGCAGATGCCCAGCAGCGGCCGAGCGTACTGCAGCCGCTGGGCAACGACGTTGAGCTCGTCAGCGAGGAATGGATACGTCGCCTCGTCGAAGGCGCCGATCGGGCCGCCCAGCACCACCAGCAGGTCGGCCGCGGCCACGGCATCGACGCAGATGCAGTCGCTGCCGGCATCCACATAGCGCACGCTGTAGCCGCGGGCGATGAGCAGCGGCGCCAGCGTGCCCAGGTCCTCGAAGCCCAGATGGCGGATGGCCAACGCCGTCTTCATGCCGGCGTCGCCTCGGTGCCTGCGGCATCGGGCCAGTAGTAGCTGTCGGGCATCGGGCGCGCACCGAAGATCGCCTGCCCCACCCGCACCACGGTCGCGCCTTCCTCGATGGCGATCTCGAAATCGCCGGACATACCCATCGACAGGTCGTCGAGCGCGATGCCGGCAGGCGTGTCCTGCCGCAGCCGCTCGCGCAGCCCCCGCAGCAGCACGAAGCACCGGCGCACGCGTTCGGCGTCGCTGGAGAACAGCGCCAAGGTCATCAGCCCGCGCACGCGCAGCGCCGGGAACGCCGGCAGCGCCTGGAGGAAGGCCGGTACGTCTTCGGGCGCGAGCCCGTACTTGCTGGCCTCGCCCGAGGTGTTGACCTGCACGTAGACATCCAGCGAGCGGCCCTCGATCTGCAGGCGCCGTTCCAGCGCCTCGGCCACGCGCAGGCTGTCGAGCGCCTGGAACTCGCTGGCGAACCGCGCCACCAGCTTGGCCTTGTTGGTCTGCAAGTGGCCGATGACCGACCACTGCAGGTCGCGCAGATCCTGCATCGCGTCCCATTTGCGGTGCGCTTCCTGCACCTTGTTCTCGCCCAGCAACCGGCACCCGGCCGCATGCGCCAGACGCAGGCTGGCCTCGGGCTTGGTCTTGCTGACCGGGAGCAGGTGCACCGTGGCCGGGTCGCGTCCGACGCGGCGGCAGGCGGCCTCGATGCGCGCATGCACCGTCGCCAAGTTGCGGCGGAAGTCCTCGACGCTGGTCGCTTCGGGATAGCGGCCGTGCTGGTCGTGGCCGGTGGGCGTGTCGAACGTGGACGACATCAGGGGGACCTCCCATTCAAAGGCATCGACGTGGGGGCGGCCGTCGGCTCGGCCCGCGGCAAGCGGCCGTTGAGCAGCGCGTAGGCCACCAGCCCGATCACCAGGCCCCAGAACGCCCCGCCGATGCCCAGCAGCTTGATGTTGGCCGCCGCGGCCAGGAACGTGATCAGCGCCGCTTCG
Organism: Luteimonas sp. TWI382; assembly: GCF_039674545.1. Lineage (NCBI taxonomy): Bacteria > Pseudomonadati > Pseudomonadota > Gammaproteobacteria > Lysobacterales > Lysobacteraceae > Luteimonas > Luteimonas sp. TWI382. Next base: position 139,357 of record NZ_JBDJNS010000006.1, read on the forward strand.
CGGGTCCTGGCCTCGGCCATCGCGCTGGCCAGGCTGCCGCCGATGGTGCCCAGCAAGGCCAGACCGGCGAGCGTCGCGATGAAGGTCGCCGGAAACGCCATGAACAGCGTCGCCAATGTCACCCCGAACACCCCGACCAGGAGATAGAACACGCCTGCGGCCACCCCGGCGATCCAGCGCTTGGACGGCTGTTCGTGGGCCTCACGGCCCGTGCAGATCGCCGCGGTGATGGCGGCGATGTTGAAGGCGTGCGAGCCGAACGGCGCCATCAGCAACGAGCCCAAGCCCGTCAACGTCACGATGGGATTGGCGCTGGTCTTGAAGCCGTCGTTGCGCAGCACGAGCATGCCCGGCATGTACTGGCCGGTCAGCGTGATCAAGAACAGCGGCAAGGCGACGCTCAACAAGGCGTTGAACGAGAACACCGGCATCGTGAACACCGGCGCGGCCAACGCCAGACGCAGCCCGGAGACATCGACCCGATCCTGCAACAGCAGGACCATCAGCCCCAACACCAGGATGCCCACCACCGCATAGCGTGGCGACACCCGCTTGAGCACCAGGTAGGCGACGATCAGCACGCCCGCCAGCAGCGGGTCCAGGCTCACACCGGCAAAGGCGCCGATGCCGAACTGCAGCAGGATGCCGGCCAGCAAGCCGGCGGTCACGCCCGGCGGAATCAGCCGGATCACACGCTCGAACCACCCCGACACGCCCAGCAGCACGAAGGCAGCGGCCGAGATCAGGTAGGCGCCCACGGCTTCGGCGTACGGCGTCGTGGCCAAGGCGGTGACCAAGAACGCCGCGGCCGGCGTCGACCAGGCGGTGATGATCGGCTCGCGGGTCGTCCAGCTCAGCACGATGCCGGTGACGCCCACCCCGATGGAGACCGCCCAGACCCACGAGGCTGTGAGCTCGGGACTCAGTCCAGCGCTCTTGGCCGCCTGGAACACCAGGATGAAGGTGCCGCCGTAGTTGACGATCACGGAAATCAGCCCGGCGATGACCGGGTGCGGGAGGTCCTTCCAGCGAACGGACGCAGACGTGGGGGCATGGGCCATGTGGAACGGACGACTCCTGAAACGACAGACACTTGCGGCCTGCATTTATAGGCGCAGAATGGCCCGATTGGCCCCGCCACTTTCTGGCGATGGAGCAGACCATTTGTTCAAGCACGCCCAGCTCGAGTCGGTGAAGGCCGCGATCGGCGACCCCGCGCAGAGCGCCTTGCCACTGCACCTGCGCGTGCAACGCGCGGTGCGCCAACTGATCCTCGACGGCATGCTCGATGTGGGCAGGCCGCTGCCGGCATCACGGGCCTTGGCGACATCGCTCGGGGTCTCGCGCGACACCGTCGAGACTGCCTACGGCCAACTGCACGCCGAAGGCTTCATCGAACGGCGCGTGGGCAGCGGCAGCTTCGTGTCCGAACGCGCGCAGCGCCTGCCCGGCCGTGGCCAGGCGCGCCGCGCGCGCACCGACCGCACCGCCCCGCGCCTGAGCCAACGCGGCAGCGCCTTGTTCCAGTGCGGCGGCGTGCGCGATTTCCCGGCGCCACGCGCATTCGCACCCGGCGTGCCGGAAACGCGCAACTTCCCTCTGCAGACCTGGGAGCGGCTGGAGCGCCAGGTCTTGAAGGCGTACGGCACCCGCGCCCTGCTGCACAGCCCGGCCCAGGGCATGGCACCGCTGCGGCAGGCCATCGCCGACTACGTCAACCTCGAACGCGGCGCGCGCGCCACGCCCGATCGCGTGCTGGTGCTGACCAGCTCCCAGCAAGCCCTGACCCTGTGCGCCACGCTGCTGCTCGATGCCGGCGAGCGGATCCTGCTCGAAGACCCCGGCTACCACGGTGCCCGCAAGGCATTCGAGGCCGCGGGCCTGCAATGCGTGCCCGTGCCGGTCGATGCGCACGGCCTGCAGGTCGCCCCCCTGCTCGACGCCAGCCAACAGCCCGGCGCCCCCGCGCGGGCGGTGTTCCTGACGCCCTCGCATCAGTTCCCGACCGGCGCGACGCTGGCCTTGGACCGCCGCCTGGCGATCATCGACTGGGCCCGCGACCAACAAGGCTGGATCATCGAGGACGACTACGACAGCGAATTCCATTACGCGGGCAAGCCGACCGCCTGTGTGCAGGGGCTCGATCCGCACGAACGCACGCTCTACATCGGTACCTTCACCAAATCGCTGTTCCCTGGCCTTCGCATCGGCTACATGGTGCTGCCTCCGTCACTGGTCGCACCGATGACGGCGGCCCGCACCCTGCTCGACGGCCACAGCGCCCCGATTCCTCAGCTCACGCTGGCCCGCTTCATCGAAGGCGGCCACTTCGGCGCGCATGTGCGCACCATGCGCGCCGTCTATGCCGAGCGGCGGGACCGCCTGGCCGCGCTGGTCCGCAAACACCTGTCCGACAACCTGGAACCCCGGGTCCCGGCCGGCGGCATGCAGATGCCGTGCGTGTTCGCCCGCGCCCTGTCCGAGCCTGAGGCCGTGGACGCCGCCCAACGCGCAGGCATCGACCTGCTCGGCCTGAGCACGCTGTCCATGTCGCAGGCGCCGACACCCGGCTTTCTGATGGGCTTTGCCGCCCATGCTCCGCAGGAGCTCGAAGCCGGGGTCAAGACATTGGCGAAGGTATTGCGGTCGCTGCGTCGTTGACAGGTAAGCGGCTGGATAGCGCTCGATCGGGCGTGGCCGCGGCCGCTGCGTCACTGCCGCCGCATCGAACGAAAAGCGTCACGCGCTGTCGTGCGCGCAAATCGCTGCACCCGGCGCGACTTCTTCGGCCAGCCCGGCGCTTCACAGGTGCCATCGGTCACGCCCGCCCAATGCAATGACCGGAGCCGGCATGCCCAAGGCCGCGCGCCGCCCCTCGCCGCGATCGAGCATCAGTCCAGGTACTTCCCCGAGCCCGCCCCATCCTTATGGCGCACGCGCAACTGCGCCAGGATCTCGGGCGCCAGCAGTCGGGCATTGATGCCATGTCGCGTACGGCTGGTGGCACGCGGCACCCAATGGGTGACGCACCCGCAGGTCCGACACCGGTGGAAGTCGACATGGCGCCCGTTCCAGGCATAAGTGTCGGTGCCCTCGCCCGCCGGCAGCCCGGTGATGTCGGCGGCCTCGTAGTAGACCCACAGCACGCCGTAGCGCCGGCACAGGCTGCAGTTGCAGTCGATGACCTCGACGGGTGCGTGGTTGAACTGCATCACCACCGCACCGCAGTGACAGCTGGCGCGCACGCCGGGATCGGAGTCGGTCATTGCGGTGTCCTTGGGAATGTCGTCAATGCAATCGCGTGTGGGGCGACGCCGGCGCGAACCCGAACAGCGAGGCCAGGACAACGCGCGCGAAGTTGATGGATCCGGCATCGACGCGACGCCGGTTCGAATCTGCTCAGCGACGCTCAATCGCCACGATCGTGTCGAGCACGCTCGCCTGCTCGCCGGACGGGCCGAACGCCGTACGCGAAAGCGAACCGACGAACACCTCCCGCCACTGCGCTGGCGCCAGTGCCAGTGCGGCCAGTTCGTCGGCGGCGCTCGGGTACACCGTGTCCGGCGCACGCCACGACCACGGCGCGCGCGAGCCATGGGTGACGAGCAGCAGCAAGCCCCCTGCCCCGACCGCCTGCGCGGCGCGGCGCAACACCTGGGTGCGGCCAAAGGGCATCGGCGACTGCAGGAACAGCGCCGTCACCAGATCGAACGTGCCTGGCAGGAAGCGTTCGCCCAGGTCGTGACGTTCGAACTGGACATGGCCGGCCACCCCCGCGGCGCTGGCCGCCACTCGCGCCGCTTCGAGGGCCGTCTCGGAGATATCGACCCCGGTGACCATCCAGCCGCGCTGCGCCAGCCAGATCGCATCGTCGCCGCGGGCGCAGCCCAGTTCCAAGGCGCGCCCCGGTGTGCGCCCTTCGGCAAAGCGCGTCAACACTTTGGACGGCCGCCCACTCGGCGGTGTGGTCCTGCCAGCGTAGATGCGCTCCCAAAAAGCGCGTGCGGTGTCTTCGGCGTGTCCCCCCTCGGGGGGCGCTGCATGTCGGCTTGAGGATGTCATGTAACATACGATGTACCGTAAGTGTGCGAACGTCAACCCTCGTGCGTTCATTTGTTACAGAAGGAGTCACACCGTGCGTCGAGACAGCCGTCTGCCCCGGGTCCTGCACGCGCTGCTGCATCTCGAGCACATGCAGGGCCCGGCGACCTCGGAGCTGATTGCCCAGATGCTGGGCACCAATCCGTCCGTGGTCCGCCGCACGATGGGGGGCCTGCGCGAGGCCGGCATCGTGGTCTCGGTGAAAGGGCATGGCGGCGGCTGGTCGCTCGCCAAGCCACTGACCGACGTCTCGCTGCTCGAGATCTACCGCGCGCTCGGTGCACCCACGCTGTTCGCCATCGGCAGCGATGACGAGCAGACCACCTGCCTGCTGGCCCGCGCCGCGAACGCGGCCACCGCCCATGCGCTGGCCCATGCGCAACAGCAGTTCGAGGCCCATCTGGGCAGCGTGTCCGTCGCGGACCTGGCCGCCGATTTTCGCGCCTGGCAGGGTTGAGCCTGCAGTGGGACGTTAAGGCGCCAACGCGCGCGGAACGGTGCAGCGCGGTCGCCCAACATCGGACGGCCGAGATCGGAAGATGGAGCGCCAGCGTCTGCGCCGATGGGCACCGGAACGCCGCCCTAGCTGTGTAAAGCCAGTACGTTGTTCACGGGTATGGAGATTCTGGAGATAGGCGGGTTGTAGCCGAGGCTGGCATGGGGTCGATGCCAGTTGTAGGTGTGCAACCAGTTAATGAGCTCAGCGGCCCGCTGGTCGGAAGTGTCGTAGCTGCGGGCGTAGGCCCATTCGCGTAGGCTGGTCTGGATGAAGCGCTCGGCTTTGCCATTGGTTCGCGGTGTGTAGGGGCGCGTTCGGTGGTGTTTCAAGCCAAGTCGCCGGACGGCCCGGACAAACAGCGCAGAGCGATAGCAGGCACCGTTGTCGGTAAGGATCCGGTCGAAGGACGCGCCCAGAGTCCGGTAGTAGCGCAGGGCCGCCATCAGTGCGTGAACCGCGCTGATGGCCCGCTCATCTCTCTGTATGCAGGAGAAAGCGACCCGAGAGTTGTCATCGATCGCGACATGGACGTACTCCCAGCCGGCGCCGTCACTGGACTGGGTGCGATCCCCCGTGACCCGGTGTCCGGGACGCCGGAAGCGTCCAAGCTTCTTGATGTCCAGGTGCAGCATGTCGCCGGGGTTGGGATGCTCGTAGCGGTTCTGGGGACGCGGTGGCTCCAGGGCCGAGAGCCGGTTGAGACCGGCCCGTCGAACGATCCGGGCGACGGTGCTCTGACTCAACCCGAGCGCATCGCCGATCTGACGATAGGTCTGGCGCTCGCGCCGCCGCGCCAGCACTTGCACCGTCACCGATGCGGGCGTCGCATGGGGGCACCGCGCGGGCTGGGAGTTGCGATCCACCAGCCCAGCCACCCCTTCGCAGCGGAAGCGATCGAGCCACTTGTAGGCGGTGCGCGGACTGACACCGCACGCCTGCGCGGCCTCTGCTACCCGCAATCCTTCTTGCAGAACCCAGCGCACCAGAAGCGCTCGACCATGGGGCGTCAATCGGGCATGTTTATGCAGGTTCATCCGGGGCTCCTGGGGCTGGGTTGGCTTCGTAACCCCCATCTTCCAGAGACGCCCCGGATGAACAACCTACTGAAAGATCACACCTAGCCCGGCGGCGCGCTGGCGGCATCCAGCCGTCCCCATCCAATCTCCACACGATCGCCAATGCTTCGCCACTCGGCGCTGTCAGCCTTCCGTGCTTCGAGCATCGGGCGCTGCCGTGTGCGCCAAGTTGGGCCACGGCACAGCGCCTCCACGAGAGGACACATGATCTTGAATCGCAAATGGGCCGTCAGCGCCGCGGTCGCTGCCTGCGTCATCGCGGGCATCGTGTTGTGGCGAATCTATGCCCAGCCGGCCGTCGAGCACGCCACGGCCGCGGTCACTGTGGGCGACCTGGAGCAGACGGTGCTGGCGGTCGGCCGCCTGCGCGCCAAGGAGCTGGTCGCCGTCGGCGCCCAGGTGTCGGGCCAGGTCCAGCGGCTACACGTGGCGCTGGGCCAGAAAGTGAAGGCCGGAGATCTGATCGCCGAAGTCGATGCCCAGCCGCAGCGGATCGCATTGCGCAACGCCGAGGCGTCGGTGAACGCGCTGCAAGCCCAGCTCGCCGCGCGGCGAGCGGCGCTGATGCAAGCGCAACTCACCTTCCAGCGTCAGCAGGAACTGCTGGCGGCCGATGCGACTTCGCGCGCTGACCATGAGGCCGCCAAGGCCGCGTTGGATACCGCCGGTGCGGAGATCGCCTCGCTACAGGCGCAGCTCGAACAAGCGCGTACCCAGGTCGAGACCGCAGGCATCAACCTGGGCTATACCCGCATCGTCGCGCCGATGGACGGCGTCATCGTGGCGGTGGTCACCAAGCAGGGCCAGACCCTCAACTCGTTCCAGTCCACGCCGACCATCGTCATGCTGGCCAAGCTGGACGTGATGACGGTGCGCGCCCAGATCGCCGAGGCCGACGTGGACAAGATTCAGCCCGGCCAGACGGTGTGGTTCACCACGCTGGGCAATCGCCGTCAACGCTACCAGGCACGCATCCAGCAGATCGAGCCCGCCCCCGAGTCCATCGTCAACGAGGTGGGAGGTGCGGCATCCGCGGCAGGCACGGCCAATACCGCCAAGGCCATCTATTACGACGCGCTGTTCGACGTGCCCAACCCGGAGGGCACGCTGCGGCCTTCGATGACCGCGCAGGTCTCGGTGCAGATCGCCGCGGTCAAACGGGCGGTGCTGATGCCGACCGCTGCGCTGGGTGAGCAGGTGGCGGAGAACACCCATCGCGTCCGGGTGATGGACCCGCGCGGCCAGGTCTCCGAGCGGCAGGTCCGAATCGGCCTGCGCACCAACGCCCAAGCGCAGGTCCTGGCCGGGCTGGAACCGGGCGAGCAAGTGATCATCGGCGAGGCAAAGCCCGAGACCGTGACGGCCGACCCCGGCCTGATGGGCTTTTGAGCATGAACGCTGCGCTACTGGAAATGCGTGCCCTGCGCCGGGAGTTTCCTGCCGGCGAAGGCGTGGTCACCGTGCTCAAGGACATCGACCTGCGCATCGACGCCGGCGAGATGGTGGCCATCGTCGGCGCCTCGGGCTCGGGCAAATCGACCCTGATGAACATCCTCGGTTGCCTGGATCGCCCGAGCGCAGGCAGTTACCGGATCGCCGGCCAGCAAACCGGTGACTTGGCGCCGGACGCACTGGCCGCGCTGCGCCGTGAGCGTTTCGGCTTCATCTTCCAGCGCTACCACTTGCTTGCCGACCTGTCCGCGCAGAGCAACGTCGAACTGCCGGCCGTCTATGTCGGCACCGATGCCGCAGCGCGCCACGCTCGTGCCCGGACCTTGCTCGAACGGCTCGGGCTGGGCGACCGGACGCAGCATCGCCCAGGTCAGCTGTCAGGCGGGCAGCAGCAGCGCGTGTCGATCGCCCGGGCGTTGATGAACGGTGGCGCGGTGATTCTTGCCGACGAACCCACGGGCGCACTGGACAGCGGCAGCGGCGAAGAAGTGATGCGCATCCTCAAGGAACTGCACGCCGAAGGGCACACCATCATTCTGGTGACCCATGACATGGCGGTGGCCCGCCATGCGCAACGGGTGATCGAAATCAGCGACGGGGCGATCATTGCCGACCGCCGCAACGCGGCGGCCGATGCGCCGCGCACGGTGCCGGCGCCGCCGCAAGTGCCGGCCAGTTCATGGCGGGTGTTCGTCGACCGGTTCGGCGAAGCCTTCGTCATGGCCCTGCGGGCCATGCACGCACACCGCCTGCGCACCTTCCTGACCATGCTCGGCATCATCATCGGCATTGCCGCCGTGGTCTCGGTGGTGGCCTTGGGCCGTGGCGCGCAGCAGCAGGTCATGGCGCAGATCAGCGACCTGGGCACCAACACCCTGGACATCTATCCGGGGCAGGACTTCGGCGACCTCCGCGCCGACGCAGTGGAAACACTGATTGCCGCCGACGCCCAGGCGCTGGCGGAGCAGCCCTATGTCGACAGCGCCACGCCCAATCTGTCGAGCAGCGTCACCGCGCTGTATCGCGCGCGCGCGGTGTCTGCACAGGTCACCGGGGTCGGCCCCAGTCACTTCCGGGTGCGCGGGCTGCGCCTGGCCGCAGGCCGCTTCTTCGATCAGCACGACGCCGAACAACACGCACAGGTCGCGGTCATCGACCCGAAGGCCGCCGCAGCGCTGCTGCCTGATGGCGGCAGCCCGCTCGGCGAGGTGGTCCTGCTGAGCAACATGCCGGTGGAGATCATCGGCGTGCTGAAGCCGACCCAAAACAGTTTCGGCGGCTCGACGCCCACGTTCTATGTCCCCTACACGGCCGCCTCCACCCGCCTGGTCGGCAAGTACCACCTGGACAACATCACCGTGCGGGTCAGCGATGGCGTCTCCAGCAAGATCGCCCAGCAGGCCGCGACCGCGCTGCTGACCGAGCGCCATGGCGGTAAAGACTTCTTCGTCATGAACTCAGATCAGATCCGCCAGACCATTTCCCGCACCGGCAGCACCCTGACGCTGCTCATCTCCACCATCGCCATGATCGCCCTGCTGGTCGGCGGCATCGGCGTGATGAACATCATGCTGGTGTCGGTGACCGAGCGCACCCGCGAGATCGGCGTGCGCATGGCCATCGGCGCGCGACAGTCCGACATCCTGCAACAGTTCCTGATCGAGGCGGTCCTGGTGTGTTTGGTCGGCGGCGTTCTGGGCGTATCGCTGGCACTGGTGTTCGGTCTGGTCGCCAGCGTCGCCGGACTCGGCTTCCCGTTGTCCTTTTCCGCCTGGTCGATCGTGCTGGCAGTGGCCTGCTCGACGTTGATCGGCATCACGTTCGGCTTCCTGCCGGCACGCAACGCCGCCCGTCTCGATCCCGTCCAAGCGTTGGCGAGGGACTGATCATGCGCCCCCTGATTTCCTGCATCGCACTGGGCAGCGTGCTCCTGACCGGCTGCGCTGCGTTCACCCGAACGCCTTATCGGGCGCCGGACGTCCCCCTGCCGGTGTCCTACCAACATGCCCAGCCTGCCGGCGCCGGCGTTCGCGCCGACACCTGGTGGCGCGCCTACGGCGATCCACAGCTCGACGCCTGGGTGGGGCTTGCGCTGGCGCGCAACCCTGATCTGGCCGCCGCCGCCATTCGCGTGCGCCGCGCGACGCTGGAAGCCAGATTGGCAGGCAATGCCCTGCGCCCGACCGTCAACGGCGGTGTCGGTCACGGCCTGAGCCGCCCGCTGTCGGGCAACGCCCGCGCCACCACCGAGAGCGCCAACGCCACGCTGGGCGCCAGCTGGGAGCTGGATCTGTTCGATCGGCTGGGCGCGCAGCGCGACGCCGCCGTGTTCGAGGCGCAAGCCAGCGCCGAGGACCGCGATGCCGTGGCGTTGACGCTGATCGGCACCACGGCCAGCCTGTACTGGCAACTGGGCCTGGCCAACGAACGCATCGACTTGGCGGAACAAGGCCTGGCCTACGCCCGCCGTACCCGCGAGCTGGTGCAGGCGCAGTACCAGAGCGGCGCAGTTTCCGGACTGGAGCCGCGTGAGGCCGAACAGTCGCTGGCCCAGCAACAAGCGCAGCTAAGCCAATTGATCCAGGCGCGTGCCGACCTGCGCCAGGCGCTGGGCGTGTTGTTCGATGGCGCCGCCACGCCCGGTAGCGAACCCCAGCGCTTGCCGGTCAGCGTCCTGCCGAGCATCGCTGCCGGGCTGCCCGCCGACCTGCTCGGCCGCCGGCCGGACCTGCGCGCCGCCGAACTGCGACTACGCGCCACCCTGGCCGCCAGCGACGCGGCGAAAGCCCGCTACTACCCGTCCCTCTCGCTGACCGGCGCCCTGGGCACATCCAGCAAGGAGTTGCTCAATGTACTGAGCAATCCGGTGGCCACGCTGGGCGCCAATCTGACCCTGCCATTCCTCAACGTCCGCGAGATGCGCCTGAACACCGCCATCGCGCGCACGCGCCATGAGGAGGCCGTGGTCCTGTTCCGCAAATCGCTGTACACGGCGCTGGCGGATGTGGAAAAAGCGCTGTCGGCGAGCACACAGCTTGCCGAACAGGAAGCCGCCCAGCAGCGCGTACGCGATCAGGCGATCGAGATCGAGCGCCTCTACCAAGCGCGTTACCGCGCCGGGCAGGTGCCCCTGCGGGCCTGGCTGGACGCGCAGGAGCGGCGCCGCAGCGCAGACTTGGGGTACGCCGCGCTGCATCTTGCGCGGCTGCAGAACCATGTCGCGCTGATCCAGGCGCTGGGCGGCACGGCGGCACCGTAACGCCGCCGCGCCTCAGGTCATGATGCCGTCGCCAGGCGATGCAACTAGTGCGAGAAAGACTGCACAAGCCCGGCGTAGCGGCCACCCTGGGCCAGCAGCTGCGCATGCGTGCCCTGCTCGACGATCCGCCCCCGTTGCAGCACGACGATCAGATCGGCACGGCGGATCGTCGACAGCCGATGCGCGATGGTGATGGTCGTGCGGTCTTTCGACAGAACCGCCAGCGCCTCGGTCAGGGCCTGCTCGGTCTGCGTATCGAGCGCACTGGTGGCCTCATCGAGCAACAGCACCGGCGGGTTGCGCAGGATGGTGCGAGCCAGCGCCAGACGCTGTTTCTCACCGCCGGAGAAGCGCTGGCCGCGTTCACCGACCAGCGTTTCATAACCCTCGGGGAGCGCATCGATAACGGCATCCAGCTGCGCTGCCCGGGCAGCGGCCAGCAGCTCGTCATCGGTGGCGTCCGGCTTGGCAAAGCGCAGGTTGTCGGCCACCGAGGCATGCAACAGGTACGGCTCCTGGGAGACCACGCCGAGCATATCGGTCAGTGACTGGAAGCTGAGATCGCGCACATCGACCCCGTCGTAGCGGATCGCCCCCCCATCCACGTCGTACAGCCGGGCCAGCAGATGGCCAAGCGTGGTCTTGCCCGATCCAGTGGCCCCGACGATGGCGACATGGGTGCCTGCCGGAATATCGATACTGATGTCCTCCAGCACCGGCCCGTTGTTCGGGTCATAGCGGAAGCTGACGCCGTCGACCGTCACCTGGCCACGCATCTGCGCACGCTCGAGCGTCACCGCACCAGTGCGCTCGGTGATCTCGACGGGCGTATCCAGATACTCGAAGATGCGCGCGAACAGTGCGCGCGTGGTACGCATGTCGCGCCCCAACTGAAGCAACTGCTCGAAAGGCCAGAGCAACTGTTCCTGCAGGGCGATCATGGCCACCAGCGTGCCGATGGTCAGCGGCGTGCTGCCGCCCATCAACCAACCGCCGAGCAGCAACGTCAGCGCAGGCAGGATCGACAGTGCCAACCCGATCAGCGCCCACTGCCATTCACCGGCAGTACGCGAGCGCACTTCCAGGGCCGCGACCTCCTGCGAGGTCCGGGAGAACCGGCGAACCAGGAACCCACTGCGGCCCATGGTCCGCGCGAGGATGATGCCCGAAAGCGACAGCGATTCCTGGACCGCCGCAGACAGATCCGCCTGCCTGGCCTGCTGCTCGTAGGTAATGGCCTCGCGCAGCTTGGCGACCCACTGGCTGATCACCACCGTCAGCGGAACGACCAGCAGCGAGAACAACGCCAGCCGCCAGTCGAGCAGGCACATGGCGAGGGCCGTCATCAGCACCGTGCTGAGGCTGCGCGCCAGCTCGTTGCCGGCATCGGTCACCAACGATTGCAGGCCGCCGATGTCATTGGCGATACGCGACTGGATCTCGCCGGTGCGGCTGCCGGCGAAGAATCGCAGCGACAGCGACTGCAGGTGCGCATACACACGCACGCGCAAATCGTGCAGGATCGCCTGCCCAATCCGGGCCGACAGAATGGTCTGCACCGTACTGATCGCCGCCCCCAGCACCGCCACCGCGACCAGCCCGCCGACCAGCCAGAGCAGCAGGGCAAAGTTGGCGCCTGGCAGTGCATCGTCGATGATGGCCCGCAGCAGGAACGGCGCGGCCATCCCGATCATGGAGCCAACGATCAACAGCGCCACGACCGAAAGAATGCGTAGCCGGTACGGCGCGAACAAGGCGAGCACACGCCGCATGGAAACGTGGGCGGCGGCGAGCGCTTCGTAATCCTGCCGCGCGTGTTCGGGTTGCTCTGCTGGTGTCTGCATCTCACTGTCATCCAAAGATGGCGATCCGGCCCACGGACATGTGGCCAGTCTGCTCGCCTGACCCCGGTATTCTGGCGCTCCCGGATGCATACGCGCTGCAGGCACCATGGAGATTGCGTGGAAACGACAGGTCGCTGCCCGGCCAGCGCGATCACCGGCGCGGAGAACGCAAAGCTGTCTAGGGACAAATTCGACCACATCCACCGCTGCATAATGCATCACGGCGATCGCTACGCAGGCACCTGTGAAGGCGACATTCCCAGCCGATACCCGGCCTGCCCGCGCCCGGAGGAAGCGGCGGCTGATCGTTGACCTGCACCAAGCAGCACCTTCGCGGCATGGGTGTCCGCGCGTTCACGCCCACTCACTCGAACAGGCGCCGTGGCCGCGCAGTTGCAGCGCGTTCCTCGAACAGTAAGATCGGCCCAAGGACAGGGGGAGCAAGCAGCCACGGAGGACAGCAATGATGATGGGGACCCTTCCGAAGGTCTGGGACGCGTGCGACAAGATCAGGCACGCGATCGTGCGTGGGCGATTCGTCCCAGGGCAGCGTCTGGAACCGGCCACATTGGCCGATGAGCTCACCACCAGCCTCACCCCGGTCCGGAACGCGCTGTATCGGCTGAGCGGCGAACGCCTGGTCGATGCGCATTCGCGAGACGGCTTCTACGTGCCCCTGCCTACCGAGGCCGCCCTGCGCGAGCTCTACGACTGCATGGAAGAGCGGCTGATGGCCTGCCTCGCCCGTGGCGCCTTGCCCGGTGACAGACCGTACAAGCGCCCCGCCCCACACGATGGCGCCGCCGAGGCGACGTGGCTGCTGTTCGACACCATTGCGCTCAAGACGCGCGTTGTCGAGACACGGTATATCACCCAGCAGGCCAACGACCGACTCGCGCCAATCCGTGTTGCCAAACGCAGCCTGTTTCCCGACGCACACGCCGAGCTGGACGAATTGATCACGGCTTGGGAGTGCGCCGACATCGCACGTCTGGCACGTGCGCTGCACGCCTACCACGCCCGTCGCCTCAACCGGGTGCCGGATATCGTGGCGCTGTTGAACGAAACGCGCCACGCGCCGCACTGAACGAAGCGCGCGATGCACCGCAATTTGCAGGTGCGCATCACACTTCCAGGGAATTCTGGAAGTACACAGCGAAAATCATTTGAGAACACAAGGCAGGCGCTTCAACACTGGCTGTGTCATGGGTGGTCCATGACATCACCTAGAGGAGACAGTGATGAACGCGAACGACAGCAACAGCCGCGAACTGCAGGCCGACGTGATCGAACTCGGCGTGGCCAGCACCGTGACCCTGGGCGGAGGTGCCGTTGGTGAGCCCAACGGTGATCCGATAGAGGCTGATATCTCGGAAGAGTGAGCGATCAAGGGTGCGCCGCATGGCGCACCCTTCTTTCGAGGAGGCGCGACATGCCTTGGCAAGTGAGCGAAAGCATCTCGTTCTGCGAACTAGACGATCGCCTTTTCTTCCTGGATCTGGGGCGAGATCGCTACTTCCAGCTTTCCGAGACGCTGGAGCGGAGATTCCGACAACATCTACATGCCCCTGACGACACGACCTCGCTCGAACGCTTGATTGAACAGGGGCTCTGCCCTGGGACTGCACCGGTGCGGAACGAGATCGTTGCAGTCGAGCAGAGCGTCCCCGAGCTTACCCAGTCGCCGGCAAGAGTCCGTCTTGACACGGCCCGCGACATCGGGCTGGCGGTACTCGCGACGTACCGACGGTTGACCACACAACCGCTGGGGCAAGTGCTAAACGACCTGACCAGCTACAGATGCGCGAAGGTAAGCCGGCCGTCCTCAGATTACCGCGACGCGGAGGAAGAGCGACGCCTGATCGAGGCCGCCGACGCCTTCAATCTTGTGAGACCTTACATCCCGATCGCGACAAGTTGCGTCATCGACTCGGTCTCGATGATCAGATTTCTCGCCAAGCGAGGTCTACACGCGCACTTGGTCATGGGGGTGGCTTGCGATCCCTTCTCCGCCCACGCATGGGTCCAATGCGGCTCGTTGGTTCTGAACGACAGCATCGGTTCCGTGCAGGGGCATGTCCCCATCCGAGTTCTCTGATGCATTACGCCTACATCGCACTGATCGCTAAGAACGACGGCACTCCTGGCGATGCCGAGCACCCGCCAGCGCATCAGCTTCAGGCGCTACACCTCGAAGCACGAGGGCGCGTGGGCTGCATGACAGTGTTCGCGCACGAGTGGACACCGACGCTATCGCTGCCAGACGGCAGCATGATCATCGGCGATCTGTATGGCCAGTACGGATCACCCATCTGGGAGTGGGACACGCACGGCCCCTGCCCTACGTCACGCGAACTTCGACAGCATCTTCTTGATCACTACTGGGGCGAGTACCTACTGCTACAGCCACCTGAGACGGGAGATGACCGCACGACTGTCATGCGGGACCCCACTGCAGGGGTCGCCTGCGCCTACTCGCTGCAGGGCGGCCAAGGCTTCATAACATCCGATTTGTCGATTGCATCGCGCCTTGGCTTGCACAAAGAGCAAGTCGACTGGGAGTTCGTACGCCACAGCCTCGTCTATCCGCACCTGAAGGTCACGCGTACCGGGCTTGCGGGCGTCAGCGAGTTGCTTCCCGGGTGCACACTGGCGACCAACGGCCAGACGATGTCCACCGAGATGGCCTGGTCGCCTTGGCGCTTCGTGGCCGCCCCCGAGCGCCTGCGAGACTTCGACACCGCAGCACAGACGGTTCGCGATGCGCTAGTGCTTGCGGTCGAAACTATGGCCGACACCGACGGGGATGTCCTGCTCGAGCTGTCAGGCGGCCTGGATTCGTCGATTGTCGGCGCATGCTTGGAGGCCGCGGACGGAAGACTGGTGTGCTGTACGGCGGTGACGCCGTTGCCAGGCGCCGACGAGCGACGGTATGCCGGCCAGGTCTCGACACAGCTCGGCGTCGCCCTGCAGGAGCAAATGCTCGATTTCAACGCAACGGATATCGACTTCCCGCTGCCAGCTCACTCTTTGCGTCCGGCCGTCTGGGTGCTCGGACACGCCGTCGGTCGTGCCATGGACGCCGTTGGCGACCGCATGCGCGCCGCCAGCCACTATTCAGGAAGCGGTGGTGACACCGTATTCGGATATCTCAAAACCGCCGCTCCCGCCGCCGACGCCGTCCGCGAACATGGTACGCGGGCCGGATGCCGTGCCATCACCGACCTGTCGAGGCTGCATGGGTGCACGCTCGCGAAAGCCGCCCGTCTGACCGCGCGCAAGCTCTATTCACGCCCCAAGCCTCCCTGCAAACCGAATGCCTCCCTGCTCTCCGGCATTGACGAAACACCGGCTCACGAGCGACACCCATGGCACGAAGCTCCAGAGACTGCGTTGCCAGGAGACCGCGAACGCATCTTCGACCTCGCCGGCAACCAGTTGTTCATGGATGCCACCTTGCGTGCGCGCGGTCGAAGGGTCCGCATGCCCCTGCTCTCGCAACCCGTCATGGAAGCCTGTCTCCGAGTGCCAACCTGGATGTGGATCGCCGGCGGACGCAACCGTGCGGTTGTACGCGCGGCCTTCTCGAAGCACCTGCCCGCAGACGTGCTCAACCGGCGGAGCAAAGGCAGTTTCCTCAACTACACGTTCGGGATCTACGTCAGAAACAAGCCGGCCATTCGCGAGTTCCTTCTGGGCGGTCATCTCCACGCCCAAGGCCTGATCGGCGCTCGGGCGCTCGACGAGTTCCTGGGCCGCCAGCTTGCGGCACGTGATCGCTCGTTCATGCGGGTGTTCGACTTGTGCATGATCGAAAACTGGGTGCGCAATCACGCGTAGGCGCAGACCTACTCCGATCAACGAGCAGACGCCCCGGTACGATCCCGCATCGCACGCCACGCAGCGTACTGGTCGACCTTCGCCGGATCGGTATCTTCAACGCCCTGCAGCCAGAAGCGAAACCACTCCATGTTCCGGGTATATACGGCCAGCTTGTGCCGCGGCTGGAACTTCTGGTGCGGTTCGTGTGGGAACACGTACAGGTCGGCAGTTCCCCGTCGCATGAGCGGGATCGCATAGTCGAGAGACTGCATGTACTCCTGCTCAGGTACCTGCATCAGCAGCGGAATGGTCAGCTTGTCCAGTTGGTAGACGGGTGACAGCGTCCGCCACGCCTCCGGCGTCTCATCTGGCGCGCCGAGCCCCCAGTACTGCTGCAGTCCATCGATGAAGACCCTGTCCCGCAACGAACCCAACAAGTAGTAAAGCGGCGATACCAGCACGGAGCTGACCGAGGCGGACGTCAAGAGCTGGGAGTGCATCGCCGTCCACATGGTGATCTCGGTGCCGAAGCTCAGCCCGCCCATCCCGACCCGGTTGCGATCGATCTCGCCCATGGAGGCCAGCAGGTCCACCGCGCTTTCGACCGCTGACAGCCCGGTGTTGAATCGAGACACGGGATCGAGTGAGAACGGGGCCGCATTGATGCAGAGCGCTGAGATCCCTTCGGACGCCAGACTCGCAAAGGGCCACTCATCGCCGACACCGCCCCGCAGGAAGCCCGGACACCGGTAGTAGTTCACGAACAACGGAGGCTTGCCGTCCACGCGTCTGTCTGCCGGGTAGAACTGACCCGTGAACGTCTGCCCTTTCGCATCCGTCCAGCGAAGAAGTCGCGCAGGTGGCTGCCGAGCAATGGCCTGCGCAAGCGCTGCGTTCGGCGCATACAGAACGCGGCGTGCACCTGTCTCGAGATCGACACGTTCCAGCCACGGCGGCTCGTTCGCCGAGGCACTCACGCACACCAGTGCCGCATACGAGGCCGCGCAATTGCTGGCAGGATCGCGGCCGCCGTTGAGCAGACCCGTCGACTCCGCCACCCGCCGCACAGCCCCAGACCGAACATTCCAGGCAAAGAGCGATTGCGCGAGACCTTCTGCAGGGTCGGTCACGGTGAACAGCACCTCGTCGCTGCCCGGTCGCCACTGCACCGATGTGATCGCTTGGCCGGTGCATGCCGTGTCTCGGCACACCACCTCGTCGCGAACGGCGTCTGACAACCTGGCCGACAGCATGACATCGGGTGCATAGCGCAGGTCGCCCCGCTCCCCCACCCGCGTCAGAACCGCCACCCGTCCATCCACCGGCGAGCGCGCCAAAATCCAGGCATCGGAATCCTGCTTCTGCTGCGGGCCATCCTCGGCGCGATGGTCCAAAAAATCCCGGCGTTCTAAGGTCTGGAGGTCCACCTCCTTCCAGCGGTCCGGCACGTCGGCGAGCAGCGGGACGCGGGCAAACCACACATCGCCGTAGCGCTGCGTCGCCAACCGTCCCTCCAGGTTGCCCGAGCGGAACAGCGTCTGGCCGACCGGTGTCGAACTGTCCACGCGCACGCCTGCGTTGTACTCGGCCTGCTCCGCGTTCTCGATCGCCTCGCGCGTGGCCCCGACGCGGTAGCGAAGCGTCCGACCATCGTCAGCCAACTCGAAGCCGCGGACGTCCGCAGCATCCAGCGTCAGCGGGATGGCCCCGGCGCCATCCGCCGCCGCGCGCCAGACATCGAGCCTGCCGTCGATCAACGCCAGGTAGTAGAGCCAGCGTCCGTCCGGCGACCACACCGCGGGCGCCAGCAACGCGATGCCCGCAGTGTCGCGGCGCACGAAGCCACCATCTGCGACGCGACGAGGCGGCGCGTCGCCGTCGATGTCCTGCACGTACCAGAACGCATCGTAGGTGTTTCGCTCGACGGACGCCTGCTCGAGGCGAAATGCGACCCGCTTCCCATCCGGGGACAGCACGGGGGCGCCAAAATCCACCACTTCCAGCAGGGCCCGAGGCGAGACGGCGAACGCGGCCTGCGGGCAGCAGAGTCCGGCCAGCAGCAGTGACAGAACGCCCAAACGCATAGCCGTTACCACCGCTTGGTGATGGAGACAGACAGGAACCGCCCCACTGCGGAGTAGTTCGCCGCGTCATACGGCGCATATGTGGGCGAGATGGACGCGTACAGCGGTGGCGCCCGGTCGAGCAGGTTCTGGCCCGCCAGCTCGAACGTCACCTCGGAGAACAGACCACCACGCGGACCGGTGTCGTAACGCAACGTGCCGTCGAACGTCGTAAAAGATGCGCCTGTGCTGCCGTCCCGCGGATTCTCCACGCCGCTGGCATAGTTGCCGAAGACCGATGCCGTCCAACCATCCCGATTCCAGACCGCCCCGAGGCGTGCATTGCGCCTGGCTGGGTTGAACAGCGTGCCCGAAAGGTCATGCGGCGGCTGGGTCGCGAGGGTCGCCTGGGTGCTGTCCAGCCAGCTGGCCGAGCCCCGCAACGAGAGCCGCCCGCCGGCCACATCCAGCCGATAGGTCCCCGCCAGATCCAGGCCCCGGATCCGCTGGCGCGAGGCGTTGACGTAGCGGTTGTCGACCACCGCCACGACCTTGCTGCCGTCATAGGGCGCACCGGCATAGTTGTAGAGGTTGCTGGCGCTGCCAATGAGCCTATCCAGCGTCGTCTGCGACGGATCGAGCGCGACAAATGCCGCATAGATCGGCGCGAAGGCACGGCCAGTATCGATGACCGGAGCGACGATACGATCGGTGTAGTCGATATCGAACCAGGTCAGTTCGGTCTCCAGCCCGGGCAGAGAGCTCGGGTGGAAGGACAACGACGTGCTCCAAGTGCGGGCCCGTTCGGGATCCAGATCGACACGGCCGCCCGACAGATACAGCGCGGTCGCATCCGGCGGAAAGCCCGTCCCGCCGAATGTCGTCGGCGCATACAGATAGGCATTCTGTTGCCAGTAGCGCTGCTGGAACGTCGGCGCCTTGAAGGACCTGCCCCAGGATGCTTTGAACGTGACATCAGGCAACGGCGAGTAGACGACGCCTAGCTTGGGCGTCGTGACCCGGCCGTAGCTGTCCGAATCCTCGGTGCGGACCGCACCGGTCAGCACAAGGCGCTCCACGCCACGGATGCGCTGCCCCGCCCCTATGATCGGGAGGTTCAACTCCGCATACGCGAACCGGCTGCGCTCGTCGCCCTCAGCATTGGTCCGGTTCCCGGTAAGACTGAGGCTCAAGAAGCGGTTGTAGCGATAGCCCGCGCCCACGGCGAGCCGGGACTCGCCCCCCGGCAGGTCGAACAGCGGCCCTTCCCCGCCCAGCTCATACGTAACGCTCTTGTTGCTGTAGGTGCCAGCACTGGTGGAGTTGACCGTTCCAGTCGTCGTGGCGATCACCTGCTGGGTCGTCGCCGTCTTGTCCCGCCCCAGCGCGGCGCCCAGTGTCAGCGTCCAGTCTTGCGGCAGATGCAGCTCCAGGCTGGGCGCCACCAGGGTCGTCGTCGTCTCGGGCGCATACCGGTGATAGACGCTGGCATAGGCCGTGTCCGCCACCATGATCCGCTCGCTTCTCAGCACGTCCAGGCGCAGTTCGGCCGCGTCGCCCAAGGCCTGGTGGGCGCTCGCCACCGCGCTGCGCAGACCGTTGCCGGACCAGAGTGTGGCGGGCTGGTACATCGATCGGGTGTAGTCGCGCTGGTCGGCGCGGATCGGGTCGCTGTCGGTCTTCTGGCCAGCGACGATCATGCCGCCCGTGGCCCAAGTGGTGCCCGTAGTCGCGGTGTACTCGCGGGTGGTCATGCCGCCATCGGTGGCGGCACCGAACCGCCACCCAGCGGCCACGCCATCGAAGTCGCGCTTGAGGATCACATTGCCCACACCGCCCACGGCATCGGAGCCATAAAGCGCCGAAGCGCCATCGGGCACGATCTCCAGCCGCTCGACGGCATCGACCGGAATCGCGCTGATATCCACCATCTGCATCAGACCGCCATAGGCCAGTCGCCGGCCGTTGAGCAGGGTCAGCGAGGCGTCCGGTCCGAGGCCGCGCAGGTTCAGGCCGGAGCCGCCCGTCACGTTCTGGTTGCTGACGCCGGCACTGGGATTGGCTTGCGCGCCCATGCCCGGGTTCTGCCCGCCCGAAAAGTTCTGCGGGATGCTCCGAATCACCTCCCCGAGGTCCTTGAAGCCTTCCTCCAGGATACGCTCGATGCCGATCGTGACCACCGGCGACGGCGTCCTGCCGCCGCGGATGCGGGTGCCGGTGACTTGGATGGTGTCGAGCTCGGTCGCGTCCGGATTGGCTTGGTCACCTTCTGCAGCCAGGAGGTGACCACTCGACTTTTCGGCAACCTGTGCAACAGCGCCTGCCAGTGGAAGCAGCGATGCCACCGCTGCCGCTAGAACATTCCTTGTCAACACCGTTCGGAAAAGCTTGTCCTGCCGATCCCGCATGTCGTTGCCCCGTTTGCGGCGCGGCTAGATCGCCAGCGCACCTGTAACGAGGTCTGATGTCGGTAGAGATAAAGCCCCCATCAACGACACGCAGAATGCAGTCCAACCTATTCCACGCGTAAAGCGAACGACGAGACGGGATGATGAGCAGACATCGCATCCCTTGCACGAGTACTAAGGGGGAAGAAGGTCCTGCTCAATGAGTGCGCGCAACTCGGGGTCGTCACGCAGGTGAGCGGCTTCCTCATCCAGCCGCTGAAGGTATCGATAGGCCCGCATGTTCCGCGCATCGGCGGCTAGCCATTTCTCGCGCCTCACTCGCTGCACTGGCGTCTCCGCACAGCTTCTGGCGAGAAAACTAGCCGCCTGCTGGACAATCCGTTCGTAGTCAGTGCTCATCGTCGACTCGACGCTCATGACGGCGTGTTTCCTGGCGAATGATCCTACCAGCAAGTCTCACGATCGATGGCACAAGCGTGTTGTCGTAGGCTCGGGACCGCCTGCTGTTACGAGAGCTTGGAATCCCGGTCCTTGAGTGCTTGAAGATCTGGATCGCCCAGGAGACGGGCTGCCTGCTCGTCGAGCCGCTTCAGAAGCAGATATGCACTCGCATGCCTAGGGTCTTGCGCAAGCCACGCCTCGCGTTCCAGGCGCTGTTCTGCTGTTTCCTCGCGGCTCCGAACCAGAAAATCGGCCGCCTGCTGAGCGATTCGCTCGTCTTCAATTGTCATCGCTGGCTACGCCCATGACCAGAGCCTCTGTTCACAAGAGTGAACGATGCTACCAGTAGCCAACCGAGACCGTCATCCCCTCCTACCCCCTACTCGTTAGGCTCGCGCACGGCAGCGCGAAATGCCAGCAAGGCCCTACTAATGTGCTTCTCTACCATCTTCACCGAGATTCCCATCCTCGCTGCGACCTGCGGATAGGTCAGCCCCTCAAATCGACTAAGCATGAAAGCAAGTCGGCACTTCGGCGGCAACTTGAGAAGGGCGCGCTTGAGCAGCTCCAGCGACAATCGGGCGTCTGCGATGTCCTCGACCGATGTCTCATCCGCTCGAATGGGCCCGACGACGCTAAGCGAGACGTGGTCAGACGCACGCCGACGATACTTGGCTCTCTGGTGCTCCAGCACTAGATTGTGGGCGACGCGGTACATCAGCAGTTCGTAGCTGTCGATGTTTGAACTCTCGCGATAGACCATCATGCGAGAAAGCGTCTCTTGAGTGAGGTCCGCTGCCAACTCGATGTCGCGGGTTCGTCGCTGCAGATACTTAAACAGCTCTTGGCGATGCGCGGTCATCGCCTCGTCGAACTGCGAGCGCAACCGCTCCGTTCTTTCAGCGCAGACCGACTCATCCAATGCCAGATGCCCGTCGCGCTTGTTCATGGCCGCCGCAGCTCCGACGAGACTTCGCGGCAACATGGCGGAAAGCTCCTCTCCACTTGCCACAGCGAGCGAGCAGCCCCAGTACCCGGTCTTTGGAGAATTCGGCTTGCCATGTCGGCGATGTGATCCCTCAGTAGTTGGAAATCACGGGCTCAATGTCTACCGCCAAAAAGCACGGAGCTACCCCGCTTCCCTGAATGATGGCAAGCCACTAGAACCCCCTACACAAAGCTCGCCGCCAATTTCTCGGGGTCACGCATCGCTCCGTACTCAGCTCATCGTTACTTCCAACTTATGCTTCCGCAGCCGCCAGTCGGGCATCACTTTGTCGAGAAGCTCGTAGAAGGCAGCGTCGTGATTCTGCTGCGCCATGTGGCACAGCTCGTGGGTGATCACGTAATCGATGGCGTGTACTGGCGCTTGTATGAGGCGCCGATTGAGGAGCAAGTGACCTGCCGACGACATGGAGCCCCAGCGCTTCTTCATCGTTCGCACTGTGAGCCGCTCGGGGCGGAAAAATTCAACGTTCGGGAAGAAGCCGAGGCAATGCGCGATCCGCTCCGGAAACTTGATCTGTGCTCTATGGCGGTACCAGTCTTCCACCAGCTCACGTGTCACTTCGGGATCGTTTGGCCGATCAGACTGCACCAAGATGAATCCGTGGATCATCCTGACGTGGCACTGCGCGTGAGGAACAACCTTGAGCCGGTACTGCCGACCCAGGTAGCGATGTGTCTCTCCAGAAATGAAACGGCGCTCGACCGTCCTTGGCAGGAACTGTGCGAAGTATCGCTGTTGCTTCAGCACCCATGTCGCTCGTTTCCGCAGTTTCGCTTCGATGACGTCATGCGTGGCCGCAGTCGGCGCTGCAATCGTGACCGACGCGTCGGGCGCGACCGTGATCTCCAGCGTTCTCCGGGAGCGGCGCACCACCCCGTAGCGGATTTCCCGCTCGCCATACTGCAGGCTGTACTGCTTTTGCGTCATACAACGAACCTGGCCCTAGCAAGGCTCATGATTGCCAGTTCGAGCTCGTCGAGCATTTCCACAGGCAGGTTGACGCCCTTCTCGTCGCGCAAGACATCGAAGAAGTAATCATCAATCGCGTTCCGCAGCTTGTTCTGCGCCACTTCGTTCGACCAGATGTCAACGATCAGATGCGATCTGATGATCTCGACGAGATCGAGGGCCACGGATGCAACCGCGGCAGAGGGCATGGGGCTGTCTTCAGCACTTCTCAGCTGGTCGCCCAGCACTCCGAACAGCGCTTGCGCGTCTTCGTCACCTCGAATCGCCTGCGGCACATTTCGACCCCGGTCCTTGCGCGCCACCTTGCTCGCCAGATCGACCACGTTGCGCAAGTAGTCGCGCTCGGAGAGGCGCTTCTCGCGATAGGCGCGTATGGTCTCCTCCAACAGTTCGGAGAACTGCTTGTAGAAGGTCGGATCCTCATCCATCTTCTCGGTGATGGCCCGGCTGGTCGCGCTGGCGATGCGGTCCGCCTTCGAGGCCTGGGAAACCCCCGCCTCCTCGACGACCGCATTCAACGCATCCGAGTCGTTGATGTTCACCATCTCGATGATGGTCTCGGCAGGCATCGCCACAACATGGTCGTCCAGAAGCTTCTGGATCTTCGGCTCGAACTCGCGAATGTCGACAGTCTCCTGATAACGGATCTGGACCGACCGCTTGAGCTCGGAGAACTGCTTCCAGTCGCGCTTCAACGCGCTGACCCTGGCGTCATCGAAGACATCGAACAACTTGTCGGACGAAAGCGAAATATGCAGGCACCTGGTAAAGGCGCGCAAACGGCCGTAGAACTCCTGTCGCAGCGCCTCGTCCGCGAGATGCTGCTCGAACTGCTCCATGTCCTTCTTGTTTCGGACCTGCTTGAAAAGATCCCAGAGCTGCTCGTGAAGCTGGGGCAGTTTGCGGATTTCCTCACGGACATCGTGCACCGTCCCCGCAAGGTCCGCAGCCTCGTATCCCTCGAAAGCCGTATACGTGGTCAGCGCGCTGTCGAGCTCGCCGAGCAGTCCTTCATAGTCAATGATGAAGCCGAACTTTTTCTCCGTGGACTCGTCCTCGTAGAGCCGGTTCACGCGCGCAATCGCCTGCAACAGATTGTGCTCACGCAAGGATCGGCAGATGTAAAGCACGGTGTTGCGAGGCGCGTCGAAGCCAGTCAACAGCTTGGAGACAACGATCAGAATCTCAGGCTCGCCGGAGCCCTTGAACGCATCGATGGTTTGGCGGTTATACGCATCCTCGGACTTGTACCGCTCCATCATCTTCGCCCAGAAGCCACGCACAAGGTCCTTCGATGCCTGATCGACGTCATCGTTGCCTTCGTTTTCATCCGGCGGCGAGATGATGATGGCGCTGGAGACGTGGCCGATCTCGTCTAGCACATTCTTGAAGCGCACTGCCGCCGCCTTGGACGGCGCAACGAGCTGTGCCTTGAAACCGGTGCCCTGCCAGTGCTGGCGGTAGTGCTCGGAGATGTCGAAGGCCTTGGCGTGGATGGCCTGCTCGGTCTTCGCCAACGCATCCATCCGGGAGTACTTCCGCATGAGGTCGGCTTTCTGACTTGCAGTCAGACCTTCGCTGATCTTCTCGAACCAGCGATCGATCACCTTGCCGGATACCTCCTGCTCCACCAGACGCCCTTCGTACAGGAGCGGCACCACGGCACCATCGGCCACGGCCTCATCGATTGCATAGCGGTGAATCAGCCGGCCGAACGTCGAAAGCGTGTTCTTCTCACCCTTCAGCAGAGGCGTGCCGGTGAAACCTAGGTAACAGGCCTTGGGCAGGAGGCGACGCATCTTGGCGGCGAACTGGCTGTGCCCGCCGTGGCGCCCCGTCTGTGTGCGATGGCTTTCGTCCACCAGCACGAAGAGATTCGAGTCCTCATCCACCCACTGGATACTCTTCACCGCCGTATCGA
The DNA here is from genome assembly GCF_039674545.1 of Luteimonas sp. TWI382. Taxonomy (NCBI): domain Bacteria; kingdom Pseudomonadati; phylum Pseudomonadota; class Gammaproteobacteria; order Lysobacterales; family Lysobacteraceae; genus Luteimonas; species Luteimonas sp. TWI382. The sequence goes on from NZ_JBDJNS010000006.1 coordinate 164,221, forward strand.
ACTTGTTGACGATCGTCGTGATCAGCGGCGCCTTGTTGCGGACAAGATCCAGAAGATGCGCGCCAGTGGTCGCACGCACCGGGTCCAGATCGCATGACTTGAACGTTTCCTTGATCTGCTTGTCGAGGTCATCGCGATCCGTAACGATGATGATGCGCGGATTCTCGATGCTGCGTTCCAGGGCAAGTGAACGCCCCAGCATTACCATCGTCAGGGACTTGCCCGAGCCCTGTGTATGCCAGATCACGCCGCCCTTCCGGGCCCCGCTGGCATCGTGCTGCTTGACCGTCTCAACCGCGCGACGGATCCCGAAGAACTGCTGGTGCCGTGCGACCTTGCGGAGGCCGCCGTCGAACACGGTGAACCGTCGGATGAGATCAAGCAGCCGCTGGGGACGGCACAAGGCGTACAGAGCCCGGTCCTGGGCGGTAATCGCGCGATCGCCTTCGGCGGCCATTTCATCGAAGTAGGCGCGCGCGTTCGCGAAATCACCGGTGAAGATCGCATCCTTCTCAGCAGCGGATAAATCCCGGTTGGCAAAGGGTGCAATGGCCTCGTCTGTATCCTCCTCATCACGCCATTCGGCCCAAAATTTCGGCTTTGTGGCGACGGTCGCATAACGCGTACTGCTCCGGTTCATGGCAATCAGCAGCTGCGCAAAGTGAAAGAGCTGCGGAATGTTGTCTTCACTCTGATAGCCGATCAGCTGGCTGTCCGCCTTCCTGAGGTTTTCCGTCGGCCGCTTGCTTTCCATGACTAGGACAGGAATCCCGTTGACGAAGGCCACGATGTCGCAACGCTTCACCTGGTTCGACGCGGTGCGCTCCACCGAAAACTCGGCCGTAACGTGGAAGACATTGTTTTCAGGATGGTCCCAGTCGATGTAGCGCAGCGAATAGCTCTTGGAGTCGCCGTCGATGGCTTTGGTAATGGTCGTGCCGAGCAATAGCGTGTCGTAGATGTCCTGATTAGTGCCACGCAGCCCTTTCATCCGATCCGGTGTGGGCTTGAGCCGGCGCATCGCCTCATGCGCGTCTTCCAGGTCGAACGCGTATTCGCTTCCGCGATGCGTGAAGCGGTTGATGCGCATCAACTGCTCGGCCAGTACGTCGTCCAGCACGACATTACGGCGCTTTCCGCCGCGCAGGGTCAGGGCTTCGGCCTGCGATAGCGGCGTGAAGCCGAGGGCGACCAGCAGCTGAAGTGCTGGAAGCTGGGACTGATACTTTTCGGCGGCGTCGAAGGTCATGGCTTCCATCCCGCATGTTTCGCCGATTTGTAAAACTTCACGCAGGGAGCGTCCGGACAGCGACCGAGCGTCTCGCGCGCAGGCTCCAGAATGGCAACAAGCCCCGCGTAGTAGCCCTTCTCGCCTGCCCACGCCTCCGCGACGGCCTGTAATTCCAGATGCCGCCTATAGACGTAGGAGATGGCATCGGCGACCTGCACCATCGAGGAATGGTCGGACTTGATCGCGAAGGCGGTGTTGATGATGTGATCGAACCGATCCTTCTGGCTGCGCTCCAGCCAGACAGTTTTCCCGCGCTTATTACCCTGCGTCTGATAGAGACCGTCGAACCACGCGTGGCCCTGATACAGCCCATCTGACAGCTTCGGCATCTCGCTTTTGTTGTCGTCCATGATGGCGACGGTGAGGCCCTTGCTGTTCTTGATGCCTTGCATTTTCTTTTGCACGAGGCAGGCCGTGAACATGGCTGACGCCAGCCAATAGTTCGCGCCGAAAGGTTGCTCATGACCAGCGGCGGCGGCCGCATCGAATGCTTGGTAGGAAAGCGCGTATCCGAAGACTTTGCCGCCATTCTCGACTGTCAGCTCGCAGATCGTGTTGAGGAAAGCCTTGCGTTCGGCCGCATCAATCTCCCGCCATCCGCCCTTGCCGTTGATGAAACGGCTGGTCTTGAAGTCTGCACGGCTGCCGGGATGGAGCGCGAAGAGGGCCTCCAGTCTCCTGTCGAAATCCTCGGTTTTCTTGCGCAACTTGTAAGCGTCGACCATCAACCCCGCCATGACGAACACATCACCTTGACCGCGGTCTCCGCTTTCGTCGACGTAGATGAACTTCATGGGCTGACCCTCCATTCGCCTGTCAGCAGCTTCTGCATCAGGCCACGCTTCTGGCGGGTGAGGGCTTCGATTTCATCCTCGATAGCGGCAAGTTCCGCTTGCGATACTTCCACCACCGCGGTGATGGCCGATTGCTCTGCGGGGTCCATCGGCAGGGCTAGTTTGCCTTCTAGAAAACGGCGGTTAGTAATCGCGATGGTGTTCTTGGCGCCTTTCTGCACTAGCGGGCGCAGGTAGTTGCTAACGGCAATCGGAGACTCGAAAAGGGCATCGAGGATGACGCCGAGGGCGCGTGTTGTGGGGGTGAACACCCCGTAGAGCGGCGACACGATCACCTCTGCCGAGATTTTGCTCTGCTTGATGATGCCGAGCGGAAAGTCCCCCGTCGGGCTCTTGGTGTAAACAATGTCGCCAGGTAGGACGCGGTTGTAGTGGCTGGTTTCGGCGGCGGCAAAGGACCGGCCGAGGTGCACGATCTGATTTATCAGGCCCTTGTGAACCGAGACGGAGAAGACTTCCTCTGCGCCGGTGCCTTGCAAACCATGTTCGGTCAGCACCTCTCCCAGTGTTACCTCGCGCCATTCGCCCGCGTGGCCAGGCAGCCGCGTGCGCCCCGTGAGCAAATGAGTACGCATCCAGATGCGACGTTGAAGATTCGCCGCGCGCAGCGCCTTCAGTTTTTCGATGCCCTCGTCCCAAGTCCGCAGGATTTCAGCGATCTTGCGTTGTTCAGGGAGCGGGGGGAGAGAGAAACAGAACTCGGACAACGTATCCTGGCTAAGGTTGTTGATACTCGAGCCTCCACCCATTCGATGGAGATGCGCTTTGAACAGTGGTGACCGGACGAGCTTCGACGCAAATCTGTGATCGATCTCATCAGACTTGACACGCCCCCTGATCGTGAACCCTGAGAAGGAAATGGGCTCGGTTACCCCGCTTACTAGTACGCACCGACCGATCAACGCCTTGTTCCCGTTCGAGCGGACGAACAGTAGGTCATTGTCTTCGAGAAGATCATCTTGATTGACCTTGCCATTGAGTGTGACCGATGGCGTATCCGAGAAGTCGTTGAGCACTTCTTTGTCTTTGAAGTCGCCGACACCGATGACCTTGACCCGTTCACCTCGCGAGGCTTGCGTGAAGTTCATCCCATTCCGGAATTCAATGAGGTCGGCTAGGGATTTGCGTTTCCAACGGTCAAGCATCATCGCTACCCTTCTTCCGCCCACTCTTCGCGATCTCTTCCAGTTCCACGAGTTGGGCGATGTCAGCCTCATCCACCGACAGTGCGTCGGCAGCGCGGCAGTTGGTGGCGACCACATCGAACCGCTCAACGGCCAGCTTCTGCGCCACGTCCATCCGCAACCTCGAGTCACTGGTCGCCACGTCGCTAGACGCCTTTCCGTCCGCGGCAGTTGTCAAGGATTCCTTGACAACTGACTCTGCTGCCAGCACCCCCTCGGGCAGGAGGTTGTTGATGTGCAGACTGGTGTTCTGTTTGGAGGTTTCGAAAAGCTCGGCCATCTCCAACTGGATCAGCCAGACTATGCCGTCGATGGCCCGCAGGCCGATGGTCGCGGCGCCGTCCTCGGTGCTGTAAAGGATCGGTTCGCCCTCAGACATCGACGCCCAGCTCCTTCAGGTAGCCGGCCATCTTCCTGCGCACCTTGGTCAACTCGGACTCGATGGTGTTGATCCGCCTCTGCAGCGCGGCGACATCGATCTCCTCCTCCGGCTCGAAGGTGTCGACGTAGCGAGGGATATTGAGGTTGTAGCCGTTCTTGGCGATCTCCTTCGGGCTGGCGCGGTGCGAGTATTTCTTGACCTTCGCCCGCGCAGCGTATGTGTCCAGCACCTTGTTGATATGTGCATCAATCATCACGTTCTGCGTCTTGCCAGGCGTAAACGCCTTGCTGGCGTCGATGAACAACACGTCACGCCGATCCTCGTTCGCACCGCCTTCCTCTCGGGAACGGTCGAAGATCAGAATGGCGACCGGAATCCCCGTGGTGGTGAACAGGTTGGCCGGCAGTCCGACGACCGCGTCGAGCAGGTTCTCTTCAATCAGCTGTTGGCGAATTCGCCCCTCTGCGCCACCCCGGAACAGCACGCCATGCGGCACGATCACCGCCACTCGCCCGGACTGGCGTTTGGCGATCTCGATCATGTGGGTGATGAAGGCGTAGTCGCCCTTGGATTCGGGTGGCACCCCGCGCCAAAAGCGCGTGTACTGATCGCTACCGGCGTCTTCTGCACCCCACTTTTTCAACGAGAACGGAGGGTTGGCGAGCACCACATCGAAGCGCATCAGATGATCGCCCTCGACCAGCGCGGGGCTGTTGAGCGTGTCGCACCATTCGATTCGCGCGGCGTCCTTGGCGTGCAGGAACATGTTCATGCGCGCCAGCGCCCAGGTCGCGCCGTTTACCTCCTGCCCGTAAAGCGCGAAGTTCTCGGAGCCGACTTCCTGCGAGGCCTGGATCAGCAGGGAGCCCGATCCGCAGGCGGGGTCACAGATGGTGTTGCCCGGCTGTGGCGCGGCCAGTTTGGCTAACAGGCGTGACACGGCGGCGGGTGTGTAGAACTCCCCTGCCTTCTTGCCGGAGTCCGACGCGAATCGGGAGATCAGGTAGATGTAGCACTCGCCGATGATGTCCTCGGTGACCCGCGACGGGCGCAGGTCGAGGGCCGGCTTGGCGAAATCTTCGAGGAGGTTCTTCAGGCGACGGTTACGATCTTTCGGACGCCCAAGATTGGCCTCGGAGTTGAAATCGATGTTGCGGAAGACGCCTTCGAGCTTGGCGCGGTTCGCATCTTCGACCTGTTCGAGTGCGATATTGATCAGCTCGCCGATGTTGGGCTCGGTACGCTGCGCATAGAGATCGTAGAAGCTCGCGCCTTCCGGGAGAATGAATCGCTCACGCTCCAGGCGCCGACGGATGCGGGCTTTATCGCCGCCGTACTGCTTGCGGTAAGTCTCGACATGATCGTTCCAGAGGTCAGAGATGTACTTGAGGAACAACATCACCAGGATGTAGTCCTTGTACTGCGTGGCATCGATGGGACCTCGGAACGTGTCGCAGGCGTCCCAAGCGGCCTGGTTGATCTGTTGCTGTGTGATGTGGTCGGTCATGCGTGGGCTTCCTGATTGGCGGCGCGCTCAGCGGCTTCGCCTAGAAGAGTGGTCAAAAGACGGGTGCGGCTTTCGGCGAGCTGCTGGAGAAGTCGAGCTTCGAGGCGCCCCAGTGCATCGAGCTCGGCTATCTGTTCTTGAGTCGCTAGATCAGGCACAGCGATTTCGAGCTTCTGCAGCGTCGCCACAGAGATCATCCGCAGACCGGTGCCTTGCGCTTCGCTGCTCAAGGTTCGCTGCGTTTCGGGCCGGTTGATGAACCAAGCCAGGTAGTCCGGCAACAGCTTCCTGGTGTCCGGCCGCAGGATCATCAGCGGCGCGATCACCACGATCGGATCGACGTCTGCGCTCCTGACGACTGCCGCGGTGCTCGGCTCGCCTCGCGAACGGAAGATCAAATCACCGCTCATCACGTGAAAGCGCTCCGCCGCGGGCAGGTCGTAACGCTGCGATTCTGGAACGGCGAACTCCGCGCCTGCGGTGACATCCCGGAGCTGCAGGACTGGCAGTCCACCTTGATCCGCGGGCTCAAGCTTGCTTCGGGCCGTGTACCCGGAGTGGACCCCGCATAGCTGCGAGAGCTTCATAAATTACCTCGTAGGCGTCGTACTGCACACTTTACAATCAATGGGTACCGTGTCAAGGATTATTTTTTGCAGTACGACCAGTACTGAGAAAGGGCAAGGGGTGCATCGAGCCCTCAAGCCGACTGCCACCCTGCTGGACGCGCCTCTCGACGGCCACGGAAGCTGGGAGAGACAGCGATCGGAGGGCTTTCCCAGCGCCCCCCCCCCGCCACAGTCTCTCGCGAAAAGTGCACTCGACGCGCGGCACCGCCTCAACGCGCAACTGTCCCGATGGTCACGGTAACCGGCTTTCGAGAGCTCAGGACGGACCCAAGAGCCAAGGCGTGTCGGCATTCGCAATTCGCGACGGCGAACGGAAAACACACTCCGCCGCTAGCGCCATCGATGCTCAACTTTCCTGATAGCTGCGCTGGATCAAAGGTCTGGCCTTCTCGAGGTCGGCGGTTGTGCGAAGGGTCAACTCCAGATCGCCCGTCCCCCAGGTACCGATGTTCCGCACGTCCCGACTGAACCCGTTCTCGAGCAGTACGCTGTCCGGGTCAAGTTTCAGCATGACAAGAAGCTTGTCGCGATACGGGATGACGCAAGCGAAGTTCTTCAGCCGACGGAACGCGACGTAGAGCTTGAGATGCTTTTCCTGCACATCGTCGCCAAGCGCACTAAGTTCGTCCGCCAATGATTCGTAGAGCTGACGGATTGCGGGCTGCGCTTGTGCAAGCTGATCTTGCGCGGTCTTGTCCTTGCCCGCCGTTCGTGACTTGCCCGGTGACGATGCACCAGCTTCGGTCTTGCCCGCAGTCGCATCGACCACGCTGACCGCGTTCACCAGCTCCAACAGCAGCAGGTCATCGCCGAAAAGCTTGTAGCGAATCAACTCGACGTTGCGAGGGATCTGCTGGACGGCGTGCTGGTCGTACCGGGTGAAATCCGCGGCAATGCACAGTAGACGCGTGCCGGCCCAGTCGATGGCGTCAGCCACCTCCTTGCCCAATCGCTCCATGACCAGCCAGCGGAACTCGGCCTGGTGGTCCAGCAGCCAGTCCAGATAGAACAGCCCCTGATTGATCACGTTCTCGGTGCTGTGGCGCTTGTACTCGACAATCACCGGGCAGCCGTTCTCATCCAACCCAAGGGAGTCGATTCGCCCCTTGTGCGTCTTGCCGGTGGCGTACTCACTGGCGAGGAAGCGCACGCCAAGAAAGGTCGACATCTGAGCCTCGATCAAGGACTGCAGTTGCCGCTCGATCGCCGCTGCACGACCAGGCAGCTCGGATGCCTGGCCGCTCGTCAGACGGAACAGTTGGATATCGCTCATTTCGTCACCCATGGCACACGTAGTTCGTCCGGCTAGTTTATGCGAACGTCTCCGGCTCTCCTTGCCAATCGGACTTTTCCACCAACAGCGAAATGCCATCTCACCTGGAGGAGCCACCATCACAGCGGCCGTGCCTTACGCCCGCTCGATCATCGATGGCGCTCGCAAGTACTCGTGGCTAGAGGAATTTGTGTTGATCAACATAGACAATGACCCCATCAATGTCGGCCGAGATGTGCAGGCCGCATGGGCGAACACTGCCTCGAGCCGGTTACGTGCGCAGAAACTCTGTCTCGATGACCTCCATGGGTTGGAGATGCCACCGCTCCAGAAAGCACCCCAGATGGAGCCGACCTGGGATTTGATGGCGACTGATCATCATTCACCCTTACCCCCATCCTCTTCTGGCTCTCGACACCAGGCAGCGCCGAGCCACTCCCTGTTCTCTGGATGCAGGTTCGCGTTGGACTTGCGTGCAAGCTGATTGTCGATGAGTCGCTCGATGGTGTCGTGTACTTCGCGGGTCGCGTCACGGTCAATCTGCCCGCGCTCGGTGGCCATCGGCTCAAGGAACCAGGACACCGCTTGAGACGGGTTGGTATGCAGCTGGCCTTCGCGATCCACGACCACTGCCAAAAACTCCTGCCGTAGCCGCTGACCGCGTTCGTCTTGCCAGCGCAGCATGGTCGTCACTATATGGCTGAATTCCGGGAGCTTCGCTTCGGCCGTTAGTCCCTGGAAGTCGTAGTCGCGCGCCCGCGTGAGCAACTCTTGGACAAAGGGGTGATCGAGATCAAGCATCTCAATTTCGATCGCCTGTTGTCCCAATTCCCGGGTGAATGTGACCAGACCCTCCCGACTGAGCTTGGGAAGCCTGGCATCCCCCGGAACCTCGAGCCTCCAGGCAACGTTGGCGAAGCGCCGGCTCTCACGGATCGCGCCTCCAAGCAAAGTGACCATGCCGAACACAAATGCCTTCAGATGAGCCACGCCAACGCGGAAGCCCGCCTTCAGTTCGTCTGCGTCATAACTGACCGCGTGCTGAAACAGGTCGCGCTGCAGCTCCGCAGTTCCCCTGGCCCGTCTTATCGCTTCCTCGATGCTTTCCTCGGTGCGGCGGACATCGGCCGTTGCAGCCTCTTCCAGGATCGCCTCTACATCCAGAAGACTGGCAAGCTCGCCAACGATGTCACTGACTAGGTTCTCTGAAGATGTCTGGTCAATGCCGGCCATGTCGGCGGCGACTTGCTCCAGCCGGGCATACATGTTGCTGACAACCTGGTCATCGGCGGAGGCGATACCCTGGAGGTTGATCGCCACCACGTGGTACTGCTGCCCATAGCGATAAAGGCGACCGATCCGCTGCGCGAGCCGCATGGGATTCCACGGCAGGTCATAGTTGACCAGGATGTGGCAACGCCGATGCAGGTTCAGGCCCTCGCCACCGGCTTCGGTGGAGATCAGGAACTGCCCATCCCCTTCGAACCTCGCTATAGCAGCGCGGCGCTCCTCGACATCCATGCTGCCGTTGATGACATCCACCTTGTCGGAGCCATAGCGGACAGACAACTGCTCAACGATATAGGCCTGGGTCCCGCGATACTCAGTGAACACCAGGACGCGCTCGTCGCGGTTTTCGCGGGTTATAGGCGCAATCACACGGTCGAGGAAGGCCTCCATCTTACCGTCTTCCTCGCAGGCCAAGCGACACTCCTCGATCAGAGTCTTGAGCTTTTCCGTCTCACCAAAGAAGAACTCCTCCCGCTCCTCATCGATCCCGACCCGGGCCTCTTCGTATTCGCCCTCGAACCGCTCGTCGCCAAGGTTTTCGAGGAAACGGGCGGACGCTGCCTCAGACATCAGCCTGGACAGACGTCGCGTCAGGGCCAGCTGCAGCGTGCGGATCGAGGAGGCAGCAAGCTTGCGGTACACCGTCATTACGAAGCCGATGGCACTTCCTTTCCTTTGACCCGACCGTTCGGCCGCCTGGTAGCCAAGCTTCAGGTAGGCCCGCAGTTGTGCCTCCAGTTCCCGCAATTCCGGGCTGGAATCCACCTGCACCATCCTCGATGTCTGGCCATGGAAGACAAAGTTGCCGTCTATATCGGTGACGTCGGACTTCCGGTTGCGGAACACCATCTTCGCCAAGACGCTGGGGTCAACCTCTAGTGTTGCGAACCGGTCCTTCAGCTCGGGACGCAGTAGTTCAAGCAGGGCTTGGAACTGGCTCTGATTGCCTTGGTGCGGCGTTGCGGTGAGCATCACGACGTTGCGTGTTTTGTCTCGCAGTGCTTCAGCCAGCTTGAAACGATCGCTTTTCTCGAACTTCCTTCCGTATTGCCTACGGCTCAGACGATGGGCCTCGTCGAAAATGACGAGGTCCCACTCCTCGGCTTCCATCAGCTTCGTTAGATGCTCTCCGCCCTTGGCTTTGTCGAGGGAAGTGATCACGCGGTCGTACAGCTTCCAATGTGCCGAATCGCTGATCGTGAAGTCCGAGCCATACACCACGAAATCGGCGAGTCCGAACTTGTACTTGAGGTCTTCCTGCCACTGATAAGTCAGGCCGGCTGGAACGACGAGAAGGATACGGCGCGCAATGCCACGTTGCCGCAGCGCCGCGATCAGCAGCCCGGCTTCAATGGTCTTGCCAAGACCAACGTCATCAGCGATCAGCCAGTTGAGGTTTCCAGAACCGAGAATGTGATGGACCAAGTGAATCTGATGTGGCAGCGGATCGATGTCGAAATGCGACAGGGCGCCGGTGTTCTCGTTCCAGAGTGCGAGGGCGTGGGCAAGACTACGCAGACGAAAACGCTCAGCGCCATCCGGGCCGCCTGTATCTCCCGTCCGAAAGCGGAAACGCGCGTCCTTGATAAACCGCAGGCGCTGCCATGGCACCCACATGCGAGACCCCTGAGTCACGAAATCGACCAAGGCCTGCGTCCGCTTCCCAAGCGTACGGAGGGATTCCACAACGCCATACCCCATCGACGTTTCAAAGGTTGATGCGGGCACATGCAAGACCGTGTAGCCCTGCCTCAGGCCGCATTCAACCGTGTGTGCGGGGATCACCTCGCTGGTGCTGGCGCCCGCCCACGTCACCGTAAGGAAAACGCCCGAAGGCGATTTGTGTACAGCCTGCACTACGCCGGGCAGATTGGACTCGGGCGATACGGAAGACAACACCCAAGCGCCGCGGACCGGAACTAGCACATCGTCCGTCAAAACAGTGTCTCCTCGTCGGGTGCCAGCCAATCCGCGATCCGGGCTGGATCGCAAATGGCACCGAACATCTGTCTGACATTGAAGGCTCCGTCATCAAGAGGCTCGTCCCACCAAGACGTCATGTAGAGCGGATTCCGCGATCCGTCGAATGAGCGTATGTCGCACGGGTCAAGGTTGACCTGCCAGACACCGTCGTCAACCTGGGTTCGCACGGACAGGCGGTAACCGAACAGATAGTTCTTAAACGTGGCGAGCTGACCCGTATCTCGCCGCAGCCCCTGCCAGGTCTCCTGTTCATAGAACAAGAAGTCCGAGACCTGATCGAACGCTGCATCGTATCCCAGGAAGTCCAGCAGCTGTGACGCTTCAAGCCACGTTAGGCGCTTGCCGCCATGCCAGCGCTCGGGCGCGAGCGTGTCGCTCTCGACACAATGCAACCACGCGTCGGTGAGCTGGAACATGCGATGGATCTCGGCAATGTCATACCCGGCCCGAACGAACCCACGGACCTGGTACTGCACGCTGCTCCAGCCGCGCTGGCGGATGATGTCAGTCAGAAGATCGAGGTGCCCTTCCGAATACAGCCCCTCATCTCGGAGAAATGCCAGCGCCAGCTGGATCGCACGCTCGTCTGAAGAAACGCCAGTCCGAGCAACGTCAAGGATGACGTCCTCGTCCTCTGCTTCGGGTACTTCCAAGTACCAGAGCTGCTCCAGTGGGTCGTCCGGAACCAGCAGGGGGCGCTCTTTGTCGAGATCAGTGATTTCGAATGGGCAGAGGTCACCACTCTGTGGCATCGCCAAAATCACTGTTTCAAGCGATACTGTCTGAGCATCAAAAGCCGTCAGCGTCTCCACCGCCGACAGGTCAGCGTCCGGGACTGCGCATTCATGTTCGCAGTTCGCCAATTGTGGAACCACGTGATCATCAGAAGATTTACCTGCGGCCGCCACAATTCCAGAGGCCGGCATATTCTCCGAACTTCGCAGCGGGGCCAGCACGTCTCGTTGCCTATCCGACATGGCTTCCCCGACGGGCGTTTTGACGTCGCCGGTGCCCAGATCCGCAACCTTGACTCCGAGCTCGATCAGGTCGTAGATCGAGATCCGCTCGTGATCGTACTCACCCGGCGCCTTGGGTGCAGCGGACTGTGAAACTTCGTCGCAGCGCCACCCTACCGATGTCAGATCGCCCATGCCCTCCCCCCAAGGATCAGCCGACTTAGCCAAGAGTATGCGCTTTTCAGCCTCGCTGCCTGAGCACCTGCTATGGTCCCCTCCGCCAGCACAGGTCTCGCCCAGAGGCGGATATTCACTACTGCAGATTCAATGTGACACGCTCTTGATTCGCTGCAACGCGATGCCACCAACTTCTAGCTAGGTGTGATCTTTCAGTAGGTTGTTCATCCGGGGCGTCTCTGGAAGATGGGGGGTTACGAAGCCAACCCAGCCCCAGGAGCCCCGGATGAACCTGCATAAACATGCCCGATTGACGCCCCATGGTCGAGCGCTGCTCGTGCGCCGGGTCCTGCAAGAAGG
>NZ_JBDJNS010000007.1:0-156371 GCF_039674545.1 Luteimonas sp. TWI382
GGTGGTCACGCTGATCAACCCGGTGGCGATGGACGAAGGCCTGCGCTTCGCGATCCGCGAAGGCGGCCGGACCGTCGGCGCCGGTGTCGTGGCCAAGATCATCAAGTAAGCCGATAGCCCACGCGTTGGGCTCCGACGCACGCGAGCGGACCGGTCCTCCGGTCCGTTCCGCTTTTCGCAGGGCAGGGGCTTGCGCCGGCCCTGCGGTACCCGCTAGAATGCAAGACCCTCGCGGGTCGGCTGATCCACGCCAGCCCGCGACATTGCGAAATGAGGTGCAGGATGCCCTCGTCTTCGCCAGACACGGAAATGTCGCGAGGCTGCGCTCCACCCGTTCCGAAGGTCTTCGGAGCACGATGGGATGGAGCGGGTTATTGCGTCTGCAATTCCAGGTCTGGGCGGATCGGGCGACCGGTCTGCCTTTCGTTTTTCCAGGGAAAGGCCCCGGGGCGCGGGTGAATGCTCCGGTCAGCCACGATTTCACAGGGGTTCCGCGCACCCAGCCGCGGGCCCGTCGCTCTTTTAACGAAGGATATTTCCGTCATGACGGACCAAAAGATCCGGATCCGCCTCAAGGCGTTCGATCATCGTCTGATCGACCGTTCGGCCAGCGAGATCGTCGAAACCGCGAAGCGGACAGGCGCCCAGGTGCGCGGCCCCATCCCGCTGCCGACCAAGATCGAGCGTTACACCATCCTCACGTCGCCGCACGTCGATAAGGATGCGCGTGACCAGTACGAGACCCGCACGCACAAGCGCGTGCTCGATATCGTCGACCCCAACGACAAGACCGTGGACGCGCTGATGAAGCTCGAGCTCGCGGCTGGCGTCGACGTCCAGATCAAGCTGACCTGAGGGCCGCCACCATGACCGCGAAGATTCATTCGTTGGGCATCGTCGGCCGTAAGGCCGGCATGAGCCGCGTGTTCACCGAAGACGGCAAGTCCGTGCCGGTGACGCTGATCGAAGCCACCCCCAACCGTATCACCCAGGTGAAGACCCCCGAGACCGACGGCTACAGCGCCGTGCAGGTCACCGCCGGCAGCAAGCGTGCCGTGCTGGTCAACAAGCCCGAAACCGGTCACCTCGCCAAGGCGAAGGTCGAAGCCGGCCGTGGCCTGTGGGAGCTGCGCGTGGCCGACGACAAGATCGCCGACTTCAGCGTCGGCGGCGAGATTCGCGCCGACATCTTCGAAGTGGGCCAGCTCGTCGACGTCCAGGGCGTCACCAAGGGCAAGGGCTTCCAGGGCACGATCAAGCGCTGGAACTTCAAGATGGGCGACGCCACGCACGGTAACTCGCTGTCGCACCGCCAGCCCGGTTCGCTGGGCCAGCGCCAGACGCCGGGCCGCGTGTTCCCGGGCAAGAAGATGTCGGGCCACATGGGTGCCGACGTCCAGACGACGCAGCGCCTGCAGATCGTCAAGGTCGACGCCGAGCGCGGCCTGATCGCGGTCAAGGGCGCCGTGCCGGGCGCGCCGGGCGGCGACGTGATCGTGCGTCCGTCGAGCAAGGCATAAGGAGTAGCACGATGGAACTCGCAATCAACAACAGCAGCAGCAAGCTGTCGGTCTCCGACGCCGTGTTCGGCCGCGATTTCAGCGAGGATCTGGTTCACCAGGTCGTCGTCGCCTATCGCAACGCCGGCCGCGCCGGCACCAAGGCCCAGAAGACCCGTTCGGAAGTCAGCGGCACGACCAAGAAGTCGAAGAAGCAGAAGGGCGGCGGTGCACGTCACGGCGCCCTGACCGCTCCGATCTTCGTCGGCGGTGGTGTGACCTTCGCGGCTAAGCCGCGCAGCTTCGAGCAGAAGGTCAACCGCAAGATGTACCGCGCGGCGATGTCGGCGATCCTGTCCGAGCTCAACCGCCAGGGCCGTCTGACGATCGTCGAGACGTTCGACCTGACCGAGACCAAGACCAGCGGCATGATCGCCAAGCTCAAGGAATTCGACCTGGGCAAGCGTCCGCTGATCGTGACCGAAGACGCGTCCGAGCACCTGTACCTGTCGGCACGCAACCTGCCGTACGTCGAGATCCGCGACGTGCAGGGCCTGGATCCGGTCGCGCTGGTCGGCGCCGATTCCGTGCTGATCACCACCGATGCGGTGAAGAAGATCGAGGAGTGGCTGGCATGAACGACGCCAAGCTCTATGAAGTGATCCGTGCGCCGCGCGTGTCCGAGAAGACCGCGCGCCTGCAGGAACTGTCCAACCAGTACGCGTTCGAAGTGTCGACGGTCGCCACCAAGGCCGACATCAAGGCCGCGGTCGAGAAGCTGTTCGACGTCAAGGTCGAGGCGGTCAACGTCGTCAACGTGAAGGGCAAGAACAAGTCCTTCCGTCAGCGCCAGGGCAGCCGCGGCGACTGGCGCAAGGCCTACGTGAAGCTGGCCGATGGCCAGTCGATCGACGTCATGAACGCGAAGGTCTGAGGAACCCCCGATGCCATTGATGAAATTCAAGCCCACGTCCGCCGGTCGCCGCTCCGCGGTCCGCGTCGTGCACCCCGAGCTGCACAAGGGTGCGCCGCACGCCGCGCTGGTCGAGAAGAAGAGCAAGTCGGGTGGTCGCAACCACCACGGCCGGATCACCACCCGCCACATCGGCGGCGGTCACAAGCAGCACTACCGCATCGTTGACTTCAAGCGCGACAAGGAAGGCATTCCAGCGCGCGTGGAGCGCATCGAGTACGACCCCAACCGCACCGCGCACATCGCGCTGCTGGTGTACGTCGACGGTGAGCGCCGCTACATCATCGCCCCCAAGGGCCTGAAGGCCGGCGACCAGGTGATCGCGGGTTCCGACGCGCCGATCAAGACCGGCAACACGCTGCCGCTGCGCAACATCCCGGTCGGCTCGACGATCCACTGCATCGAGATGAAGCCCGGCAAGGGCGCGCAGATCGCGCGTGCCGCCGGTGCTGCCGTCCAGCTGATCGCCCGTGAAGGCGTCTACGCGACCGTGCGCCTGCGTTCGGGCGAAGTGCGTCGGGTGCCGTCGGAGTGCCGCGCCACGATCGGCGAGGTCAGCAACGACGAGCACAGCCTCGAGAAGCTCGGCAAGGCCGGCGCCAAGCGCTGGCGCGGCGTCAAGCCCACCGTCCGCGGTGCGGCGATGAACCCGGTCGACCATCCGCACGGCGGTGGTGAGGCCCGCGCCGGACAAGGCAACCCGCACCCGGTCACCCCGTGGGGCGTGCCGACCAAGGGTTACAAGACCCGCCATAACAAGCGGACGCAGCAGTTCATCGTGCGCGACCGTAGGAGCTGATAGACCATGGCACGTTCACTCAAGAAGGGTCCGTTCGTCGACCACCACCTCATCAAGAAGGTCGAGGCCGCCGGCACCAACACCAAGAAGCCGATCAAGACCTGGTCGCGCCGCTCGATGGTCCTGCCGGAAATGGTCGGCTTCACGATCGCCATCCACAACGGCAAGAACCACATTCCGGTGCTCGTCAACGAGAACATGGTTGGCCACAAGCTCGGCGAGTTCGCCCTGACCCGGACGTTCAAGGGTCACGGCGGCGACAAGAAGTCGGGCAGGTAAGGAGCGCACAATGGACAAGGCAACGAAAGCCCGCCTCGAAGAGCAGAAGCGCGCTCGCACCGAGGTCAACAAGCGCACCGCGATCCTGCGGACCGCGCGCATCTCGCCCCAGAAGGCCCGCCTGGTCGCCGACCAGGTCCGCGGTCTGCCGGTCGAGCGCGCCGTCGGCCTGCTGAAGTTCTCGGACAAGAAGGCCGCGCACCTGATCAAGAAGGTCGTCGAATCGGCCATCGCCAACGCCGAGAACAATGCCGGCGCCGATGTCGACGAGCTGAAGATCGCCACCATCACGGTCGACGAAGGTCCGACGCTGAAGCGCTTCATGGCGCGCGCAAAGGGACGCGGTACCCGCATCCTCAAGCGCACCAGCCACATCACCGTCGTCGTGGGAGAGGGCAAGTAAATGGGTCATAAAGTTCATCCCACCGGTATCCGCCTGGGCATCGCCAAGGACTGGAACTCCAAGTGGTACGCCGGCAAGAAGGAATACGCCGAGTACCTGGCCGCCGACCTGAAGGTCCGCGAGATGCTGCGCAAGCGCCTGGCGCAGGCCGGCATCAGCAAGATCCTGATCGAGCGTCCGGCCAAGACCGCGCGCGTGACGATCCACACCGCCCGTCCGGGCGTGGTGATCGGCAAGCGCGGCGAGGACATCGAGAAGCTGCGCAAGGACGTGAGCCAGATGATGGGCGTTCCGGCGCACATCAACGTGACCGAGGTCCGCAAGCCGGAGCTCGACGCGCAGCTGGTCGCCGAGTCGATCGCGCAGCAGCTCGAGCGCCGCATCATGTTCCGTCGCGCGATGAAGCGTGCGGTCGGCAATGCGATGCGCCTGGGTGCGCTGGGCATCAAGGTCAACGTCGCCGGCCGCCTCAACGGCGCCGAGATCGCACGTTCGGAGTGGTACCGCGAAGGTCGCGTGCCGCTGCACACGCTGCGCGCCGACGTCGACTACGGCTTCGCCGAGGCCAAGACGACCTACGGGATCATCGGCATCAAGACCTGGATCTACAAGGGCGAGATCTTCGATTTCTCCCAGGTCGGCCAGGAGAAGCAGGACGACACGCCGCGCGGCGAGCGTGGTGACCGCGGAGACCGCGAGCGCCGTGGTCCGCGTCGTGAACGCGAGGCGAGGGACTAATCATGCTGCAACCCAAGCGAACCAAATACCGCAAGATGCACAAGGGCCGTAACGAAGGCCTGTCGTGGAGCGGCAACGCCGTCAGCTTCGGCGAGTACGGCCTGCGGGCCACCGCGACCGGCCAGCTGACCGCGCGTCAGATCGAAGCCGGTCGCCGGACCATCAGCCGTCACGTCAAGCGCGGCGGCAAGATGTGGATCCGCGTGTTCCCGGACAAGCCGATCACCAAGAAGCCGATCGAAGTCCGAATGGGCTCGGGCAAGGGCGGCGTGGAGTACTGGGTCGCCCAGATCCAGCCCGGCCGCATGATCTACGAGATCGAGGGCGTCGAGGAGACGGTGGCACGCGAAGCGTTCCGCCTGGCTGCCGCCAAGCTTTCGGTCACCACCCAATTCGTGACCCGGACGGTGCGCTGATGGCTACGACCAAGGAACTCCGCGAGAAGTCGGCAGAAGAGCTGCAGTCGCATCTGCTCGAGCTGCACAAGGAGCGTTTCTCGCTCCGCATGCAGAAGGCGACCGGTCAGCTGACCAAGACGCACGAAGCCCGTCGGGTGCGCCGCGAGATTGCGCGCGTCAACACCCTGATCGGCCAGAAGAAGTAAGGACCCGACCATGAATACCGAGAAGAAGCAGCGCACGGTCCAGGGCCGCGTGGT
This sequence comes from Luteimonas sp. TWI382, assembly GCF_039674545.1. Lineage (NCBI taxonomy): Bacteria > Pseudomonadati > Pseudomonadota > Gammaproteobacteria > Lysobacterales > Lysobacteraceae > Luteimonas > Luteimonas sp. TWI382. Next base: position 5,350 of record NZ_JBDJNS010000007.1, read on the forward strand.
CAGCAACAAGATGGACAAGACCGTCACGGTGCTGGTCGAGCGTCAGGTCAAGCACGCCCTGTACGGCAAGTACATCAAGCGTTCGACCAAGCTCCACGCCCACGACGCCGAGAACGCCTGCCAGGAAGGCGATCTGGTGAAGGTCGTCGAGATCGCGCCGATGTCCAAGACCAAGAACTGGCGCGTGACGGAAATCGTCGCGCGCGCGGCCGAATAACGAGGAGCTCGAAATGATCCAGATGCAGAGCCACCTCGATGTGGCCGACAACAGCGGTGCCAAGGAAGTGATGTGCATCAAGGTGCTCGGCGGCTCCAAGCGCCGCTACGCCGCGATTGGCGACATCATCAAGGTGTCCGTGAAGGAAGCGATTCCGCGCGGCAAGGTCAAGAAAGGCGAAGTCTACGACGCCGTCGTGGTGCGTACCCGCAAGGGTGTGCGCCGTCCCGACGGTTCGCTGATCCGCTTCGATGGCAACGCCGCGGTGTTGCTCAACAACAAGCAGGAGCCGATCGGCACCCGCATCTTCGGGCCCGTGACCCGTGAGCTTCGTTCCGAGAAGTTCATGAAGATCGTGTCGCTCGCTCCCGAAGTGCTCTGAGCGGAGAGAACACGAACATGGCCAATCGAATCAAGAAGGGCGACCACGTCATCGTGATCGCCGGCAAGGACAAGGGCAAGCGCGGCGATGTGGTGCGCGTGGTCGGCGACAAGGTCGTCGTCTCCAACGTCAACCTCGTCAAGCGTCACACCAAGCCCAATCCGCAAGCCGGCCAGGCCGGTGGCGTGATCGAGCGCGAAGCTCCGATCCACGCTTCGAACGTGATGCCGTTCAACCCTGCCACCGGCAAGGGCGAGCGCATCGGAACCAAGAAGCTCGAGGATGGACGCACGCTGCGCGTGTTCCGCTCGAGCGGTGAGGCGCTCGACGCCTGAGGATGCTCAAAATGACGACCCGTCTGGAACAGTTCTACAAGGATGAAGTGGTGCCGAAGCTCATGGAGCAGTTCGGTTACGACAACATCATGCAGGTCCCGCGCCTGACCAAGATCACGCTCAACATGGGCGTGGGCGAAGCGGCCGCGAACAAGAAGGTGCTCGAGAACGCCACTGCCGACATGGCCAAGATCAGCGGCCAGAAGCCGCTGGTGACCAAGTCGCGCGTGTCGGTCGCCTCGTTCAAGATCCGCGACGGCTGGCCGATCGGCTGCAAGGTCACGCTGCGCCGCAACCGGATGTACGAGTTTCTCGACCGTCTGGTGAACGTCTCGCTGCCGCGCGTGCGCGACTTCCGTGGCGTGTCCGGCCGTTCGTTCGACGGCCGCGGCAACTACAACATGGGCGTGAAGGAACAGATCATCTTCCCGGAAATCGACTTCGACCAGGTCGACGCGATCCGCGGCATGGATATCGCCATCACCACCACCGCACGCACCAACGAAGAAGCCAAGGCACTGCTCGAAGCCTTCCGCTTCCCGTTCCGCAACTGAGGAAAGCACATGGCAAAGACGTCCATGGTCAACCGCGAGGTCAAGCGGACCAAGCTGGCTAAGCAGCATGCCGAGAAGCGTGCGGCGCTGAAGAAGATCATCAGCAGCCAGACCGCGAGCTACGAGGAGAAGATCGAGGCCGCGACCAAGCTGCAGAAGCTGCCGCGCGACTCCTCGCCCTCGCGCCAGGTCAACCGTTGCGCCCTCACGGGCCGCCCGCGTGGCGTGTACAGCAAGTTCGGCCTGGGCCGCAACAAGCTGCGCGAAGCCACGATGCGCGGCGACGTGCCGGGCCTGCGCAAGGCCAGCTGGTAATCGAGCGGGCGGGGTACGGGTCTGGCGTTCCGGCGCCGGGCCTGTACAATACCGCCCCTCACGCTGTACCCCGGCCGGGCCACCGGTCGGTTCAAAACTAGAATTCGCGAAAGCGGATATCGGTGCACTCAGAAGGTAATCATCATGAGCATGACTGATCCCATCGCCGACATGCTGGTCCGCATCAAGAATGCGGCAGCGGTCGGCAAGCAGACGGTGAAGATGCCGTCGTCCAAGATCAAGGTCGCCATTGCCACCGTCCTCAAGGACGAGGGGTACATTGGCGATTTCCGCGTGACCGAGAACGGCGCCAAAGCCGAGCTCGAGATCGTCCTCAAGTACTACGAAGGCCGCCCGGTGATCGAGCGCCTGCAGCGCTTCTCGCGTTCGGGCCTGCGTCAGTACCGCGGCAAGGATGCGCTGCCCAAGGTCCTCAACGGGCTCGGCATCGCCATCATCTCCACGTCGAAGGGCATCATGACCGATGCGCAGGCGCGCCAGCAGGGCGTCGGCGGTGAAGTCCTGTGCTTCGTGGCCTAAGGGAGTAAGCGCACAATGTCCCGCGTCGCCAAGAAGCCCATCGCCCTGCCCAAGGGCGTCGAACTCAACATCCAGCCCGAGCTGGTCAGCGTCAAGGGCCCGAAGGGCACACTGTCGCTCGCCAAGCCGGCGTCCATCGAGGTCAAGGTCGAAGACGGCACTGCGCTGCTGTCGGCCGCCGACCCGTCGCAGATCGCCCTGACCGGGACCCTGCGCGCGATCGTCGCCAACATGGTCCACGGCGTGTCCGAAGGTTTCGAGCGCAAGCTCGAGCTCGTCGGCGTCGGTTACCGTGCCGCGGTCCAGGGCAAGGACCTGAACCTCTCGCTCGGGTTCTCGCATCCGGTCGTGTTCCAGGCGCCCGAAGGCATCACCCTCAGCACCCCCACCCAGACCGAGATCCTGGTCCAGGGCGCGGACAAGCAGATGGTCGGCCAGGTCGCGGCGAAGATCCGCGGATTCCGTCCGCCGGAGCCCTACAAGGGCAAGGGTGTGAAGTACTCCGACGAAACCATCATCCGTAAGGAAGCCAAGAAGGCGTAAAGGCCGGGAATCGGGATGGGAAAATCCGGCTGCACGCCAGGCACCGTCAGGTGCGCGCCTGCCCCGCCGCGTTTTCCCACGCCCCAAGCCCGACTTCTGTGTCCAGGCCGATCCGCTTCCACGAGGTCACCATCATGAGCATCAAGAACACCGCCCGCCTGCGTCGCGCCAAGTCGACCCGTGCGCGCATCCGCGAACTGGGCGTGCCGCGCCTGTCGGTGCTGCGCACCGGCCAGCACATCTACGCCCAGCTGTTCAATTCGGACGGCTCGAAGGTCCTGGCTTCGGCCAGCACGACCCAGAGCGATGTCCGCGAGGGTCTGAAGAACGGCAAGAACGCCGACGCCGCAGCCAAGGTCGGCCGCGCCATCGCCGAGAAGGCCAAGGCTGCGGGCATCGAGCGCGTCGCGTTCGATCGTTCGGGCTACCGCTACCACGGTCGCATCAAGGCACTGGCCGATGCTGCGCGCGAGGGCGGCCTGCAGTTCTGATCCAAGCTGTCGGCGCCGCGCCTGATGCGCGGCGTCGCCTGACGCGCCGGCACGCGATGTGTCGGACGCCCGCGGCCTTCTGTGCCGCGTCCGCGTTCCACCGCACCAGACCACAACGCCAAGCGGCCTAAGCCGTACATCATTTCTCCAATACAGGCATCCAAGATGGCAAACGAAAGGGATAACCGCGGGCGCGACCGTAATCGCGACCGCGAAGAGCTCGACGACGGCATGATCGAGAAGCTGATCACGGTCAACCGCGTCAGCAAGACCGTCAAGGGCGGTCGCCAGTTCACGTTCACCGCGCTGACGGTCGTCGGCGACGGCAACGGCAAGGTCGGTTTTGGCTACGGCAAGGCGCGCGAAGTGCCGGTCGCGATCCAGAAGTCGATGGAGCAGGCCCGCAAGAACCAGAAGTCGGTCGATCTCAACGGCAGCACGCTGTGGCACACGGTCAAGTCGCGCCACGGTGCGGCGAACGTGTTCATGCAGCCTGCCTCCGAGGGTACCGGCGTGATCGCCGGTGGCGCGATGCGCGCCGTGCTCGAGGCGGTCGGCGTGAAGGACGTGCTGGCCAAGGCGGTGGGTTCGCGCAATCCGATCAACCTGGTGCGCGCGACGATCCGCGGCCTGTCGGAGATGCATTCGCCGGCGCAGATCGCGGCCAAGCGCGGCAAGAAGCTGGAGGACATCACCCATGGCTAAGAACGAAGCCGCTGGCGGCACCGTCAAGGTGCGCCTGGTGAAGGGTCTGCGCGGCTCGCAGGCCAAGCACCGTCTGTCGGTCAAGGCGCTGGGCCTGAGCAAGCTCAACGACGTGCGCGAACTGAAGGACAGCCCGCAGGTCCGTGGCCTGATCAACAAGGTCCACTATCTGGTTCGGGTCGAGGAGTAATCACATGAAGCTCAACACTCTCAAGCCCGCACCGGGCGCCCGCACCGAGCGCACCCGCGTCGGTCGCGGTATCGGCTCGGGCCTCGGCAAGACCGCCGGCCGCGGCCACAAGGGTTCGTTCGCGCGTTCGGGCAAGGGCAAGATCAAGGCCGGCTTCGAAGGCGGCCAGATGCCGCTGCGCAAGCGCCTGCCGAAGGTCGGCTTCCGTTCGCGCCTGAAGAACGACACCGCCGAGGTCTTCCTGTACCAGCTCGAAAAGCTCGAAGGTACGGTCGATTTCGCCGCGCTGCGTGCCGCCAAGCTGGTGCCGGCGACCGCCAAGCGCGCCAAGATCGTCAAGAACGGCGAGATCGGCAAGGCGCTGACCTTCAAGGGCCTGCTGGCCACCGCTGGCGCCCGTGCGGCGATCGAAGCGGCTGGCGGCAAGGTCGAGGAGTAATCGCCGATGTCGCGGAGCGGCAGCGCAATGGGCGGGGTTGGCGCCGGGCTCGGTAAGTTCACCGAGCTCCGCCAGCGCCTGCTGTTCGTGCTCGGGGCCCTGATCGTCTATCGCATCGGGTGCTTCATCCCGGTCCCGGGCGTCAATCCCGAGGCCATGCTGCAGCTGATGGAGCAGCAGGAAGGCACGATCGTGGACATGTTCAACATGTTCTCCGGTGGTGCGCTGTCGCGCTTCAGCCTGTTCGCGCTGAACGTGATCCCGTACATCTCCGCGTCCATCGTCATGCAGCTGCTGGTGCAGGTGGTGCCGAGCCTGAAGGCCATCCAGAAGGAAGGCGAGTCGGGCCGTCGCCGCATCACCCAGTGGTCGCGCATCGGCGCAATCCCGCTGGCGATCTTCCAGTCGGCGGGTATTGCGGTGGCGTTGCAGAGCTCGGGCGCCAACAACGGCATCCCGGTCGTCTACTCCCCGGGCATGGGCTTTGTGCTGACCGCGATCGTCGCGCTCACCGCCGGCACCATGTTCCTGGTCTGGCTGGGCGAGCAGGTCACCGAGCGCGGTATCGGCAACGGCGTGTCGCTGATCATCTTCGCGGGCATCGTTGCCGGCCTGCCGGGTGCGGTGTTCGGCACGATCGAGTCGCTGCGCAATGGCGACATGAGCCCGATCGCGGCGATCCTGCTGGTGGCGGTCGTGCTGGCGGCGACGTTCTTCGTGGTGTTCGTCGAGCGTGGCCAGCGCCGGATCACGGTCAACTACGCGCGCCGCCAGGGCGGTCGCAATGCGTATATGAACCAGACCTCGTTCCTGCCGCTCAAGCTGAACATGGCGGGCGTGATCCCGGCGATCTTCGCCTCCTCGATCATCATGTTCCCGGCGACGGTTTCGACCTGGTTCGGCGAGGCGGGCTCGGCGACCTGGCTGCAGCGCCTGGCGCAGGCGATGTCGCCCGGCGAGCCGCTGTACGTGCTGCTGTTCGGCGGCCTGATCGCCGGTTTCGCGTTCTTCTATACCGCGCTGGTGTTCAACTCGCAGGAAACGGCCGACAACCTGAAGAAGTCCGGTGCGTTGATTCCTGGGATCCGACCGGGCAAGGCGACGGCCGACTACATCGACGGCGTGTTGACCCGTTTGACCGCGGTCGGCGCGGCCTATCTGGTACTGGTCTGTCTGCTGCCGGAGTTCATGCGCGCCGAGTTCGGCAGTTCATTCCACTTCGGCGGGACGTCGCTGCTGATCGTCGTGGTCGTGGTGATGGATTTCATCGCCCAGGTCCAGTCGCATCTGATGTCGCACCAGTACGAAAGCCTGCTCAAGAAGGCCAACCTCAAGGGCGGCTCGCGCCCCCGTTGAGGTCTGGAAGTCCGGTGTCGCCCCGCAGGCTGGGGCGGCATGGGACCCCGGCCCCGCCGCCTGCGTGCGGTGGGCGCCGGTTGGTGGTATGCTGCTTGGCTGCCGCCGGCGCTTCGTGCGCTGGCACAGATTCTTCGCGGTCCGGGACTCTCCCCGGCATCGCACGTCTCGCCCGGCAGGGCGGGGCACGGGTTCCGGACACACGCGCCGGGACCCAGGATGGGCGACTCGCGCGGCGGTCTCGGGCGCGAGTGGTGCAGGGTGATCCGCACGCCAGAGTAGCGCGCGGGGCAGTTCGGGGAGTCGTCCCCGGTTGCCGCCCCGGTACCGTCGCCGGAGCATGGGCACACTCCCCATGCCGGGTCGAGCCGCTGTGTCGGGGCACGACTTCAAGAAGGTCCGAGGCCTTGCTATCATTTCATGTTCCCTTTTGTCGGGATTGAACCCCCGGCAGCCCCAACAGTTGGAGATCCGCGCATGGCGCGTATTGCAGGCGTGAACCTGCCTGCCCAGAAGCATGTCTGGGTCGGGCTTCAGAGCATCTACGGCATCGGCCGTACCCGGTCGAAGAAGGTCTGCGAATCCGCGGGCGTCGAGGCCACCACCAAGATCCGCGACCTGTCGGAGCCGGAAGTCGAGCGCCTGCGCGCCGAGGTCGGCAAGTACGTGGTCGAGGGCGATCTGCGTCGTGAGATCGGTATCGCGATCAAGCGTCTGATGGACCTGTCGTGCTACCGCGGCCTGCGCCATCGTCGCGGCCTGCCGCTGCGCGGCCAGCGCACCCGGACCAATGCCCGTACCCGCAAGGGTCCGCGCAAGGCCATCAAGAAGTAAGGAATCCTATTCATGGCCAAGCCCTCCGCAACCAAGACCAAGAAGAAGATCAAGCGCGTCGTCACTGACGGCATCGCGCATGTCCACGCTTCGTTCAACAACACGATCGTCACGATCACCGACCGCCAGGGCAACGCGCTCTCGTGGGCGACCTCCGGCGGTGCCGGCTTCCGCGGTTCGCGCAAGTCGACCCCGTTCGCAGCCCAGGTGGCTGCCGAGAAGGCCGGCAAGGCCGCGCTCGACTACGGCGTCAAGTCGCTGGAAGTTCGCATCAAGGGCCCGGGTCCGGGTCGTGAGTCGGCCGTGCGTTCGCTCAACAACGTGGGCTACAAGATCATCAACATCATCGACGTGACGCCAATCCCGCACAACGGGTGCCGTCCGCCGAAGAAGCGTCGCGTCTAAAGGAGCGATCAAGAAATGGCTCGTTATATCGGTCCTACCTGTAAGCTCGCGCGCCGCGAAGGCGCCGACCTGTCGCTCAAGAGCCCGACGCGTGCGTTGGATTCCAAGTGCAAGCTCGAGCAGAAGCCCGGCCAGCACGGCGCCGGCAACACCCGTCGCGGCAAGCTGTCCGACTACGCCACCCAGCTGCGCGAGAAGCAGAAGGTCAAGCGCATCTACGGCCTGCTGGAGCGTCAGTTCCGCAACTACTACAAGAAGGCCTCGACCAAGAAGGGCAACACGGGTGAAAACCTGCTGCAGCTCCTCGAGACCCGCCTGGACAATGTCGTCTACCGCATGGGCTTCGCCGTCACCCGCCCGGCCGCGCGCCAGCTGGTGTCGCACCGCGGCGTCACCGTCAACGGCCAGCCGGTCAATCTGCCGTCGTACCAGGTCAAGGCCGGCGACGCGATCGCGCTGTCGGAGAAGGCCCAGAAGCAGCTCCGCGTCCAGGAAGCACTGACGGTGTCCTCGTCGATGGACCTGTCGCCGTCGTGGGTCGAGGTCGACTCGAAGAAGTTCAGCGGCGTGTTCAAGGCCGTGCCGGACCGTGGCGACCTGCCGGCAGACATCAACGAAGCGCTGATCGTCGAGCTGTACTCGAAGTAATTCATTCAGGCCTCCGCGCCCCCCGGCGCGGACGGTCTCCAGGAGACACACAAACATGACGGCTACCGCCAACCAGGTACTGCGTCCCCGTGGCCCGCAGATCGAACGCCTTGCCGGCAACCGTGCAAAGGTCGTGATCGAGCCGCTGGAGCGCGGTTACGGGCACACGCTGGGCAACGCCCTGCGTCGCGTGCTGCTGTCGTCGATTCCGGGCTTCGCGATCACCGAAGTCGAGATCGACGGCGTGCTGCACGAGTACAGCACCATCGAGGGCCTGCAGGAGGACGTGCTCGAAGTCCTGTTGAACCTGAAGGACGTCGCGATCCGCATGGGCACCGGCGAGAGCGCGACGCTGTCGCTGTCGAAGTCGGGCCCGGGTGTGGTGACCGCCGCCGACATCAAGACCGACCACAACGTCGAGATCCTCAACGGCGAGCACGTGATCTGCCATCTGACCAAGGATGCGTCGATCAACATGCGCCTGAAGATCGAGCGCGGTTTCGGCTACCAGCCGGCCGCCGCCCGTCGTCGTCCCGACGAGGAGACCCGCGCGATCGGTCGCCTGATGCTCGATGCGTCGTTCTCGCCGGTCCGCCGCGTCGCCTATGAGGTCGAGGCCGCCCGCGTCGAGCAGCGCACCGACCTCGACAAGCTGGTCATCGACATCGAGACCAACGGCACGATCGATGCCGAGGAAGCCGTGCGCACCGCCGCCGACATCCTCACCGAGCAGCTGTCGGTGTTCGGCGACTTCACGCACCGCGACCGCGGTGCCGCCAAGCCGCAGACCCCGGGAGTCGATCCGATCCTGCTGCGCCCGATCGACGATCTGGAGCTGACGGTGCGTTCGGCCAACTGCCTCAAGGCCGAGAGCATCTACTACATCGGCGACCTGATCCAGAAGACCGAGGTCGAGCTGCTCAAGACGCCGAACCTGGGCAAGAAGTCGCTCACCGAGATCAAGGAAGTGCTCGCGCAGCGCGGCCTAGCCCTGGGCATGAAGCTCGAGAACTGGCCGCCGGCCGGCGTCTCCAGCCACGGCATGCTTGGCTGATGCAACACGCGAAAAGGCGCGTCCTCGAAGGACGCGCCTTTTCGCACATCGCCAGACGGGCTTCGAGGCCCGCGGCGATCGCCGGTGACGGATTGCCGGCTTCGGACCATCCGCAGTCCAAGTCACAACGCCAGGATGGCGACAACGATGTCCAACGACCCACCATTCACTGAAGGATCCATCCCATGCGCCACCAGAAAGCCGGTCGCAAGTTCAACCGCACCAGCGCCCATCGCGAAGCGATGTTCCGCAACATGGCCGCCTCGTTGATCAAGAACGAGCTGATCAAGACCACGCTGCCCAAGGCCAAGGAACTGCGTCGCGTTGCAGAGCCGCTGATCACGCTGGCCAAGGTCGACGGCGTCGGCAACCGCCGCCTCGCGTTCGCGCGTCTGCGCGACAAGGAAGCGGTCGGCACCCTGTTCACGACCCTTGGCCCGCGCTACCAGTCGCGTCCGGGTGGCTACCTGCGCATCCTGAAGGCGGGCTTCCGCGCCGGCGACAACGCGCCGATGGCCTACGTCGAGCTGGTCGATCGCCCGCAGGCCGACGCCGCCGAGTAAGGCTGGCCGATCGGGCATCGCCCGGTCCTTGCCGTTTGGAAAGCCCCGGCCATGCCGGGGTTTTCTGCGTTTTGGGCGCGCTCGCGCGGCGACGGCCCGTCGCTTTGCGCAGCAGGCCTTTGGCTTTCGCCGCTGCGGCGAGATAATCGCCGACGTCCCTTCCTGGCCCATCTCCATGAATCCACTGCGCTGGTCGTTCCGCACCCTGATGCTCGCCGGCGGTGTCGCCTGCTTTGCGCTGATCGGCTTTGCGATCTACTCGCAGCTGCAGTGGGGATTGCAGCCGTGTCCGTTATGCATCTTCCAGCGCATCGCGTTCGCGGCGCTGGGCCTGGTGCTGCTGGTCGCCGGGGCGCATGCGCCCAAGGGGCAGGGCGGACGCCGCATCTACGGCCTGCTGGGCCTGGCGGCGGCCGCGGTCGGTATCGGCATCGCCGGGCGCCATGTCTGGCTGCAGATGCATCCGCCGGGCTTCGTGACCTGCGGTGCGCCGTTCGCCTTCATGCGCCAGACCATGGACACGCCGACGCTGATCCAGAAAGTGCTGACCGGCAGCGGCGATTGCGGCACGATCGACTGGACGTTCCTCGGTCTGTCGATGCCCGCCTGGAGCCTGCTGTGGTTCGTATTGCTGGGTGCGGTCGCGGTGTATGCCGCATGGCGCCCGCGCCGCGGCGCCCATGCGCGCGGCCGAAATTGACGCGGCGCAGCAAACTGCGATGATGTGCGCTCGCACGAGGATGTTCCCATGCCCGCTTCCGCCGAACGCAGCCTGCGCCCTGTGACCCTGCCCGACGAATGGGCCCCCGAAAGCTGGCGCAGCCGTCCCGCTGCGCAGCTGCCCGTTTATCCCGATGCCGAGGCGCTGGGCGAAGTGCAGGCCGAACTGCGGGCGTTGCCACCGCTGGTGACCTCCTGGGAGATCCTGAGCCTGAAGCAGCAGTTGGCCGAAGCGCAGGACGGCCAGCGCTTCGTGCTGCAGGGGGGCGATTGCGCCGAGCACTTCGGCGACTGCACCTCGGAGATCATCTCCAACCGCCTGAAGGTGCTGCTGCAGATGAGTCTGGTGCTCGTGCACGGGATGCGTCTGCCGGTGGTGCGGGTCGGGCGGTTCGCGGGCCAGTACGCCAAACCGCGCTCGGCCGATACCGAGGTGCGCGATGGCGTCGCCCTGCCGAGCTATCGCGGCGACGTGGTCAACGCGCCGGCATTCACCGCGCAGGCGCGCACGCCCGATCCGCGCCGCATGATCAAGGCGCATGCGCGCTCGGCGATGACCATGAACTTCGTTCGCTCGTTGATCGACGGCGGTTTCGCCGACCTGCATCACCCCGAGTACTGGGGGCTGGATTGGGTGGGGCATTCGCCGCTGGCCGAGGAGTACCAGCGCATGGTCTCGGGGCTGGGCGATGCGGTGCGTTTCATGGAAACGCTGGCCGGTACCCAGGTGCACACGCTCAAGCGCGTCGATTTCTACACCTCGCACGAAGCGCTGCTGCTGCCCTACGAGGAGGCGCAGACGCGCCAGGTCCCGCGCCAGCGGGGCTGGTTCAATCTCAGCACGCATTTTCCGTGGATCGGCGTGCGCACCGCAGCGCTCGACGGCGCGCACGTCGAGTACTTCCGCGGTTTGCGCAATCCGATCGGGGTCAAGGTCGGCCCGACCTCGACGCCGGACGAGCTGTTGCGCCTGATCGACCTGCTCAATCCCGACGACGAGCCGGGGCGCCTGAGCCTGATCCACCGCATGGGCGCGACCAAGATCGCCGAGCGCTTGCCGGCGTTGCTGGACGCGGTCCAGCGCTCCGGCCGCCGCGTGCTGTGGATCTGCGACCCGATGCACGGCAATACCGAGTCGACCCGCAACGGCTTCAAGACCCGGCGGTTCGACAACATCCGCAGCGAGATCGAGCAGGCGTTCGATCTGCACGCCGCGGCCGGCACCCGCTTGGGCGGCGTGCATCTGGAGTTGACCGGTGAGGACGTCACCGAGTGCATGGGCGGTGCGCGTGCGCTGACCGAGATCGATCTGGAGCGCGCCTACAAGAGCCAGGTCGATCCGAGACTCAACTACGAGCAGGCGTTGGAGACGGCGATGCTGATCGTGCGCAAGCGCGCACAGGTCGGCCGCGCGGTGGGGTGAGTCGCGTTGGCGGCTGCGTGAGTGCAGTATCCGCGTAGAGCGGCATCCCTAAAGGAGAGGCGGTTGCCGTCCGAAGAGCACCTCGGGCGTCATCGTCAGTCGCCCTGAGGGGGGCGTGCTCAATGACGAGAAATCGGATTCGACTTCGACGAAGTCGTAGACACTCGCGGCGACTGCCGACCAGCAGGCTCGGCTCCGGACGGGCATCGGCCTGCCGGCCGGAAGCCGCTTTTCCCTCGGTCAAGGCCGCTTTGCGGCCCGGCCCGGCGCAGCGCGCCGTGCGTTCGTGCGGGCGCGCGGCAGTGCCGCGCAAGCAGTCCTCACTCACCCTGCCTTGACTCGGGCGCGCGCCATCCATGGCGCGCTCGGCGCGGCCACCGGCCGCCAGTCCGCTGCCGACGGCTTTCAGATCGTGCTTTCGTCAAGAACGAGCGCATTTGCTTGCTTGAAAGAAGGGGTGATCCCCGAGCCGCAGTGCGTTGTGCCGGCTGGGGGTTGCGCAGAGCGGGCCATGGATGGCCCGCGGCGGCGAGTCAGCCATGGATGGCTGCCGAGCCGAGGAGTAACCCCCGGCCGGCGCAACGCTGTTTCCGAAGTCGAGTGCGAGACGCGGCCGCAGCAATCAGTCCGCGCTGCGAGGTTGCTTCAGCCGCCCGCGCGTCGCCGGTACAGATCGCGCGCCAGTACCAGCACGATCAGCAGATTGAGCAGGAACACGCCCCAGGTCATCCAGTCGGGGTGGTGCCAGAGCGCGTAGATCTCGAACGGCAGATACGCGGCGGCGCCGATGACGCCCAGCCACGACGCCCAGGCGCGGTGCCACCACAGGCCCCAGCCTTCGAGCAGGCGCATGGCCGCGTAGATCAAAGCGACGGCAATCGCGATATGCAGTGTCTGCGGTGTGATTGCATCGAGCAGATCCATGCCGAAGCGATCGGCATCCGCGCCGAAGCGCGCGAGCACGCGTTCGACCTGGTGCTGCAGCGCGTCGGGCCCGATCGCCGCGAGGCCGGCGGCGATGACCAGGGCGATGGTGCCCTTGCCGGCCTCGAACAGGGCGATCGCACGCAGGCCGTTGTGGGGAGGTGTGATGTCGTCGGCCATCAAAACAGCGCGTCCTGGCGAGGCGGCGGGGGCAGGGAGGCGCCGGTCAGCGGCCAGCCGCCGAGCGCTTCGTAGCGACCGCCGGGATTGAACAGCAGTTCGAAGGTGTCGACCGTCAACGAGCCGATGTCGCAGTCTACGGCGTCGAGCCAGGGCTGCGCGTCGAGTCCCTTCGGCAGATAGGCCATCGTCACGTGCGGCTGGGTCGTCACCTGCGCCGGCGTGATGCCGCAGCGGCGGATCGCATCACGCGTCGCATCGCACAGCGCCTGCACGGCCAAGCAGCGGTGCGGCAAGGCCACGACGGCGCCGGACTGGCGCCAGTAGACGAGCCGCTGGAGGGTGAGCGTGTGCGGCGGGATGCGGGCTGCGGCAGCTGCGAACGCGTCCAGCAGTGCCGGCGTCGCAAGATGGCCTACGTCGTGGCCGATGAAGCAGAGCGTGGCATGCCACTGGTCGGCGCGCCGCAGTTGCAAAGAAGGCGCGCCCGATGGGCGCGCCTCCTGCAGACGTTGCGACAGCGTCGCGAGCGCCGCCCGACCGCCGGCGCCGGGCCGCCACCCCGGGAACAGCGCCTGGCTCACGCGGCGCGGGAGGCGCGCTTGCGGTCGCTCTCGGTCAGCAGCTTCTTGCGCAGCCGGATTTCCTTCGGGGTGACTTCGACCAGCTCGTCGTCCTCGATGAAATCCAGAGCCTGCTCGAGCGAGTACTTCAGCGCCGGGGTCAGCTTGATCGCGTCGTCCTTGCCCGAGGCGCGGACGTTGGTCAGCGGCTTGCCCTTGATGACGTTGACCGTCAGGTCGTTGTCCTTGGAGTGGATGCCGACCAACTGGCCCTCGTAGACATTGTCGCCTTCGGCCGCGAACAGCCGGCCGCGTTCTTCCAGCGGGCCGAGCGAGTAGGCCGGCGTCATGCCCGGCGCATTGGCGATCATCACACCGTTGTTGCGCTTGGCGATCGGGCCGGTCTCCTTCGGGCCGTAGTGGTCGAAGACGTGGAACAGCAGGCCCGAGCCCTGGGTCAGGGTCTTGAACTCGTTCTGGAAACCGATCAGGCCGCGCGCCGGGATCATGTAGTCCAGGCGCACGCGGCCCTTGCCGTCGGGCTCCATGTTCTTGAGCTGGGCCTTGCGAGTGCCGAGCTTTTCCATCACGCCGCCCTGGTGCTGCTCCTCGATGTCCACCACGAGCTGCTCGACCGGCTCCATCAGCTGGCCGTCGATCTCCTTGATGATCACTTCCGGGCGCGACACGGCCAGCTCGTAGCCTTCGCGGCGCATGTTCTCGATCAGCACCGACAGGTGCAATTCGCCGCGGCCCGAGACCAGGAACTTGTCGGCGTCGGCAGTCTCCTCGACCTTCAGCGCGACGTTGTGCAGCGTCTCGCGCTCCAGGCGCTCGCGGATCTGGCGGCTGGTGATGAACTTGCCGCCGCTATGCTCCTTGCTGCCGGCGAACGGCGAGTTGTTGACCTGGAAGGTCATCGAAATCGTCGGTTCGTCGACGGTCAGCGCCGGCAGCGCCTCGGGGGTGTCGAGCGCGCAGACGGTGTCGGAGATCGACAGGTCCTGCACGCCGGCGATCGCGACGATGTCGCCGGCCTGCGCCTCCTCGACCTCCACGCGCTCCAGGCCCAGGAAGCCCAGCACCTGCACGACCTTGCCCTGGCGCTTCTTGCCTTCGCGGTCGACGACGCTCACCGGCATGTTCTTCTTCAGCTTGCCGCGTTGGATGCGGCCGATGCCGATCAGGCCCACGAAGTTGTTGTAGTCGAGCTGACTGATGCGCATCTGGAACGCGCCGTCGATGTCGACATCGGGGGCCGGCACGTGCTGCATGATCGCCTCGTAGAGCGGGGTCATGTCGCCCGAGCGGACGCTGTCGTCCAGGCTGGCGTAGCCGTGCAGCGCCGAGGCGTAGACGATCGGGAAGTCGAGCTGCTCGTTGGTCGCGCCGAGCTTGTCGAACAGGTCGAACACCTGGTCGATGACCCAGTCGGGGCGCGCGCCGGGGCGGTCGATCTTGTTGACGACGACGATCGGCTTGAAGCCCATCGCGAACGCCTTCTGGGTCACGAAGCGCGTCTGCGGCATCGGCCCGTCCATCGCGTCGACCAGGATCAGCACCGAGTCGACCATCGACAGCACGCGCTCGACCTCGCCGCCAAAATCGGCGTGCCCGGGGGTGTCGACGATGTTGATGCGGTTGCCCTGCCAGTTGATGGCGGTGTTCTTGGCCAGGATCGTGATGCCACGCTCCTTTTCCTGGTCGTTGCTGTCCATCACGCGCTCGGCGAGCACGGTGCGTTCGGACAGGGTGCCCGACTGCTTGAGCAGCTGGTCGACGAGGGTGGTCTTGCCGTGGTCGACGTGGGCGACGATGGCGATGTTGCGCAGGCGTTCGAGAGACATGGGCAAGGCCGCACCTGGCTTGGACCTGGCGCGCTAGGGCAGTGGAGGAAGCCGGCTATCATACCTTGTCGCGCGCCGCGCGCGACAGGCGGCTTGAAATCGGCCATTGGGGCCGCATCCAGCCTGTCGGACCACCCCAACCCAGGATTCCCGATGTCCCTGCACGCCGTATTCGATACCGACCGTGGCCAGATCCAGGTCGAGCTGTTCGCCGACAAGGCCCCGCTGACCGTCGCCAACTTCGTCAACCTGGCCAAGCGCGGCTTCTACGACGGGCTGAACTTCCACCGCGTCATCGCCGATTTCATGGTCCAGGGCGGCTGCCCCGAGGGTTCGGGCCGCGGCGGTCCGGGGTATCGTTTCGAAGATGAAACGAACAACGGCGTCAAGCATGAACGCGGCGTGCTGTCGATGGCCAATGCTGGGCCCAACACCAACGGCAGCCAGTTCTTCATCACCCACATCAAGACCGACTGGCTGGACGGCAAGCACACCGTGTTCGGCAAGGTGACCCAGGGCCTGGACGTGGTGGACGCGATCAAGCAGGGCGACGTCATCAAGTCGGTGAAGATCGAAGGCGACGCCGAGGCCGCGCTGGCCGCCAAGGCCGATCGCGTCGCGGAGTGGAACAAGACCCTCGCGGCGTGATGCAATCGGCAGGCCGGCGCATCGCCGGCCTGCCTGCTGCGAGGGACGCCATGACATCGTCTGTCCGCCTGCGATCCCTCGCGCTGCTGCCGGCCCTGCTGCTGGGCCTGGTCGCATGCGACCGCCCGTCCGACGGCGCGCAACTGGCCCCGTCCACCGGGTCTCCGGTGGCGCCGCAGCCTCAGGACCCGGCCTTCGAGCAGAGCCTGGAGGGCATCTGGCGTACCGGCAGTGCGCAGGGCGATGATGCGCAGACGGTCTACGCCATCGAGTACCAGGCGGGCTCCGGCCTGCGGATCCTGCGCGACGGTGCCTGGCTCGACGGCACCGTCGAGGACGTGGATCTCGACAATCAGACACTGGCCTTCCACATCGCGCGCGCATCCGGGCCAGCGAGACCGCCACGCTGCGCAAAGTGCGCGATCCGGCCGCCGGCGACGGCTTCACGCTGCGCCTGACCTGGGCGCAGGGGCAGACCGAGGAGCTGGGCTTCGTGCGCCGCCTCACCCCGCGCGATCGCCAGGAGATCACGCTCGCCGTCTCGCAGGCCGACCAGGTCCCGGCGGTGGCCTGCGAGACCGACGCCGCGCAGGGCAGCCTGCGCGCGACGCTCGTCTGCAACCACGACGAATTCGCCGCGCTCGACCGCAACCTGCATGCGCAACTGGTCGAACTGTCGGCGCGCTACCCCGACGGCGACCGCACCGCGGCGGTGGTGGTCCAGCAACTCGACGCTTGCACCACGCCGGCCTGCCTGCGCGAGGTCTATGCGACGTGGCAGGCCTACTTCGACGAGAACTACGACCTGGGCGACGTGCTGGACTACCTGTAGGCGCCAACAGTCTCCCTCCCGACGCCCGCGCGCCTTGGTCAGAGCGGCGACGTGGCGCGGCCGGGACGGGGCGCCGTGATACCATTTCGCGCCGGAAAAACCGCTCTCCAGCCGCCGGCCAGCCCTCCCCGAACGAGGTTGTGCGATGCTCCAGCTCGCTGCGCGCACCGGTCGCGCCAAGCCCAGCGCCATCATGCAGGTCGCCGAGAAGGCCAAGCGTCTGAAGGCCGAGGGACGGGACATCATCAGTTTCTCGATCGGCGTGCCGAACTTCCTGCCCGGCCCGCACGTCTACGCCGCCGCGCGCGACGCGCTCGATCGCGACAGCGGCCAGTACGGCAGCAACCGCGGCGGCGATGCGCTGCTCGACGCCTTCATCGGCCACCTCGACCGGATCGGCCTGCCGGGCTATACGCGCGCCCATTGCGCCAGCGGCATCGGCGCCAAGCACATCCTCTACACGCTGGCCGAAGTGCTGCTGGACGAAGGCGATGGTTTCGCGTTCGCCACGCCGTACTGGACGACCTATCTCGACATCGCGCAGATCGTCGGCGCCGATATCCGGCTGCTGCCGTGCCCGCCGGAGCAGGACTACAAGCTGACCCCGGCCCAGCTCGACGCCGCGCTGGCGCAGCAGCCCAAGGTCTTCCTGTTCAACAACCCATCCAATCCGACCGGCATGGTCTACAGCCAGGCCGAGATCGCCGCGCTGGCGGATGTAATGGCGCGCCATCCCGATACCTGGATCGTCACCGACGACATCTACAACGCGATGGTGTTCGACGGTATCGGCTATCACCACTTCGTGCAGGCCCGTCCCGAGCTGCGCGAGCGCACGATCTTCGTCGATTCGTTGTCCAAGACCTACGGCATGCCGGGTTGGCGCGTCGGCCTGCTGGCCGGCCCCGAGCGCGTGGCGACCGCCTTTGCGACGATGAACT
Organism: Luteimonas sp. TWI382; assembly: GCF_039674545.1. Classification (NCBI taxonomy): domain Bacteria; kingdom Pseudomonadati; phylum Pseudomonadota; class Gammaproteobacteria; order Lysobacterales; family Lysobacteraceae; genus Luteimonas; species Luteimonas sp. TWI382. The sequence goes on from NZ_JBDJNS010000007.1 coordinate 22,999, forward strand.
CCAACCACATCACCAACGTGCCGGAGGTCGTGACCGCGGCCGCGGTCGCCGCGCTGTCCGGCCCTCAGGATGTGCCGACGGCCAAGTGCGCCGAGTTCCAGGCGCGCCGCGACGTGGTGATGGCCGCGCTGGCGCAGATTCCGGGCGTCGTGTGCCCCAAGCCTGCCGGTGCGTTCTATGTGTTCCCCGATGTCAGCGTCGCGTTCGGCAAGTCGCATGGCGACTCGCGCATCGAGAACGATGTCGACCTGTGCAATGCGCTGCTCCAGGCCAAGGGCGTGGCCTGCGTGCCCGGCTCGGCCTTCGGCGAGCCGCGGGCGTTGCGTATCAGCTATACCTGCCCGGAGGCGCAACTGGTGCCCGGGCTGACCCGCATCCGCGAGTTCTTCGCGGAATTGACCTGAGCCGACGGCGCCGCCGCCCGGTTCGTCCCCACCCACGTGACCGTTCGATTTGATATGAGAGGAATGACGATGAAGAAGCCCGTCCGTGTTGCCGTGACCGGCGCCGCCGGCCAGATCGGCTATGCGCTGCTGTTCCGGATCGCCTCCGGCGAGATGCTGGGCAAGGACCAGCCGGTGATCCTGCAGCTGCTCGAACTGCCGATCGACAAGGCGCAGGCCGCGCTCAAGGGCGTGATCATGGAGCTGGAGGACTGCGCGTTCCCGCTGCTGGCCGGTACCGTCGGGACCGACGATCCGGAGGTCGCGTTCAAGGACGCCGACATCGCGCTGCTGGTCGGTGCGCGTCCGCGCGGCCCGGGCATGGAGCGCAAGGACCTGCTGCTGGAAAACGCCAAGATCTTCACCGCGCAGGGCGCCGCGCTGAACAAGGTCGCCTCGCGCGACGTCAAGGTGCTGGTCGTCGGCAACCCGGCCAACACCAACGCCTACATCGCGATGAAGTCCGCCCCCGACCTGCCGGCCAAGAACTTCACCGCGATGCTGCGCCTGGACCACAACCGCGCGCTGAGCCAGCTCGCCACCAAGGCCGGCGTGGCCGTGGGCGAGATCGAGAAGCTGATCGTCTGGGGCAACCACAGCCCGACCATGTACCCCGACTACCGCTTCGCGACCGTCGGCGGCGCCTCGCTGAAGGACAAGATCGGCGACGATGCCTGGAACGCCGACACCTTCATCCCGCAGGTCGGCAAGCGCGGCGCGGCGATCATCGAGGCGCGTGGCCTGTCGTCGGCCGCGTCGGCCGCCAATGCCGCCATCGACCACGTGCGCGACTGGGTGCTCGGCTCGAACGGCAAGTGGACCACGATGGGCATCCCGTCGGACGGCTCGTACGGCATCCCCGAGGGCGTGATCTTCGGCTTCCCGGTGACCACCGAGAACGGCGCGTACACGATCGTCCGCGACCTGCCGATCGACGACTTCAGCCAGAAGGCCATCGACAAGACCCTGGCCGAGCTCGAGGAAGAGCGTTCGGGCGTTGCGCACTTGCTGGGCTGACCGGCACCGCGTTCGCCTCGCAAGGCCGGCCCTCGGGCCGGCCTTGTCGTCTCCGCCGCAGCGCGAGCCAGACGGCCGCCAGGCCCTGATGCGCGCGCGTACTAGACCAACGTCGTAGCGCGGTCGGTGCACCGCACGGACTAGCCTTCAGGCTCCTCCCATCCGAAGGCAGGGCCATGCGTTACGACGAGTTCCATCGCCGCTCCATCGAAGATCCTGAAGGGTTCTGGGGCGAGCAGGCGCAGGCGATCCACTGGCACAAGGCGCCCGAGCGGATCCTCGACGATTCCAAGCCGCCGTTTCGCAAGTGGTTCGTCGGCGGTCTGACCAATCTCTGCTACAACGCGGTCGACCGCCATCTCGAGACCGGCGGCGACCGCCTCGCGCTGGTCGCGATCTCGAGCGAGACGGGGCAAACGCGCGAGCTCAGCTATCGCCAGTTGCACCGCGAGGTCGTCGACTTCGCCGCGGTCCTGGTCGCACTCGGCGTCGGGCGCGGCGACCGCGTGGTGATCTACATGCCCAACATGGCCGAGGCGGTGTTCGCGATGCTCGCCTGCGCGCGGATCGGCGCGGTGCATTCGGTGGTCTTCGGCGGCTTCGCCGCGCACAACCTGGCGCTGCGCATCGACGACGCCAAGCCCGCGCTGCTGATCGCGGCCGATGCCGGCAGCCGTGGTGGCAAGGTCATCCCCTACAAGCCATTGGTGGATGCGGCGCTGGCGCAAGCGACCTCGCCGCCGCCGCGCGTGCTGATCGTCGACCGCGGGCTTGCGCCCGGCGGGTCGCGGGTCGAGGGACGCGACGTCGACTACGCCACGCTGCGCGCCGCGCATGCCGGCAGCGACGTGCCGGTCGAATGGCTGGAGTCCAACGAACCCAGTTACCTGCTCTACACCTCGGGCACGACCGGCAAGCCCAAGGGCGTGCAGCGCGACGTCGGCGGCTACGCGGTTGCGATGGCGCTGTCGATGTGGGCGATCTACGACGTGCGTCCGGGCCAGGCGATGTTCTCGACCTCCGACGTCGGCTGGGCGGTCGGCCACTCCTACAACGTCTATGGCCCGCTGATCGCAGGTGCCACCGCGATCCTCTACGAAGGCCTGCCGACGGCACCCGATGCCGGCATCTGGTGGAAGATCTGCGCCGACTATGGCGTGCGCACGATGTTCTCCTCGCCGACCGCGATCCGCGTGCTGAAAAAGCAGGATCCGAAGTTCCTGCGCCAGTACGACCTGTCGGCGCTGCGGTATCTGTTTCTGGCCGGCGAGCCGCTCGACGAGCCGACCGCGACCTGGATCAACGCGGGCCTGGGCGACACGACGATCATCGACAACTACTGGCAGACCGAGACTGGTTGGCCGGTTCTGGCGCTGATGCCCGGGGTCGAGCTGAAGCCGGTGAAATTCGGCTCGCCCGGACTGCCGACACCGGGCTACGACCTGCGCGTGATCGACGAGGCGACCGGCGAGCGCGTGCCGCCGGGCACCAAGGGCGTGCTGGTGATCCAGCCGCCGTTGCCGCCGGGCTGCATGACCACGGTGTGGAACGACGATGCGCGGTTTTTGTCGAGCTACTTCTCGCACTTCAAGGCGCTGGTCTACAGCTCGTTGGACTGGGCGATCCAGGACGAGGACGGCTACACCTTCATCCTCGGGCGCACCGACGACGTCATCAACGTCGCCGGCCATCGCCTGGGCACGCGCGAGATCGAGGAGTCGGTGGCCAGCCATCCGGCCGTCGCCGAGGCTGCGGTGATCGGCGTGGCCGACGAGATCAAGGGGCAGGTGCCGATCGTGTTCGCGACGCTCAAGCAGGCCGCGTCCGACCCCCAGGCCCAGCATGCCACCGCCGGAGAGATGATGCGCACGGTCGCCGATCAGCTCGGCGCGGTGGCGCGGCCCGCACGGGTGTACGTGGTCGGTGCGCTGCCGAAGACGCGTTCGGGCAAGCTGCTGCGGCGCTCGTTGCAGGCCCTGGCCGAATCACGCGACCCCGGCGACCTGTCGACGCTGGACGACCCGAACGCGCTGGAGGAGGTGCGCCGGGTGCTCGCGCGCGGCGCCGATGCCGGATAAGCGTGGCCGCGTCCTTGCGTTGACGTCGACGCGACCCGTGGCGCGCGGCCGTGGCCAGCCCCGGCTGCCGCGCGCTCACTCCGGCTCGACGCCGGTGTAGCGCGCGCGGGGCCGGATCAGCCGGCCCAGCGCCTGCTGTTCCAGCGCGTGCGCCAGCCAGCCCGATAGCCGCCCGGCGGCGAACATCGCCAGCGCCGGCGTCGCCGGCAGGTCGTGGACGAAGCAGATCGCCGCCAGCATGCCGTCGATATTGGGCGGTCGGCCGCTGGTCTCGGCGGCCGCGGCGATGACGGTCTCGACCTGACGCATCCGAGGCGTGTCGCCGAGCGTGGCGCGCAGCCGCGCGAGCACATGCGCCGCGCGCGGGTCGCCCTCGGGATAGAGCACGTGGTGGAAGCCGGGCAGGTCGTCGCCGCGCTGCCAGCGCTCGGCGATGTAGCCGGCGGGCGAGGGCGCATCGCAGGCTTCCCGAATCAGCGCATGCGCACGCGCGGTCGCGCCGCCATGGCGCGGTCCCGACAGGGCGGCCAGACCCGCGCAGACCGTCGCGTGCAGGTGCGCGCCGGTGGACGCGACCACGCGCGCGGCGAAGGCCGAGACGTTGAGTTCGTGATCTGCGCACAGCACCAGGGTGGTCCGGACCAGATCCGCGAAGGCCGCATCGCCCGGGCGCCAGGCCTCGGCGAGCACCACGTGGACGGGCCGCGCATCGGGCGGGCCTGCGACCAGCAGCGCCGCATTCTGTCGCAGCAGCGTCGCCGCGATGCCACGTTTGGCGGCAGGCGCGGCGCTCAGGGAGTGGCGCAGGTCGGGCGCGAGCAGTGGCAGGACCGCCATCGCGCGTTCGATCGGCGGCAGGGTGGCATCGCCGGCGATCGTCGCGACCCGCGCCGGCCAGGGGTCGACGGCGGCATCGAACGGATCGCTGTCGCCGCAGTCCCACAGCAGCCGCGCCGTGTCCTCGAGCGTCGCCCCGGCCTCGACCATCGCCACCGCCGAACGCCCGCGGTAGTAGGGGCTGTCGGGCCGGATCAGCGAGATCCGCGTCTCCATGACCGGCAGGCCGCGGTCGAGGCTCTGTGCCGCGCCGCGGGCCGCGCCGCGCCCGGCGCGCTTGCGCTGGCGCAGGCGCTCCACGTCCTGGCGCAGATAGACGCGGCTGCGATGGTCCAGCCCCGGACGCGATTCCAGCAGGCCGCGGCTGACGTAGGCGTACAGGGTCGCGGTGCTGATGCCGAGTGCCGCGCAGGCCTCGGCGGCGGACATCAGATCGCCATCGTTCGCATTCACTGTGAATTCCGATGTATTGATTGATTCGATCAAGATTGATCAACCATTCGTACAGTGACACATTGCGCGTCATCGCGGTACACCGCAGTCCCGGAGTCGCATCGATGAGCACCCTGTCCGCTGGCGCCCGGTTCCGCGCCGCCCTCGCCGCCGAGTCGCCGTTGCAGGTGATCGGCGCGATCAACGCCAACCATGCGCTGCTCGCCCAGCGCGCCGGGTTCCAGGCGATCTATCTGTCGGGCGGCGGCGTCGCCGCCGGTTCGCTGGGACTGCCGGACCTGGGCATCAACACGCTCGAGGACGTGCTGATCGACGTGCGCCGGATCACCGACGTCTGCGATCTGCCGTTGCTCGTCGACATCGACACCGGGTTCGGGCCGAGCGCCTTCAACATCGAGCGCACGGTCAAGTCGCTGATCAAGGCTGGCGCTGCGGCCTGCCATATCGAGGACCAGGTGGGCGCCAAGCGCTGCGGCCATCGGCCGGGCAAGGAGATCGTGCCGCAGGGCGAAATGGTCGATCGGGTCAAGGCGGCGGCCGATGCCAAGACCGATCCCGATTTCTTCCTGATCGCGCGCACCGATGCGATCCAGGTCGACGGCGTGGATGCCGCGATCGAACGCGCGATCGCCTGCGTCGAGGCCGGTGCCGATGGCATCTTCGCCGAGGCGGCCTATGACCTCGACACCTACCGCCGGTTCGTCGATGCGGTGCAGGTGCCGGTGCTGGCCAATATCACCGAGTTCGGCAAGACGCCGCTGTTCACCCGGGACGAGTTGGCCTCGGCGGGGGTGGCGATCCAGTTGTTCCCGCTCTCGGCGTTCCGCGCCGCCAACAAGGCGGCCGAGCTGGTCTATACCGCCGTGCGCCGTGATGGCCACCAGCAGAATGTCGTCGATGCGATGCAGACCCGCGAGGAGCTCTACGAGCGCATCGGTTACCACGCCTTCGAACAAAGGCTCGACGCGCTGTTCGCGGCAAATAAGTAGGCACCTGCCCAATGTCCTGCTGCGCTTGCCGGCTGGCGCGCGCAACAGGCGTTGAACAGGTTCCACGCGACTCCATCCAGGCATTCACCGGAGATCCCAGATGAGCGAGACCACTGCCACCACCGCCCCCGGCTTCAAGCCGAAGAAGTCCGTCGCGTTGAGCGGCACCGCCGCCGGCAATACCGCGCTGTGCACCGTCGGCCGCAGCGGCAACGACCTGCACTACCGCGGCTACGACATCCTCGATCTCGCGCGCACCAGCGAGTTCGAAGAGATCGCCTATCTGCTGGTCCACGGCAAGCTGCCCAACGAGGCCGAGCTGCGCGGCTACAAGGCCAAGCTCAAGTCGCTGCGCGGCCTGCCGGCGGCGGTCAAGGCGGCGCTGGAAGAGCTGCCGCCCTCCGCGCATCCGATGGATGTCATGCGCACCGGCGTGTCGGTGCTCGGTTGCGTGCTGCCCGAATCGGCAGACCACAACCATCCGGGCGCGCGCGACATCGCCGACAAGCTGATGGCCAGCCTCGGCTCGATGCTGCTGTACTGGTACCACTGGAGCCACAACGGCCGGGTCATCGACGTGGAGACCGATGACGACTCGATCGGCGGGCACTTCCTGCATCTGCTGCACGGCGTCCCGCCGCGCGAGTCGTGGGTCCGGGCGATGCACACCTCGCTGATCCTCTACGCCGAGCACGAGTTCAATGCCTCGACGTTCGCCAGCCGGGTGATCGCAGGCACCGGCAGCGACCTGTATTCGTGCATCGCCGGCGGCATCGGCGCGCTGCGCGGACCCAAGCACGGCGGTGCCAACGAAGTCGCCTTCGAAGTGCAGAAACGCTACGACACGCCCGACGAGGCCGAGGCCGACATCCGCGCGCGCGTGGAGAAGAAGGAAGTGATCATCGGCTTCGGCCACCCGGTCTACACCGTCAGCGATCCGCGCAACGTGGTCATCAAGGACGTCGCGCGGGAACTGTCCGACGAGGTCGGCAGCCGCAAGATGTACGACATCGCCGAGCGCCTGGAGACGGTGATGTGGGACATCAAGAAGATGTTCCCCAACCTCGACTGGTTCAGCGCGGTGAGCTACCACATGATGGGCGTGCCGACGGCGATGTTCACCCCGCTGTTCGTCATCGCCCGCACCGCCGGCTGGAGTGCGCACGTCATCGAACAGCGCATCGACGGCAAGATCATCCGTCCCAGCGCGCACTACACCGGTCCGGAGGACCAGCCGTTCGTGCCGCTGGCCGAGCGCAAGTAAGCGCCCATCCGCCTTCGGCATCAAACGTCCTTCTTCGAAGTAGCCAGCCATGAACAGCCAGCACCGCAAGCCCCTTCCCGGTACCGACCTCGACTGGTTCGACGCGCGCGAGGCGGTCGAGGCGCTGTCGCCCGGCGCCTACGCCCGCATGTCCTACACCGCTCGGGTACATGCCGAGAACCTCGTACGGCGCTGCGATCCGGCGCTGCTCGACGATGCGCTGCGGCAGCTGATCGAGCTGCGTCGCGATCTCGACTTCCCGTGGTATCCGGCGCGCGTGGTCTGTCACGACATCCTCGGCCAGACCGCGCTGGTGGACCTGGCCGGTCTGCGCGATGCGATCGCCGAGCAGGGCGGCGACCCGGCCAAGGTCAATCCGGTGGTGCCGGTGCAGCTGATCGTCGACCATTCGCTGGCAGTGGAGTGCGGCGGCTTCGATCCCGATGCATTCGCCAAGAACCGGGCGATCGAGGATCGGCGCAATGCCGACCGCTTCGACTTCATCGACTGGACCAAGCGCGCGTTCCGCAACGTCGAGGTGATTCCGCCGGGCAACGGGATCATGCACCAGATCAACCTGGAGAAGATGTCGCCGGTGATCTACACCCAGCATGCGGCGGATGGGCGTGGCGTCGCGTTTCCCGACACCTGCGTCGGCACCGACAGCCACACCCCGCATGTCGACGCGCTGGGAGTCATCGCGATCGGTGTCGGCGGCCTGGAGGCGGAGAACGTGATGCTCGGGCGCGCGTCGTGGATGCGCACGCCCGAGATCGTCGGCGTGGAGCTGGCGGGTCGGCCCGGTCCGGGCATCACCGCGACCGACGTGGTGCTGGCGCTGACCGAGTTCCTGCGCAAGTCGAAGGTGGTCGGCGCGTATCTGGAGTTCCGCGGCCCGGGCGCGGCCGCATTGACCATCGGCGATCGCGCGACGATCTCCAACATGGCGCCCGAGTACGGCGCAACCGCGGCGATGTTCTTCATCGATGACAACACGCTCGACTATCTGCGCCTGACCGGCCGCGACGACGCCCAGGTGCAGTTGGTGGAGACCTATGCCAAGGCAGCTGGCCTGTGGGCCGATGCGCTCGACGGCGCGCAGTACGAGCGCACGCTGCACTTCGACCTGTCGAGCGTCGTGCGCAACATGGCCGGCCCTTCGAATCCGCACAAGCGGGTCGCGACCCGCGACCTCGTCGCCAGCGGCATCGCCGGCGCGTGGGAGATGCCCTCCGACGGCACGATGCCCGATGGCGCGGTGATCATCGCCGCGATCACCAGTTGCACCAACACCTCCAACCCTCGCAACGTGATCGCCGCCGGCCTGCTGGCGCGCAACGCGAACGCGCGCGGTCTGCTGCGCAAGCCGTGGGTCAAGACGTCGCTGGCGCCCGGGTCGAAGGCGGTCGAGCTGTATCTGCGCGAGAGTGGCCTGCTGCCCGAACTCGAGCAACTGGGCTTTGGCATCGTCGCGTTCGCCTGCACCACCTGCAACGGCATGAGCGGTGCGCTGGACCCGGCGATCCAGCAGGAGATCATCGATCGCGACCTCTACGCCACGGCGGTGCTCAGCGGCAACCGCAACTTCGACGGCCGCATCCATCCCTACGCCAAGCAGGCGTTCCTGGCCTCGCCGCCGTTGGTGATCGCCTATGCGATCGCCGGTACGGTGCGCTTCGACATCGAACAGGACGTGCTGGGGATCGATGCCGACGGCAACGCGGTCACGCTCAAGGACATCTGGCCCTGTGATGCGGAGATCGATGCGGTGGTCAAGGCCAGCGTCAAGCCCGAGCAGTTCCGCAGCGTCTACGGCCCGATGTTCAAGCTGCATGTCGATACCGGCGAGCGCGTCGCGCCGCTGTACGACTGGCGGCCGATGAGCACCTACATCCGGCGCCCGCCGTACTGGGAAGGCGCATTGGCCGGCGAGCGCACGCTGCGCGGCATGCGTCCGTTGGCGGTCCTGGGCGACAACATCACCACCGATCACCTGTCGCCGTCCAACGCCATCCTGGCCAGCAGTGCGGCCGGCGAGTACCTGGCGAAGATGGGCGTGCCGGAGGAGGACTTCAATTCCTACGCCACCCACCGCGGCGATCACCTGACCGCACAGCGGGCGACCTTCGCCAATCCCAAGCTGGTCAACGAGATGGCCGTCGTCGATGGCCAGGTCAAGCAGGGCTCGCTGGCGCGGATCGAACCCGAGGGCCAGGTCGTGCGCATGTGGGAGGCGATCGAGACCTATATGGCGCGGCGCCAGCCGCTGATCATCGTGGCCGGCGCCGACTACGGTCAGGGCAGCTCGCGCGACTGGGCCGCCAAGGGCGTCCGCCTGGCCGGTGTGGAGGCGATCGTGGCCGAAGGCTTCGAGCGCATCCACCGCACCAACCTGATCGGCATGGGCGTGCTGCCGTTGGAATTCGAGCCCGGGACCACGCGCCTGACGCTGGGCATCGATGGCACCGAGACCTTCGATGTGATCGGCGAGCGCACCCCGCGCGCGATGCTGACCCTGGCGATCCACCGCAAGGACGGCACGCAGCTCGCGGTCCCGGTGATCTGTCGTCTCGACACCGCCGAAGAAGTCTCGATCTACGAGGCCGGCGGCGTGCTGCAGCGCTTCGCGCAGGATTTCTTGGAGTCGTCAAAGGTCGCATGATCTGAGCCCTTCTTCCCTGGCGGGACTACGTGCCCGCCGGGGTAGAGGGGTTGGGGAGCGGGGGAGTGGATCAACGCGCATTTGCCAAGACGCTGTGTCGAAACATGACCGGAGCCGAGCTCGTGCTCTGGCGTCATCTGCGCGCCCACCGATTCGATGGACAGAAGGTCAGACGCAAGCAGCCGATCGGTCCTTACGTTGTCGACTTCGCGCATTTCGGTGCGCGTCCGATCATCGAGGCCGATGGCGGACAGCACGTCGAATCACCGAAAGACGCAGTTCGCGACGCGTGGTTGAATGAGCAGGGCTTCCAGGGACTGCGCTTCTGGAATGACGACATCCTCAAGCGTCCCGAGTCGGTGTCGAAGCGATTTGGAATGCGTTGCGGGAAGCCCCCCCTCTCCCCCGGCTCCTCTCCCACAAGGAGACAGGGGAGACAAGCGCAATCCGATTCCTTTCCCGTGAGCGGGAGAGGCAACAGAAGCAGAGCGAGTGAATGACATGACCGATTCCCCGCAACTCCGCATTCCCGCCACCTACATGCGCGGCGGCACGTCCAAGGGCGTGTTCTTCCGGCTCCAGGACCTGCCGGCCGCGGCGCAGGTGCCGGGCGCGGCGCGCGATGCGCTGCTGATGCGCGTGATCGGGTCTCCCGATCCGTATGCCAAGCACACCGACGGCATGGGCGGCGCCACGTCGTCGACCAGCAAGTGCGTGATCATCGCCACATCCACGCAGCCCGGTCACGACGTCGACTATCTGTACGGCCAGGTGGCGATCGACACTGCGTTCGTCGACTGGAGCGGCAACTGCGGCAATCTGAGTACGGCGGTTGGTCCGTTCGCGATCGCCAACGGCTTCGTCGATCCTGCGCGCATCCCCCAGGACGGCACCGTCGCGGTACGCGTGTGGCAGGCCAACATCGGCAAGACCATCGTGGTCCACGTGCCGGTGGCAGGGGGCCAGGTGCAGGAGACCGGCGATTTCGAACTCGACGGGGTGACGTTTCCGGCCGCGGAGATCGTGCTGGAGTTCGTCGATCCTGCCGACGAAGGCGACGGCGGCGGTGCGATGTTCCCGACCGGCCATCTCGTCGACGACCTCGAAGTGCCAGGTGTCGGGACGCTGCGCGCGACGATGATCAATGCCGGTATCCCGACGATCTTCATCGACGCCGCGGCGATCGGCTACACCGGCAGCGAACTGCAGGACGCGATCAACGGCGACGCGCAGGCGCTGGCGATGTTCGAGACGATCCGCGCGCACGGCGCGCTGCGCATGGGGCTCATCGGCGATCTCGCCGAGGCGTCCAAGCGCCAGCACACGCCGAAGGTCGCATTCGTGGCGCCGCCGCACGATCACGTGGTGTCGAGCGGCAAGGCGATCGCCACGGGGGACATCGACCTGCTGGTGCGCGCGCTGTCGATGGGCAAGCTGCATCACGCGATGATGGGCACGGCCGCCGTCGCCATCGCCACGGCGGCCGCGATTCCCGGCACGCTGGTCAGCGACGCGGCCGGCGGCGGGGCGCGCACGTCGGTGCGCTTCGGACATCCGTCGGGCACGCTGCGGGTCGGTGCCGAAGCGGTGCAGGTCGACGGCCGCTGGACGGTGGCCCGGGCGATCATGTCGCGCTCGGCGCGCGTGTTGATGGAAGGCGCGGTCCGCGTGCCTGCCGACACGCTGCCCGGCTGAGGCCGGGCAGCGCCGTGCCGGGGGCTAGAGGATGCCTTCGGCCGCCATCGCTGCGCGCACGTCCGGATCGGCCAGCATCCGCGCATCGAAAGCGTGCAGATGGTCGAGGCCGCCCAGGTCCAGTTTCAGGCGCTTGGCCCACTGCAGGGTCACGAACAGGTAGGGGTCGGCGATCGAGCGGGCGCCGACGAGGAAGTCGCGGCCTGCCAGCTGCGCGTCGAGGCGTTCATACAGGCCGCGGACCTTCCCCATGGCCTGCTTGCGCGTGCGGTCGATCGCGTCGGGATCTTCGAGGTACTTGGTACTGCCGAACAGCGGGTGAAACGCAGGATGCAGGTCGGCATTGAGCAGCCCGAGCCAGCGATTGACCTCGGCCCGGCCTTCTGGCGTGCCATCTCCACCCAGCCCGGCTTGCGGAAAGCGGTCGGCCAGATAGTTCAGGATCGCCGCGTTCTGGGTCAGCGCCCAGTCGCCGTCGACCAGCACCGGGACCGCACCGGCGGGATTGAGCGCCAGGAACGGCGGCGCTTTCATTGTCGTCGCGTCGACGACACGTACCTCGAACGGTGCACCGATCCAGCGCAGCGCGATGTGGTCGGCCAGCGAACAGGCGCCGGGCTTGGTGTAGAGCGTGAGCATGCAGCCTCCGGACTCGGGACGGGCGGCCATCATGCGCCCGGCGCGAGCTGCCGAACACCTCAGCCGCGTGCGGTCGTCGTCACGGGAGCGGCAGGCTGGGGACGCAGCCGCTGCACGCGCAGGAACGTGTGGTCGCCGATCGTCGCCACCGGCGGCGCGTGGCGCCATGCCGGGGCGGCGATGCCGTGCGCCATGAAATGGCTCGCACCGGGCACGATCTCGCGGCGCTCGGCGCGCGGCAGCGACCAGTTGCGCTCCGAGGCGAGGGCGACGTTGACCGCACGGGTCCACGCGCTGGTGTTCGCCAGCCGGGTCTGGGGCGAGAGGATGGTCGGTGCGAACTGCTTGCGCGCGGTGACGACCTCGCACATCGACTCGCCCCACAGCCCGCTTTCCTGGCGGCGCAGTGCGACTTCGGCGACGGCTTCCTGTCCGCGGACCGACTGGTCGCGGGCTTCGAGATAGACCGTCGTGCTCAGACAGAGCGAATCGGCGGCCGGCGGTGGCAGCACGGAGGCCAGCCACATCACCCATTCCAGTTTCATCGTTGACTCCTTGCTCCGTTGCGCCGTGTCGCGCCGTCTGATACCCGAAGGCAGGAGCGGCGGCGACGTCGGCATGGCGTCTTGGGGAGGGCGGCGACTCTATGGCGCTTTCGCCCGGGCTCCGAACCGCGGGATCGCGGCCGGGCCGGTGTTCCGCCAAGGCGGGCGGAACGAGTTGGCGGCACGGTATCGGTGGTTTTTCGAATCGAACGTGAATACGCGGCACTGGTGCCGATCGCCGATCTGTGGCTGGACAGGGCGGAAACGGGGCCGTATTCAGCTTCAAGCGCCGCCGGAAGCGGTATCGCTTGCGATCCATATTCCTGAACTGTCGTTCAGGTTCGTCAAGGGGCGTCGTGCGGAACAGGCCCGCGTTCAGTCCGCCCACGGGTGCCCATCCCGCAGCAACCACCCACCGCGCAGTCGAGCATCGGCGATTGGGAGGCGTCGAGGGCGCATGTCGCCGCCCCGCGCACCAAGGGCCGCTACAGACGCGCTGCCAACGCGCTCGCCTGGGCGATCGCGCGCTTGGCGTCGAGCTCGGCGGCCACGTCCGCGCCGCCCACCAGGTGCACGACACGGCCGGCCGCCTGCAGCGCGTCGAGCAGGTCCCGTCGCGGCTCCTGGCCCGCGCACACCACCACGTGGTCGACCGGCAGCAACTGCTCGGTGCCGTCCACCCGGATGCGCAGGCCGTCGTCATCGACGCCCAGATACGCGACGTCGCCCAGCATCCGCACGCCCTTGGCCTTGAGCGTACTGCGGTGGATCCAGCCGGTGGTCTTGCCGAGTCGGGCGCCCGGGCGGCCAGGACTGCGCTGCAGCAACCAGACGTCGCGCGCCGGCGGCGACGGCGCGGCCGGGACCAGCCCGCCTGGTTGCTCGAAGCTCGGGTCCACGCCCCATTCGCGCATCCACGTCGCCGGATCGAGGCTGGGCGACGTGCCGTTGCCTTCGACCAGGAACTCGCCGACATCGAAGCCGATGCCACCAGCGCCGATGATCGCCACCCGCGCGCCCGGCACGACCCGACCTTCGAGTACGTCGACATAGCCGACGACCTTGGGATGGTCGTGTCCGGGGATGTCGATCGCGCGCGGGCGTACGCCGGTCGCGAGCACGACGACATCGAAGCCGGCGAGGTCGCTCGCCGTCACCGGGGTCGAGAGCCGCAGGTCGACCCCGGTCTCGGCGATGCGCTGGCCGAAGTAGCGCAGCGTCTCGTTGAACTCCTCCTTGCCGGGAATGCGCCGTGCCAGGTTGAACTGGCCGCCGATCGCTTCGGCCGCATCGAACAGCGCCACGCGATGGCCGCGCTGGGCGGCGACGGTCGCGCAGGCCAGCCCGGCCGGGCCGGCGCCGACTACCGCAATGCGCAGCGGCGCGGCCGCCGGGACGTAGTTGAGCTCGGTCTCCGCGCACGCCCGCGGATTGACCAGGCAGCTGGCGGTGCGGTTCGCGAACACGTGGTCCAGGCAGGCCTGATTGCAGGCGATGCAGGTATTGATGCGTGCGGGCGTGCCGGCGCGCGCCTTGGCGACCCAGTGCGGATCGGCCAGCAGCGGCCGTGCCATCGAGACCATGTCCGCGCCGCCGGCCGCGAGCACGCGCTCGGCGACATCGGGCATGTTGATGCGGTTGGTCGCGACCAGCGGCAGCTTCACATGCGGGCGCAGCTTGGCGGTCACCCCGGCGAAGGCCGCGCGCGGGACCGAGGTGGCGATCGTCGGCACCCGTGCCTCGTGCCAGCCGATCCCGGTGTTGAGCAGCGTTGCCCCGGCAGCCTCGATCGCGCGGGCCTGCTGCACGATCTCGTCCCAGCCCGACCCCTCGGGTACCAGTTCGAGCATCGACAGGCGGTAGATCAGGATGAAGTCGTGCCCGGCGGCCTCGCGCACGCGGCGCACGATCTCGGTCGCAAAGCGCATGCGCTGCAGCACATCGCCGCCCCAACGGTCCCGGCGGCGATTGGTGCGTGCGCTCAGGAACTGGTTGATCAGGTAGCCCTCGCTGCCCATGATCTCGACGCCGTCGTAGCCGGCCTCGCGCGCGAGCTTGGCGGCGTGGGCGTAGGCATCGATCGTGCGTTCGACCCCGCGTGCGCTCAGCGCCCGGGGCGTGAAGGGGTTGATGGGGGCTTTCAGGCGGCTCGGCGCGACCTGCAGCGGGTGGTAGGCGTAGCGGCCGGCATGCAGCAGCTGCAGGCAGATCTTCGCGTCATGGGCGTGCACCGCGTCGGTGACCGGGCGATGGCGCCGCGTTTCCCATCGCCACGACAGCTTGCCGCCGAACGGCTTGAGCCAGCCGGGGATGTCGGGCGAGAAGCCGCCGGTGACGATCAGCGCCACGCCGCCCTCGGCACGCTCGGCGAAGTAGCGCGCCAGCTTCGGGAAGTCGGCGGCGCGATCCTCCAGCCCGGTGTGCATCGAGCCCATCAGCACCCGGTTGCGCAGCGTCGTAAAGCCCAGGTCGAGCGGGGCGAGCAGGTGCGGATAGAGCGTGGAGTCGGCGGGCTGGCCCATGACTGGCGGCATGACATGGATACGCTGGCGTATGGATGCCGCAGGGTGCCGCGACCGGCGCCGCGGCGCAAGCGCCGCGGCGTCTCGGTTGCACGCCGAGCAGGCCGGACAAGGCCGGCCGGTCACTGGCGCCTGCGGCGTGGCGCGAGGCCTGCGATCAGCGCCAGCCGGCGACGGCGACCTTGCCGATGGTCGCGCCCGACTCGAGCAGCCGGTGCGCTTCGCGCAACGTGTCGGCACCGATCGGCGAGAGCGTGCGGCCGAGGGTGCCGCGCAGTCGGCCAGCATCGACGAGCGCGGCGACGCGCGCCAGGATGCGCCCGTGCGCATCCATGTCGGCAGTGCGGAAGCGCGGCCGCGCGAACATGAATTCCCAATGGATGCCGATGCACTTGGCTTTGTAGGGGTCGCCGATCTTCAGCGCGCCCGCTGGTTCGACGATCAGGCCGACGTGCCCCTGCGGCGCAAGCAGCTCGCCCAACGCATCCCAGTAGCGATCGGTATCGGCGAGGTTGAGCGCCGCGTCGACCTGGGTGTGGCCGAGCGCCTGCAACTGCGGCGCCAGCGGCTGGCGGTGATCGATCACGTGGTCGGCGCCGAGGTCCCGGCACCAGGCGATGCTGTCCTCGCGCGAGGCCGTGGCGATCACGGTGAAACCGGCCAACTTGGCCAGCTGGATCGCGATCGAACCCACGCCGCCGGCGCCGGCGATCACCAGCAGCGTCCTGCCGGCGCCGCCGTCTTCGAATGCATAGGGCATGCGTTCGAACAGCAGCTCCCAGGCGGTGATCGCGGTCAGCGGCAGGGCTGCGGCCTGCGCGAAGTCCAGCGTGCCGGGCTTGCGCGCCACCAGCCGCGCATCGACCACTTGGAACTGCGCGTTGCTGCCCGGTCGGGTGACATCGCCGGCGTAATAGACCGCGTCGCCGATCGAGAATCCGGTCACCTGATCGCCGATCGCCTCGACCACGCCGGCCGCGTCGTAGCCCAGCACGCGATGCGGTGCACCCTCCGGCAGCGGGGCCTGACGCAGCTTGGTGTCGACCGGATTGACCGCAACTGCTTCGATGCGCACGCGCAGGTCCTGCGGGCCGGGCGCTGGCAGCTCGAGGTCGAGTTCGACGAGCGCGTGCGGATCGTCGATCGGCAGCGGACGGGTGGTGGCGATGGCTTTCATGCGGGACTCTCCTGATCGGGGGCGGGGACTGGCGCCGGGCTGCGCTCGGCGAACTGCCCGTTCCAGTAAGGGTAGTGGGGATAGGGCGCCGGCACCGCGCTCGCGGCGTCCAGCCGGGCGATGTGCATCGGGTCCAGCGACCAGCCGGCTGCGCCCAGGTTCTCGCGCAGTTGCGCCTCGTTGCGCGCGCCCAGCCGCGCCGTCGAGACCCCGGGGCGCTGCAGCGGGCCGTTCAGCGCGATCTGGGGCACGCTGCGACCGGCGTCGGCGGCAACCGCGTCGAGCGCGTCGACGATCCGGTACCGCCGCGCGTCGTCGACCGGTGGGGCGAATGCGGGGGTCGCATGCACCCGACTGCCGGCCGGCAGCGGCTGGCCGCGACGGATCCGCAGCACGAGGGGCGATGTTGCGGGGGCATCAGCACGGCTGGATGGCGGCTGAGCGTGCACGTCGGAGCGCGATTGCCGACACGGCGACACCGGCCAGCGTGACCAGCGCCCCGGCCGTGCCCAACCGCTCCAGACCCCCGCCATGGCCGACGACGAGGCCGCCGAGCCAGGCGCCCGCCGCGTTGCCGAGGTTGAACGCGCCGATGTTGAGGCTCGAGGCCAGGTTGCGGCCGTCGTCGCCGGCGCGCTGCAGCACCCAGGCCTGCAGCGGCGCGACGGTCGCGAATGCGGCGACGCCGAGCAGGCCGGTGGCGACCACCATCGCCGGGGCCTGATGCATCGCGGCGCCGAGAAGCGCGAGCACGGCGGCGAGCGCGAGCAGCGTGGCCGGGATCGCCGCCGCCGGTGCGCGGTCGGCGAAGCGGCCGCCGAGCAGGTTGCCGGCGATCATCCCGACCCCGAACACCAGCAGCACCGGCGAGACCGCGCGATCGGACAAGCCGCTCACCTGCACCAGGACCGGTTGGATGAAGGTGTAGACCGTGAACACGCCGGCATACCCCAGCGTCGTCGTCAGCAGGCCGAGCACCACCGGCGGCCGCGACACCGCCGCGAGCGCACGACGGACGCTGCCGGACGCAACGGTCGCGCGGTCGGCTGGCACCAGCGCCGCGATCACGAGGGTCGCCAGCCCGCCGATCGCGGCGACCGCCCAGAATGTGGCGCGCCATCCCGCATGCAGGCCCAGCCACGCGCCGGCCGGCACGCCGAGCAGGGTGGCGACAGTCAGGCCGGTGAACATCACCGAGATCGCGCGGGCGCGCCGCTCCGCCGGCACCAGGCCTGCGGCGACCACCGCGCCGACCCCGAAGAAGGTGCCGTGGGCGAGCGAGGTGACCACGCGCGCGGCCATCAGCCAGCCGTAGTCGGGCGCCAGCGCGCAGGCCAGGTTGCCGAGCGTGAACACCGCCATCAGGCCGACCAGCACCGCCTTGCGCGGCAGCCGGTCGGTCGCGAGCGTGAGCAGGGGCGCGCCGACGAACACACCCAGCGCATAACCGGAGATCAGCAGGCCGGCCGCGGGCAGGCTCACCTGCAGATCGGACGCGACCTGGCGCAGCAGGCCCATGATCACGAACTCGGTGGTGCCGATGCCGAACGCGCCGATGGTCAGTGCATACAGCGCCGCCAGCGTGCGGGAGGACGGAGGGGAAGAACGTGGCATGGTCGCGGCCGATAGGGGGGAGCGGCCATTCTCGAAAGCGACGATCCGGTGGAACAGGTTTAGGATCGACAAATACTTTCAACCGGAAATTGAAGATCGATGGCGCGGCTCGACGACATCGCCCTGTTCCTGCGCGTGCTCGATCTGGGGTCGATCAGCGCGGCCGCGCGCGCCCTGGACCTGTCGCCGGCCGTGGCCAGCCAGCGCCTGAAACGCCTGGAGAGCACGCTCGGCGTGCGGCTGCTGCATCGGACCACACGCCGGCTCCACCCCACTGCCGAGGGCCGCGCACTGGCTTCGCGCGGGCGCGCGCTGGTCGACGACCTCGACAGCCTCGCCGCGGGTCTGCGCGAGAGTGGCGGGCGGGGCATTGCCGGCACGTTGCGGGTGACGATGTCGGCTTCGTTCGGACGCCAGCACGTCTCGCCGCTGCTGCCGCGATTTCTGGCCCGGCATCCCGAGCTGCGGCTGAGCGTGCACATGAGCGACCAATTGGTGGACCTGGTCCGGGCGGGCTTCGACCTGGCGATCCGGATCGGCGAACTGGACGACTCCCGACTGGTCGCACGCCCGATCGCTGCCAACGATCGCGTGCTCGTCGCTTCGCCCGACTACCTGCACCGGCGCGGACATCCGCACATGCCTGCCGACCTGGTCGCTCACGACTGCCTGCTGCTGGTCGGCAGCCGCGGGCGCCAGGACCGGTGGCCGTTGCTCGACCGCGATGGCGTCCGCACCGAGGTCGCGGTGTCAGGGCGCATGGAAAGCACGCTCGGCGAGATCCTGCGCGATGCCGCGCTCGCAGGCGAGGGCATCGCGATGCATTCGGTGTGGCATGTCGCCGATGATCTGTGTGCGGGGCGACTGAGCCGTGTGCTGCCGGGATACGCCCCGCCTGCGACCGGTATCCATGCAGTCATGCCCGAGCGCCGGCTCGTCCCGCCGCGCACCCGCGCATTCGTGGATTTCCTGGTCGAGGAACTGGGCCGCTCGCCGCCCTGGGCGGCAGCTGCCGAACACGCCGCCGCGCTGGACGCCAGGTAAGCGTTAAGGGCGTCTTGACGCCACGCCGACACCGAATCCAGACAATGCGCGCCGTTGGAAGTTCCCGCAGTAGCCCAAGGCTGGATGAACGGTAAGGCGTTGTTCCGTTGGAATCTTTCAACCGTTAGGTTAGTGTTAACGACGCCTTCACACAGCTGACTTTAGGCTATGTACCAAGGCGTGTGCGTTTGACGCCTCAAACCGATGCCATGACGCATTCCCCCTAGAACAGGAGCTGATACAACATGAATAAGAAACTCCTCTGCGCCGCGCTGCTCGGCGGCCTCGGCTTGGTGCAGGCCGCCAATGCCCAGGAGTTCGACGACCGCTGGTATCTGACCGGCTCCGTCGGCTACAACTTCCAGGCCGAAGATCGCCGCACCGACGACACCCCGTTCGTTACCCTCGGTTTCGGTCGTTTCATCAGCCCGAACTGGTCGATCGACGGTGAACTGAACTATCAGAACCCCGGTTTCGACAGCAGCGTCGAGGGTGCGAACCCCGACCTGAATTGGAGCCAGTACGGCGCCTCGATCGACTTCCGCTACCACTTCATCTCCGAGGGCCGTGGCTGGAACCCCTACCTGCTGGCCGGCGTCGGCTATCAGCGTTCGGAAGAGGAGTTCAACGCGTTCCCGAGCCCGAACTCGCCCGGCGAGCGTAAGGACGGCAACTTCGCTGCCAAGGTCGGTGCCGGTCTGCAGACCACCTTCGACAAGCGCGTCGCCGTGCGCGCCGAAATCGCCTACCGCGCTGATTTCAACGACAGCAGCATCGCCGCCAACGGTCCGCGTGACTGGGCCGGCTACCCGCACAACGCCAACGAGAGCTACTTCGGCGACGTGCTGGCCTCGGTCGGTGTCGTGGTGCCGCTCGGCCCGCCGCCGGCGCCTCCGGCTCCCCCGGCT
Source organism: Luteimonas sp. TWI382 (assembly GCF_039674545.1). Lineage (NCBI taxonomy): Bacteria > Pseudomonadati > Pseudomonadota > Gammaproteobacteria > Lysobacterales > Lysobacteraceae > Luteimonas > Luteimonas sp. TWI382. The sequence goes on from NZ_JBDJNS010000007.1 coordinate 42,886, forward strand.
CCGCCGCCGCCGCCGCCGGCTCCCGCCCCGGCTCCGCCGCCGCCGGCTCCGATCACCATCGATCTGAACGGCGTGAACTTCGACTTCGATCGTTCGACGCTGCGTCCTGACGCGGTGGCGATCCTGAACGAGGCCGTCGAGATCCTGCGTCGCTACCCCGAACTGCGCGTCGAGGTTGCAGGCCACACCGACTCCAAGGGTACGGACGCCTACAACCAGCGCCTGTCGGAGCGCCGTGCGAAGGCCGTGTACGACTTCCTGACCAGCAACGGCATCACTGCCGATCGCCTGGTCGGTCCGGTCGGCTACGGCGAGAGCCGTCCGATTGCGCCGAACACCAACCCGGATGGTTCGGACAATCCGGAAGGTCGCGCGCGCAACCGTCGCACCGAGCTGAACGTCCAGAACTAAGTCTGGCGCCAGCGAAGCAATACGAAGAAGCCCGGCTGATGCCGGGCTTCTTTTTGTCTCTTTTCCCACTGCGGAATGGGAAGACTCGCGCGCCACTGCCGCGCGATGCACGTGTGTTGCGGGCTGCCGATCCGGTCCTCGACGGCGAAATGGAGGGTCGGCGCCGCACGCGCCCATGCGCCGAACGTTTTGATCGAGTGCACAGACGTCCCGGTCCTGCGGCGCGATCGCTGTAGGTGGGGCAGACACTCACCGAAGTGAATGCGCGAAAGCAGAATTTCCCTTGTCGGGCCGTAACTTGGCGCATACACTTCAGGCCAATTCGACTCCGGGGACCTCTGCCCATGCGCGCCATCGTGTTGACGACCCTGCTGGCCCTTCCGTTCGCCGGCCACGCGGCGGACTGCGCCGATCTCGATACGCGTGCTGCGCGCCCGTTGCAGACGACCGCACTGATGCCGCTGTCGCCGGAACTGGCGGCGCCCAGTTATCGACTCGGCACGACCGCGGTGCTGTCGCGTGCCTACGACGACGCGCAGTCGGTCGATCAGGTGCTGCTGCGCATGGAGATCGAGCGCTGCCAGAATGTCGCGATGGCCGCCGCAGCGGCGGGCGTGGTGAAGCCGGGCGATCCGTCGGCCTACGTCAAGCAGACCGAGTTCGACAATACGCCGTACCGGTTCAACATGACCCAGAGCGGCAAGCGCATGACCGCCGACGATTTCGATGCCTGGCTCAAGGCCAATGGTTACAGCGTCGGACGCCGCGTGGACCCCAACGCGCCGGTCGAAGCGGCGGCAGCCCCGGCGACCCCGACGCCGACCGAGTGAGCGTCGCGCACCCCGATGCATCGATGACGACGGCCCGCGCGAGCGGGCCGTTCGTCCATGCGGCCGCAGGGCGATGAGCAACCGGCCATTGCGCGGCCACGCAACGCCTCGTTACGGGATTGCGCGCATCCTGTCCAAGCGCGGCCTGTGCTCGCGCAGTGAGGCCGAACGCTGGGTGCGCGACGGGCGCGTCCGCATTGGCGGGCGTGTGGTCCGAGATCCCGAGTATCCGGTTGCACTCGACGAGGCACGCGTCGTCATCGATGGCGTGACCATGTCCGGTGTTGTGCACCGCTACCTGATGCTCAACAAGCCGCGCGGTCTGGTGACGACGGCTCGCGACGAACGCGGACGCGACACGGTCTACCGTTGTTTCGATACTGCGTCGCTGGGATGGATTGCCCCGGTCGGGCGGCTCGACAAGGCCAGCGAGGGCCTGCTGTTGTTCACCAGCGATCCGGCATGGGCGGCTGCGATCGCCGACCCCGAGCGCGGTCCCAGCAAGACCTATCACGTGCAGATCGATACGCGACCCGACGCCGCGCTGCTCGCCGGCCTGCATGCCGGCGTCGAGGATGCCGGCCAGCAGTTGCGCGCCGCATCCGCCCGTGTGCTGCGCGAAGGCGCGCGTAACGCATGGCTGGAGATCGTGCTCGACGAAGGCCGCAATCGGCAGATCCGTCGTCTGCTGGGCGCACACGAGGTCGGCGTGCTGCGTCTGGTGCGCGTTGCGATCGGGCGCGTGGGCCTGGGGGAACTGGCCAAGGGGGCCTGGCGCGATCTTGCGCCCCACGAAGTCGAACGTCTGGCGCCGCGTTCGGCGCCAGCCGCCGTCAAGCCGGACTAGCGTCGGCTCGACCTATACGCGCGCCGCGGCTCAGCCCGGCAACACGCCCAGTTCGCGGCCGATGCGGGTGAACGCGTCGATCGCCTGGTCCAGATGGTCGCGCGTGTGCGCGGCGCTGATCTGGGTACGGATCCGGGCCTGGTCCTTGGGCACCACCGGGAAGAAGAATCCGATCGCGTAGATCCCTTCCTCGAGCAAGCGCTCGGCGAAGCGCTGCGCCAGCTTGGCGTCGTAAAGCATGACCGGGCTGATCGGGTGAGTGCCGGGGCGCACGTCGAAGCCGGCCGCGGTCATCCGCTCGCGGAAGTAGCGGGTGTTCTCGACCAGCCGTTCGCGCAGTTCACCGGCCGCATCCAGCATCTCGAAGGCCTTGATGCCGGCGGCGACCACATGCGGCGGCAGCGAGTTGGAGAACAGATAGGGGCGCGAGCGCTGGCGCAGCAATTCGATGACGTCGGCCTTGGCGGTCGTGAAGCCGCCCAGCGCACCCCCCATCGCCTTGCCGAGCGTGCCGGTGATGATGTCGATCTTCTCCAGCACGCCCTTGACCTCGGCCGAGCCGCGGCCGGTGGCGCCGAGGAAGCCGGTCGCATGACACTCGTCGATGTGCACCAGCGCGTCGTACTTGTGCGCCAGGGCGGTGATCTCGTCGAGCGGCGCGATGAAGCCGTCCATCGAGAACACGCCGTCGGTGGTGATCAGGATCGTCTTCGCGCCGTCGGCGCGCGCCTGCTTGAGTTGCGCCTCCAGGTCGGCCATGTCGCAGTTGGCGTAGCGATAGCGCTTGGCCTTGCACAGCCGCACGCCGTCGATGATCGACGCATGGTTGAGCGCGTCGCTGATGATCGCGTCGTCCTCGCCGAGCAGCGGCTCGAAGAGCCCGCCATTGGCGTCGAAACAGGCCGCGTAGAGAATCGTGTCCTGCTTGCCGAAGAAGTCGGCGATGGTCTTTTCGAGCTGCTTGTGCAGGTCCTGCGTGCCGCAGATGAAGCGCACCGAGGCCATGCCGAAGCCATGGGTGTCGAGCGCGTCCTTGGCAGCGGCGATGATATCCGCGTGATCGGCCAGGCCCAGGTAGTTGTTGGCGCAGAAGTTCAGCACCGTGCGCCCGTCGGCGAGCGTGATCTGCGCGGACTGCGGGCCGGTGATCACGCGCTCGGACTTGAACAGGCCGGCGTCGCGGATCTCGTCGAGGGTGGCGGCGTAGCGGTCGGTCAGGGACATCGGGCGATCCGGAAGAGACGATGCGCGCAGTTTACCCGGCAGGCGCGTGCGCGCCGCCCGGGTGTGTCGTGCACCACGTGTCCCAGGCCGTCTGCAAGGCAGCGATATCGCTCGGCAGCCCATGGGCCGCGCCGGTGTCGGCAAGCCAGGATTCGAAATCCACGCCCCCCGCGATCGCCTCGCTGATGGTGCCGAGGATGTGAGGCTGGCGGCTCGTCTGCTCGAGGAAATCGGCAAACAGCATCGATTGCGCGTAGAACAGGCTGGCGGAGAGCGCGCCGTCGCCGGACATCGTCATCACCTGAATGCCGGACTGGGTCTGGACGCCGCTCGATTGCATCAGCGCCTGCCGTTGCGCCACGACCGGGTGCGTCTGTGTCAGAAACTGCGCGAGTGGAAGGATGGCCGGTGACGCTGTCCGGAGGGCGGCGAAGAAGCTGCGTTCGTACTGGGCACGGGCGGCCTGACCTTCCATGCGCACAGCGGCGGCTTCATCCAGCCAATCGGGCGCGGGCGTGCCGTACTGGCCGTCGACGGGCTCGGCGTCGGGCCAGTAGGCGGCGCGGTACTGCGCATGGCCGAGCTCGTCCATGTCGCATGCGCCACCTCCCGTGGTGATCTCGATTCCAGCGAGCCTGCAAAGAATCGAAGATACCCGGATGTGCCAGAGGTCATGCAGCGGCTGTGCGCCCGGACTTGCCGGACGCGCGCCTCAGACGCCGCTCAAGTCCAGTTGAGGACGACCTTGCCCGACTTGCCCGATTCCATCAGGTCGAAGCCCTTCTGGAACTCGTCGACCGGCAACTGGTGGCTCAGCACCTTGCCCAGCGGGAAGCCCGAGAGCACCAATTGGGTCATCTTGTACCAGGTCTCGTACATCTTCCGGCCGTAGATGCCCTGGACGGTCAGGCCCTTGAAGATGATCCGATCCCAGTCGATGCCCGCGCCCTTGGGCAGCAGGCCGAGCAGGGCGACCTTGCCGCCGTGGTACATGCAGTCGAGCATGTCGTTGAACGCGCGCGGGTTGCCGCTCATCTCCAGGCCGACGTCGAAGCCTTCCATGTGCAGGTCGGCCATGACCTCCTTGAGCGAGGTCTTGCTGACGTTGACCACGCGCGTGGCGCCCATGTCGGCGGCCAGCTTGAGGCGGTAGTCGTTGACGTCGGTGACCACGACGTTGCGCGCGCCGATGTGCTTGCAGATGCCTGCCGCCATCACGCCGATCGGGCCGGCGCCGGTGATCAGCACGTCCTCGCCGACGACGTCGAACTCCAGTGCGCAGTGCGCGGCGTTGCCGTAGGGGTCGAAGAAGGCCGCCAGCTCGGACGGGATCTGGTCGGGGATCGGCCACAGGTTGGTCGCCGGCATCGCGATGTACTCGCCGAACGCGCCGTCGCGGGTCACGCCGATGCCGACGGTGTTCGGGCACAGGTGCGGCTTGCCGGCGCGGCAGTTGCGGCAATGCCCGCAGACCAGGTGGCCCTCGGCCGACACGCGCTGGCCGACCGTGTAGCCGGTGACCGCCGAGCCCAGCTCGACGATGCGGCCGACGAACTCGTGGCCGATGACCAGCCCGGGCTTGATCGTGCGCTGGCTCCACTCGTCCCACAGGTAGATGTGCAGGTCGGTGCCGCAGATCGCGGTCTTCTCCAACTTGATGAGCACATCGTTCGGGCCCGGGGTCGGCACTGGCACCTCGTCCATCCAGATGCCTTTGGTGGCTTCGCGCTTGACCAGCGCCTTCATCGTCCGGGTCATCGTCGTCGTGCCTGCAGGCAGAAAAAGAGCGGCGATTATACGGGCCGCGGGATGACGGCCCCTGCTGCACCGCACCGTCGCCGCGCGGGGCGACGGGTGCCGGGGGTTGGCCGCTCGGCGGTGGCACGTTCTAGACTTGGCGCCCCGAAACGACCGACAGGACCACCATGCGCCATCCGCTTCTGGCCGCGACGCTGCTGGGCGTCTTCCTCAGCTGCAGTCATTCGTCCGTCGCCGGGGAGGGGATGTGGGTCCCGCAACAACTGCCGGAGATCTCGCCTGCGCTGCGCAAGGCGGGTCTTCGGCTCGACGCCAGCCAGCTGGCCGACCTGACCGGCGACCCGCTGGGCGCGGTGGTCTCGCTGGGCGGCTGTACGGCCAGCTTCGTTTCCCCGCAGGGGCTGGCGATCACCAATCACCACTGTGCCTACGGCGCGATCCAGCTCAACTCCACGCCCGAGAAGAACCTGATGCGCGACGGCTTCAACGCCGCAGCGCTCGGCGACGAGATTTCGGCCGGCCCCAACGCCCGCATTTACGCGCTCGACAGCATCCAGGACGTCACCGCCGAGGTGCGCGCGGCGATCGACGCGGCCGCCGACGGGCTGGGGCGGACCGCGGCGCTGGATGCGATCGAGAAGTCGCTCGTGGCCCGCTGCGAGGCCGATCCAGGCTATCGCTGCCGGCTCTACAGCTTCCTGGGCGGCAACAGCTACCGATTGTTCCGCAACCTCGAGATCCGCGACGTACGGCTGGTCTACGCGCCGGCCGGCGGCATCGGCAGCTTTGGCGGCGACGTCGACAACTGGATGTGGCCGCGCCACACCGGCGATTTCGCGTTCTACCGCGCCTACGTCGGCCGCGACGGTCGCCCGGCCGAGTACGCCCCCGATAACGTGCCTTACACCCCGCGGCGGTTCCTGCGACTGGCCGACAAGGCGCTGCGCGAGGGCGATTTCGTGATGGTGGCCGGGTACCCGGGGCGCACCAGCCGGTACGCATCGGCCGGCGAGTTCGCCGAGACGGTCGCCTGGCGCTACCCACAGGTCAGCCGCCACTACCGTGCGCTCATCGACCTGGTCGAGGCGCAGGGCAAGCAGGACCCCGAGATCGAGGTGCGCTACGCCAGCGCGGTGCGCGGCTGGCAGAACACCCTGAAGAACTACGAGGGCCAACTGCAGGGCTTCGAGCGCATCGGTGCGCTTGCCCGCAAGCAGGAGGAAGCGGCGGCGGTGCAGGCCTGGCTGCAGGGCCGCGGGGAGGCAGGGCAGCCGGCGCTCGAGGCCCAGGCACGCATCGCCGCGCTCGAGGCCCAGGCGCAGGCCACGCGTGAGCGCGACCTGGTGCTGTCGCTGCTCGACAACAGCGGCGTGCTGTCCACCGCGGTGCGCCTGTACCGGCTGGCGATCGAGAAGGAGCGGCCCGACGCGATGCGCGAGCAGGGCTATCAGCAGCGCGATCTGCCGGTGATCGAGGGCAGCCTGCGGCAGATGGACCGGCGCTATGTGCCGGCGATGGACCGCGCGCTGACCCGCTATGCCTTGCAGCAGTACGTGCAGTTGCCGGACGGCCAGCGGGTCGCGGCAATCGATCAGTTCCTGGGCGGCAGCGACGCGGCGGCGATCGAGCGCGCGCTCGACCGGCTCGAGCGCAGCCGCCTGGGTGACAGCGACGAGCGCCTGAAGTGGTTCGCCGCCGACCGCCATGCGTTCCTGCGCAGCACCGACCCCGCGCTGCAGTACGCGGCCGGTGTCGTGCCGGAGTTGGTGCGGATCGAACAGGAGGCCAAGGCCCGCGCCGGCGACCTGTTGGTGCTCCAGCCGACTGTGCTGCAGGCGGTCGCCGACTATCGCGCCAGTCGCGGCGAAGCGGTCTACCCGGACGCCAATTCCTCGCTGCGCATCACCTTCGGCAACGTCACCGGCTATACCGATCGCACGGGCCGCACGCAGACCCCGTTCACCCGGCTCGAAGAGATTCCGGCCAAGGCGACAGGGGCCGAGCCGTTCGACGCGCCCAAGACCCAGCTCGACGCGATTGCAGCCGGTCGCCATGCTGGCCTGGCCGACCGGCGCCTGCGCTCGGTGCCGGTGAACTTTCTGGCCGATCTCGACGTGACCGGCGGCAATTCCGGATCGCCGGTGCTCGACGCCGACGGCCGCCTGACCGGGCTGCTGTTCGACATGACCTGGGACGCGGTGGTGTCGAACTGGGTGTTCGACCCGACGATGACGCGCACGATCTCGGTCGATCAGCGCTACATTCGCTGGGTGATGCAGGAGGTCGATCCGGCGCCGCGGCTGCTCCGGGAGATGGGCGCAGCGCGCTGAGCGCGCGGGCCTCGTGACGCCGGATGCTCCGCCGGTCCGCTGAGCGATCGGCCGAGCCGGCGACGCCGGCCGTCTGCGCCTGCGTCCCACCTGGGATGCCGGCGAGTGCGCCAGCACGCGACCGGTGAGACAGCCGCGCGATCTGCTTGGAAGCGCAAGGAAACGAATGCAGCAATCGTCTTCGGCCATTCCCGTCAAGGTCTTCACCCGCTGGCACCAGTGGTCGACGCCGCTGGGCATCGTGCTGGCATCGACGGCCTTCATCGGCATCGTGTTCGGGTTGAACCAGCCGCTGTTGGCGATCGGGGTTGCGGTCGTCGCGCTCGTGGTCCCGCCGCTGGTCGCCTTTCTGGGCTTCCCTATCCGCGATGACGCGCGGATCGAGCCGGAGGGCATCGTCTTCGCGCGTCGCGCCGCCGTGCGTTTCGCCGACATCGCACAGTGGGGCACGGACGATTACTTGACGCTGGTCCGACGCGGTGCCCCCACCGTCCTGGTGAGCGCTCTCGACGGACCGGGCCGGGCGCGCCTGCTCCGGGAGTTCCAGGCTGCGTTCGAGGCCTGGCAGGCGCGCCGACCCGTGGTCGAACGACCGGCCGCGCGCACCCATTTCCACGGCGGTGCGCGGGGGCGGCTCGTGGGGCTGCTGATCCTGGCGCTGGGCATCACCTGCGGGGTGATGGCGTTGCGCCTGCGCGAACCGAGCGTCGCGCTTGCGTTCACGGGCGGGCTGGGCGGCCTGTTCGGCCTGGTCATGATGCTCGGACGACGGGTCTGAGCGCTGCGCGTCGCCGCGCAGTTCGGCACGATCGCTCGCGGATTCCGAGCGCCGGGCGTGCGCGTGGTGCGGGCCTCGACAGGTAGACTGTCGCGCCGCGCCCAGCTGTGCAGGCGCGCCGCATTGTCGAGGACCGCGCATGAGAATCCTGCTTGCCCGCCATGGCGAAACGCCGTGGAACGCCGAAGGCCGCTACCAGGGACAGGAGGACATCCCGCTATCGCCGGTCGGTGAGCGCCAAGCGACCTTGCTCGGTGCGCGGCTGGCGGACGTGCGCATCGACCGGGCGGTCAGCTCGCCGCTGTCGCGTGCGCACCGCACCGCGCGCCTGGCCCTGGGCGTGGACCGCGAAGCCCTGCTGACCACCGATCCCGGCCTGGCCGAGATCGCGCACGGTACCTGGGAAGGCCTGCTTGCGGCCGAGATCGGCGAGCGCGACCCCGAGCGCCTGGCGGCGTGGCGCGACGCGCCCGACACCGTGCAGATGCCGGGCGGCGAATCGTTGCAGCAGGTGCTCGATCGCGCGTGGCCGGCCTTTGCGCGTGCGCTTGCAGGCCTGGGGCCGGACGACACGGCGCTGATCGTCGCGCACGACGCAGTCAATCGCGTGATCCTGTGCCGCGTGCTCGGTCTGCCGCTCGCGCGGCTGTGGACCTTTCGCCAGGCGCCGACCACGCTCAATCTGCTCGAAGGGCCCGATGTCGATCGCCTCGACGTGGTCCGCCTGAACGATTGCGCGCACCACACTGCGCTCTTCGGCGAGGCGGTCCACCGCGCGCTATGACCGCATCCGCATCGCTCGCGGACTGGCTGGCGCGCCTCGAGGCGCGGCATCCGGTCGAAGTGGAACTGGGGTTGGATCGCGTTGCCGCGGTCCACGCACGGCTCGACTGCGGCCGGCCCGCCACCCGCGTCATCACCGTGGCCGGCACCAATGGCAAGGGCTCGACGGTGGCCCTGATCGAGGCCGCGGCGCGCGCCGCCGGCTGGCGCGTGGGCGCCTACACCTCGCCGCATCTGCTGGCCTACAACGAACGCGTGCGCATCGACGGCGTCGATGCCGACGATGCCGCGCTGGTGGCAGCGTTCGAGGCAATCGAGGCCGTGCGCGGCGATACACCGCTGACCTATTTCGAGACCGGCACCCTGGCCGCGCTGTGGCTGTTCGCGCGCGCGGAGCTGAACCTGGCGATCCTCGAGGTCGGACTCGGCGGCCGTCTGGATGCGGTCAATCTGGTCGACGCCGATGTCGCGGTCGTCACCACGGTCGATCTCGATCACCAGGACTGGCTGGGTAACGACCGCGAAGCGATCGGCCTGGAGAAGGCCGGCATCGCGCGCCCGTGGCGGCCGCTGGTGCTTGGCGACGACGACCCGCCGGCGAGCGTGCTGCGGCATGCCTACCGCATCGGCGCGGTCGCGATCCGCGCCGGCAGCGATTTCCTGTTCGCGCCTGCGCGCGAGGGGCGCTGGATCTGGCGCGAGGTCGGCTATGAGGTCGACCTGCCGCTGCCCGCGCTGGCCGCGCCTGTGCAACTGCGCAACGCCGCGGTCGCAGTGGCGGCGCTGCGTGCGCTCGACGCCGACGTGCCCGATGCCGCTCTTGCGGCGGGCATCGCCGACGCACATGCCGCTGCGCGGCTGCAGCGGTTCGAGCGCGGCGAGGTCGAGCTCGTCGTCGATGTCGCACACAACCCGCAGGCCGCCCAGGCGCTGGCGCAGTGGCTGGGCGCCGCGCCCGCGCAAGGCAGGACATGGGCGGTCTATGCCGCCCTGGCCGACAAGGATGCGATTGGCGTCGTCGCGGCGCTGGCGCCTGCAGTCGACGGCTGGTGGCTGGCGGGGCTGGCCGATGGCGGCGCGCGCAGCCAGTCGGCCGATGCGCTGCGGACGCGGTTGGCGGGCACCGCCGCTGGGTACGCCCCGATGGCGGCCGACGTGGGCGGCGCGCTGGATGCGGTGCTGGCGCAGGCGCGGCCGGGCGACCGGGTTCTGGTGTTCGGCTCTTTCCATACCGCTGCCGCCGCGCTCGCGCGGTTGCAGGGTCCGGGTTAAGGCCCCGGTGGCCCCGGTGCGTATAATCGCTGCGTTCCCTCCGCCTGCGCCCTCTGCATGACGCCTGGACTCAAACAGCGCCTGATCGGTGCCGCCGTGTTGATCGCGCTGGCGGTGATCTTCTTGCCGATGCTGGTCAAGGGCCCGGCGCCCGCGAGTGGCCTGCCCGACATGCCGCTCGAGCTGCCGGATGCGCCGAACGGGCAGTACAAGACCGTCGATCTGCCGCTGGTCGCGCCGTCGCCCGCTCCGGCAGGCGGCGTCCTTGCCGAAGGGACCCCGCGGCCCCCCGCTGCGCCGGCATCCGCCGCTACGCCGAGCACGGGCGATGCGCTGCCGACCGTGGAGACCGGCGCGCAGAGCGAACCGCTGCCACCGACCACGGCCGGTGGCGGCTACGCGGTGCACTACGGCGCGTTCGCCAGCCAGGCCGATGCCGAGGCGATCCTGCGCCAGCTCCGCCAGGCGTCGCTGACCGGCTATCGCGAAGCGTTCACGCTCAACGGCCGGGCGGCGCAGCGCGTGCGGCTGGGGCCGTATGCGAGCCGTGCCGAGGCCGAGATCGTGCGGTTGCGCGCGGCCCAGGTGCGCGACGACGTCAATCCGCGTGTGGTCGCGCTCGACGCCACCGCGACGCCGACACAGACGCCGACACAGACGCAGCCGCCTGCACCGACGCCGGCCCGGCCCACGCCGGCAACGCCACCGGCCGAGCCGACGCGCACCGCGCAGACGCCGCCTCCGGCGCCCAAGCCGGCGCCCGCCGCGACACCTGCCCCTGCGCCGGCGCCCGCGCGCACCGCCGAAGTGGGTTTCGTGGTGCAGCTTGGCGCCTTCAGCCAGGCCGCCGAGGCCGAACGGCTGCGCGATCGCCTGCGCAGCGCCGGCATCACCGCCTTCACCGACAGCGTCACGACCGACAAGGGGCGCCTGACTCGGGTCAAGGCCGGCCCGGTCGCCAGCCGCGGCGAGGCCGACCAGCTCAAGGCGCAGGTGCGCGCCAAGGTGGGCGTCGACGGTCTGGTGCGGTCGCATCCCTGAGGCCAGGGCCGAACGGGGCTTGCCCCTCTACTCTCTATTCAATGGCGCGCACCGCGCGCCCAGCAGGACTGGAATCGCCATGTGCGGGATCGTCGGGATCGTCGGAACCTCCGAAGTCGCGGGTGCGCTGTATGACGGCCTGACCGTCTTGCAGCACCGCGGGCAGGATGCGGCAGGCATCGCCACCGCCAATGGCACTGCGCTGCGCGTGCAGAAGGGCAACGGCCTGGTGCGCGACGTGTTCGATGCCAAGACGATGGCGCTGTTGCGCGGTCGCGTCGGCATCGCCCATTGCCGCTATCCGACCGCGGGCAGCGAGGGCAGCGACGAGGCCCAGCCGTTCTACGTCAATTCGCCGTTCGGTATCGCGCTCGCGCACAACGGCAACCTGGTCAACACCGACCAGTTGCGCCAGCAGGTGTTCGAGACCGATCGCCGCAACGTCAATACCGAGTCCGACTCGGAAGTGCTGCTCAACGTGTTCGCGCACGAGCTCGACCGCGAGAAGGCCTTGACCCCCGAGGCTGCGTTCCGCGCGATCGAGGGCGTCAACCGCCGTGCCCGCGGCGGCTACGCGGTCGTGGCGACCGTGCTGGGCCTGGGGCTGGTCGCGTTCCGCGATCCGCACGGCATCCGTCCGCTGGTGCTCGGCCGCCGGCAGAGCGAGGAGGGCACCGAGTATGCGGTGGCGTCCGAATCGGTCGCGCTCGACATCCTCGGCTTCGAGCGGCTGCGCGACGTCGAGCCTGGCGAGGGCATCGTCGTCACCGCGCGTGGCGAACTGCACCATCGCCAGTGCGCGCCGCGGCAGGCGCACGCGCCGTGCATCTTCGAGTACGTGTACTTCGCGCGTCCCGATTCGATGATCGAGAACATCTCGGTGCACAAGGCGCGCATGCGCATGGGCGTGACCCTGGGCGAGAAGATCCTGCGGCTGCGCCCCGACCACGACATCGACACGGTGATCCCGATCCCCGACACCTCGCGCGACTCCGCGCTGGAGATCGCCAACGTGCTGGGCGTGAAGTACCGCGAGGGCTTCATCAAGAACCGCTACGTGGGCCGCACCTTCATCATGCCGGGGCAGGGCGAACGCGCGAAGTCGGTCAAGCGCAAGCTCAATCCGATTCCGCTCGAGTTCCGCAACCGGGTCGTGCTGCTGGTCGACGATTCGATCGTGCGCGGCACCACGTCCAAGCAGATCGTGCAGATGGCGCGCGATGCCGGCGCCAAGAAGGTCTACCTGGCCTCCGCCGCCCCGCCGGTCCGTCACCCCAACATCTATGGCATCGACATGCCGTCGGTCGATGAACTGGTTGCGCATAACCGCACCGAGGCCGAGATCGAGTCGTTCCTGGGCTGCGACTGGTTGATCTACCAGGACTTGGCCGATCTCGAGGCGGCGGTCGCCGGGCCCAAGTTCCCCGACCTGCGCTTCGACAGTTCGTGCTTCAGCGGCGAATACGTCACCGGCATCGAGCCGGGCTACTTCGAGCGCCTGCGCCAGCTGCGCTCCGACGAGGCCAAGAACAAGCGCCGCGCGTGAGCGCGGCGGTGTCCGACGCGCCCGACCTGCTGGCCGCGGCGCGCCAGTGCCTGGACGCATGCGACCCCGACCTCAAGGTCGCATTGACCCGCCAGCACGCCGCGCGGCACCGCGATGGTAGGCTGCCGCTGCCCCTCGATCCGCCGCCGCCCGACCCCATCCGCATGCCCGGTCGGCCGCCGCGTCCGCGACTGGTGCATCCACGCGAATTGCCGCGGCGAGGGCTGGGCAGCGACGAGGGGCGCGCGGCGTTCCTGCACGCGATTGCCCACATCGAGCTCAATGCGATCGACCTGGCTTGGGACGCGGTCTACCGCTTTCGCGGCCTGCCTGATGCGTTCTACGCCGACTGGGTCGCAATCGCCGACGACGAGGCCCGACATTTCGTGCTGCTGCGCGATCGCCTGCGTGCGTTCGGCCGCGACTACGGCGATTTCGACGCGCACAACGGGCTGTGGGAAATGTGCGAGAAGACCGCACATGACGGCCTGGCGCGCATGGCGCTGGTGCCACGCGTGCTCGAAGCCCGCGGTCTCGACGTGACCCCCGGCATGATCGTCAAGCTGCGCGCGCTCGGCGACGATGCGACCGCCGACATCCTCGAGATCATCCTGCGCGAGGAAATCCCACACGTCGCGGCCGGCAGCCGCTGGTTCCGCTGGTACTGCGCCCGCGACGGCATCGCCCCCGAGCCCAGGTTCCGCGCACTGCTGGCCGATTACGCGCGCACGGTGCTGCACGGCCCGTTCAATCTCGACGCCCGCGCCGCCGCCGGATTCAGCGCCGAGGAACTCGCGGCCTTGCAGGCGGTGGCGCAAGGGTAGGGCATCGCCCGCCGTCTACAGCGCCGACAGGTCGAAGCGGCCATCGGCGCTCGCGCGCAGCACCGAGCCCTGCTCGAACCAGTCGCCGAGCACGATGCGACGGCAGGCGCGGCCGGCGACCTGCAGGTCGTGGATCGCGGGGCGGTGGGTGTGGCCGTGGATCATCGTGTCGATGCCGTAGCGGACGAACCACTCGGCGACGGTGGCCGGCGCGACATCGGTCACCGTCTCCATCGTGCCGGCCTCGCGCAACGCGGCCGCACGCGCCTGGCTGGCCGTGCGCGCCTGCTGCGCGAACGCCAGCCGCGCGGCCAGCGGCTGGGCGAGCATCTGCGCCTGCCAGCGCGGGTCGCGGGTCTGGGCGCGGATCGCCTGGTACTCGACATCGTCGGTGCACAGCAGGTCGCCGTGGGTCAGCAGCGCCGGCCGGCCATGGAGCAGAATCACCGCCGGGTCGGGCAGGATCCGCAGGCCCGCGCGCCGCGCCCAGGCGTTGCCGACGAGGAAGTCGCGGTTGCCGTGCATGAAGGCCACCGGCACGCCCGCATCCGACAGCGCGCGCAGACGGTCGGCGACCAGTGCGCCAGCCTCGGACGGATCGTCGTCGCCGACCCACGACTCGAACAGGTCGCCGAGTATGTACAGCGCCTCGGCCTGTCGTGCCTCGCCATCGAGGAACGCGGCGAACAACTCGGTGATCGCCGGGCGCGCCGGGTCGAGGTGCAGGTCGGACAGGAAGTAGGTCGTCATCGCGCCATTGTAGAAGCCCCTCCGCCCTGCGGTGCGTCCCGGTGACGGGGGCGGCGCGGGTAGAATGCGCGGTTTCCCTGTTCCGAGCGTTCCGCATGAGCTGCCGTACCCGCTTCGCGCCCAGTCCCACCGGCTACCTGCACATCGGCGGCGCACGCACCGCGCTGTACTGCTGGCTGGAAGCGCGCCGCCGCGGCGGGCAGTTCGTGCTGCGCATCGAGGACACCGATCGCGAGCGCAGCACGCAGGCCGCGATCGACGCGATCCTCGAGGCGATGGACTGGCTCGGCCTGGATTACGACGAAGGCCCGATCTACCAGACCCACCGCCTCGACCGCTATCGCGAGGTCGCCGAGCAACTCGTCGCCGACGGCAAGGCCTACTACGCCTACGAGTCGAAGGACGAGCTCGATGCCATGCGCGAGGCGGCGATGGCCCGTGGCGACAAGCCGCGCTACGACGGTGCCTATCGCGAGCGTGGCGAAGCGCGCCGCGAAGACCCGAACCGGGTGATCCGGCTGAAGAACCCGCTCGAAGGCACGGTCGTGTGGGAGGACAAGGTCAAGGGGCGCATCGAGATCGCCAACAGCGAACTCGACGACCTGGTGCTGTTCCGCCCGGACGGCTACGCGACCTACAACTTCGCCGTCGTCGTCGACGATCTCGACATGGGCATCACCGATGTCGTGCGCGGCGACGACCACGTCAACAACACCCCGCGGCAGATCAACATCTACCGCGCACTCGGCGCCGAGCCGCCGGCGTTCTCGCACCTGCCGATGATCCTCGACGAGTACGGCGCCAAACTGTCCAAGCGCACCGGCGCGGCGGATGTGATGCAGTACCGCGATGCCGGCTACCTGCCGCATGCGCTGCTCAACTACCTGGTGCGGCTGGGCTGGTCGCATGGCGACCAGGAGATCTTCTCGATCGACGAGATGCGCGCATTGTTCGATCTCAAGGACGTCAACGCCAAGGCCTCGCGTCTGGATCCGGCCAAGCTCGGCTGGCTCAACCAGCAGTACCTCAAGTCCGATGATCCGGCCGCAGTCGCCGCGCATCTGGTCTGGCACCTGCGCAACGATGGCTACGACCTGTCGACCGGCCCGGCGCCGGCCGATGTGGTGGTCGCGCTGCGCGACCGGGTGCAGACGCTCAAGGAAATGTCCGAGCGCGCGGCGGTCTGGTACCGGCCATTGACCGACTACGACGACAAGGCCGTCGCCAAGCATTTGAAGGCCGAAGCGCGGGCGCCGTTGGCCGACGCGCGTGCGCGGCTGCTGGCGCTGCCCGACTGGACGGCCGAGGCGATCGGCGTGGCGTTGCACCAGACCGCGGAGACGCTCGGGCTGGGCATGGGCAAGGTGGCCCAGCCGATGCGGGTGGCCATCACCGGCACCCAGGTCAGCCCGGACATCGGGCACACCGTCTATCTGGCCGGCCGCGAGGAAGCCTTGCGCCGGATCGAGGCCGCGATCGCGATGATCCCCGACGCCTGAACGCGCGCGGCGGTCGCCGCGGCGCTGCATGCGACGCGGAGCGCAGCACCTCCCGGGCCTCGTCGCGGCAGTAGGGGCGACGCGCGCTGCCAGGGCACGGCTTGAGTCCCCGCGCCGGCGCCTCCATCATCTAGGGATGGGAACGATCAACGCCTGCACGGATCCGCATCATCACGTCGACGACGCAGCCGGGTTCGTCCGTGCGGTCGAACGTGCCTGCAGCGAGCGGGGGCTGCGCCTGACGCCGATCCGGGGCCACGTGCTGGGCCTGATCGCCAAGGCCGGCAAGCCGCTGAAGGCCTACGACCTGCTCGACCAGGTCCGCGATGGTGGGGGGCCGGGCGCGGCGGCGCCGCCGACCGTCTACCGAGCGCTGGACTTTCTATTGGCCAACGGCTTCATCCACAAGTTGCAGTCGGTCAACGCGTTCGTTGCCTGTCACCATCCCAGCACCGCGCAGCATTCGGTGCCGTTTTTGATCTGCGATCACTGCCACAGTGCGGTGGAGCTGGAAGACGAAGCGGTGGTCGCCTCGCTCGATGCGCGCGCCCGCACGCTGGGCTTCGTGCCGCAGGCGCAGACGCTGGAAGTGCACGGCCTGTGCGCGCAGTGCGTGGACGTGGGCACCCTCTGAGCCGCGGCGGATCGGCCTGCATGCGCTGCGCAGGCGCAGGCCCGATGCAGGGCGTGCATGCAATGCCACGGCGCGGCGATGTCCCGCCCCGGCGAGCCGGGGCGGGAGGTGGGCACGCGGTGCCGGGCGGATCAGGGCGAGGTCAGAAGTACACGCGGATGCCGCCTGCGATCGTGCGGCCGGGCAATGGAGCGTAGTTGCGCAGCAGCGAGGTATGGGCGCGTGCCTCCTGGTTGGTCAGGTTGCGACCGTCCAGGAACAGTTCCCACTGCGTGCCGTCGGCCTCGCCCAGGCGCCAGGCGACACCGGCGTTGACCAGGGTGTAGCCCGGGCTCGGGTCCTCGAGCGCGGCGACGCGATCCTGCTTCTGGTAGCGCACTGCGCCGACATTCGCGCGCCAGCCGCCCAGGCTCCAGTTGAGGTCGGCGCCGATGCGCGCCGGTGCGATGCGTGGCAGGTTGCCGCCGAGCGGGATGTCGGCGTGGTAGTGGTGGGCGTGGTCGCCATGCGGCACGTCGAAGTGCACGTGTCGGGTCCCGCTGCCGTCGAGCTCGGCGCGCACGAGGTCGCCGAATACGCGCAGGTCGAAGTCGCCCGCGTCCGATTCGACCAGGTGGAACTTCGCCTCGGCCTCGGCGCCGCGGAATGTCGCATCGCCCTGCGTCCACAAGCGCACCGGGAAGCCCTGCTCGGCGACGCCGGTGTCGGCCAGGTAGGTGTAGCGGTCGAACCGGGTCTGGTAGACGGCGGCCTTGAACTCGACGCGGTCGGTATGCGCATGCAGGCCGACTTCCAGGCGCTGGCCGCGTTCGGTGCCAAGCTCCGCATCGCCGATCTCGATCGAGCGGGTGGCGATGTGCGGGCCAGCCGCAAACAGTTCCTCGTTGGTCGGTGCGCGCTCGGACACGTCCGCGCCCAGGCGCAGGTCGAAGACCTCCGACAGATGCCAGATCGCGGCGCCCGACAGGCTGCTGGCGTCGAACTTGCGCGATGCGCCTGCCGCCGGATCGATCTCCACACGTTCGTGGCGGCCGCCGAACTCGAGTTTCACCGGCCCCCATTCCTTCTCCTGCACGACGAACAGGCCCAGCGTATCGGTCACGCTCGGCGGCACGAACGCTTCCTCGCCCACGGCACTGAAATCGACGTGACCGACCTGCAGGCCGAATGCGCCGCGCCAGCCTGCGACCTCGTTTTGCACCGCTTCCAGGCGCGCCTCGGTGCCCTTGTTGGTGAAGCGCGTGGCTGCCAGCCCACCCTCGAGCTCGACGTGTTCGTAATCGTTGTAGGCCGCGCGCAGGTTCAATGCGCTCAGGAACGGCAGCGGATCGTAGATGCCGCCTTTGAGGTCGATCCGGTTCTGCACCATGTCGATGCGCACCGAGCCGTGGTCGTGGCCCTCTTCGCCATGGTCGTGATCGTGATGGCCGTGGTCATGGTCATGATCGTGGCCGTCGTCGTCGTGTCCATGGCCGTGATCGTCCTCGGCATGCACGTGCGCGCCATCGGGCAGCCCGTAGTTGGTGCGATAGGTGCTGACCGCGAGTCCCAAGTGGCCGCGCGTGCCGAACCAGGTCGCGCCGAGCGCGCCGGCGCGCGTGCGGATCGAACTGTTGGGCAGTCGTCCGTAGGCGTTCTCGGCCTCGTGGTCGTGATCATGGTCGTGATCGCCGTGATCGTGGTCGTCGGGCAGTTGGGCGTAGCCGGGGATGTCGAAGTCGCCGGTATTGCGGACCAGGCCGTCGACATGCAGCACTAGGTTGTCGCCGTTGACGCCATCGAGCCGGAACATCCCGCTGCGCTCGCCATTGCCGCTGGCCGCGCGCAGTTCTGCGCGGCCGCTGAGTGGACGGTCGGGGACGGCGCGCGCGATGCGGCCGTCGACGACGTTGACCGCGCCGCCGACCGCGCCGCTGCCGTAGAGCAGGTTGGCCGGCCCCTTGAGCACCTCGATCTGGTCGGCGAGGAAGGGCTCGATGCTGACCGCGTGGTCGGCGCTGACAGTCGAGGCATCCATGCTGCCGATGCCGCCGGAGAGAATCTGCACGCGCGGCCCTTCCTGGCCGCGGATGATCGGCCGACCGACGCCGGTGCCGAAGAAGCCGCTCTGCACGCCGGGCAGCGCCGAGACGGTGTCGCCCAGGTTGCCGGACTTGCGATCGTCGAGCGCGTCGCCATACAGCACTTCAATGGGATGGGCGAGATCCTCGGCATCGCCGCCCAGCGGAGTGGCGGTCACCTGGACACGGTCGAGCGTGGTCGGGTGGGCGTGGGTCTGATTCTGTGCAAGCGCCGCGGTGGCGGGCAGCAACAAGGCGATGGCGACGGTCAGCCGGGCGCGGCGCGGCGGGCGGGAGGGGGTGGGGAGGTTGTTCATGCGGATGGGGTACACTGGTGGTCAAGACGCGGATGTTATAATGTTGCGACAACCTTCGTATCCCCCAAAAGACATGCCTGCACACGATTCCGCCCTCCGACGGGCCGACCGCGTCGGTTTCGCTGCCTCGTTCCTTTGTGCGATCCATTGCGCCTTGTTGCCGCTGGCGCTGGCGTTGCTGCCTGCGCTGGGGCTCAACCTGGGCGGCTGGGTCGACATCGACCAGGCATTCGTCATATTCGCCACCTTGCTGGGCCTGACCACATTGACGCTCGGCTACCGCCGGCATCGCGCGTTCCGCGCCTGGTTCCTGCTGTTGCCCGGCCTGGCGCTGGTCTGGGCGGGCGCGTTCACCCATCTGCATGACCACACGCTCACCCATGCGGTGGTGATGACGATCGGCGGGCTGTTGTTGGCCGGGGCGCACCTGCTGAACCTGCGCCTGAGCCATCTTCACGGCACGCGCTGACGCATCGCGCGGCGCTGGCCGCATGCTAGAATTCGCGGTCTTGTGCGCCCGCCGGGCGCACATTCGCGTCTACCGCATTCAATACACGCAGGACATCAGGAGCAGATTCATGGGCAAGGGCGACCGCAGGACCCTCAAGGGCAAGCGCTACAACGCGAGCTACGGCAATTCCCGTTCGAAGGGCGTCGTCAAGGCCGCAGGCACCGCGACCGCACCGGTCGCCAAGAAGACCGGCACCAAGACCGTGGCCAAGGCCCCGGCCAAGAAGGCGGTCGCCAAGAAGGCCTCCTGACGCCCGGCTCCGGGTCCGGCGCTTGGCGCCTGGGCGGGGCCGACTGCAGGACGCGACCGGTGGCAACGCCGGTCATGCCGAAAGCCCCGCCCAGGCGGGGCTTTCGCGTATCTGCGTGCGGGGCTGCCGGCTCAGCGTCCGGCGCCCGCCTCGACCTCGGCCCACACCCGCAGCAGGTTGCCGCCGAGGATCTTGCGGATGTCGGCCTCGGCATAGCCGCGCGCCTGCAGGCCGGCCACAAGGTTGGGGAAGTCGGACACATCGCGCAGGCCCTGGGCCAGCGCGCCGTCGACGCCGTCGAAGTCCGAACCGATGCCCACGTGGTCGACGCCCAGCAGGCGCACGCCGTAGTCGATCTGCTGCAGCACCGATTCGAGCGGTGTCTGACGGGCGGGGTGCGCGGCGGCCCAGTCGCGTTGGAACTGTGCGGCATCGAGCGTGGGTCGTCCGGCGTCGGCGCGCTTGGCGTTGTCGGCGTCGAAGGCTGCGACCGCGTCGAACCAGGCCTGGGTGTCGGCAGCGGTCTGCGCATCGACGAACGCGGTGCCGAAGGGGATCTGCACCACGCCGCCCTTGGCGGCGATCGCACGGGCGAGCGCATCGCTGATGTTGCGCTCGAAGCCTGGCGTGAAGTGCCGGAATGCCGAGTGGCTGGCGATCACCGGGACCGTGCTCAGCGCGATCGCCTGCTCGGCCGCCGCATCGGAGACGTGCGAGACGTCGACCATGATTCCGAGGCGGTTCATCTGGGCAATGACTTGTCGCCCGAACGGGCTCAGCCCGTTCCAGCGGCGCGCTTTGCCGTAGGAGGCGTCGGCGACCCGGTTGGCTGCGCTGTGCGCGAGCGTGATGTAGCGCACGCCGCGGTCGAAGAAGGTCGTGAGCTGCGACAGGTCGTCACCGATCGGCGCGGCGTTCTCCATGCCCAGCGGCAACAGCACGCGTTGGTGACCGTCCGCTGCGGTGCGCAGGCGGTCGACGTCGCGTGGCGAGCGCAGGATCGCGAAGCGGTCGGGATGGCGCGCGGTCAGCGCCTCGACTGCGTCGATCTGCCGATGCGCGATCTCGCGCGCGGTGCCGGCCGTGTCCTGCGCGGCCGAGGTGTAGATCGACATGAAGGCCACATCCAGCCCGCCGGCGCGCGCACGCGGGTAGTCGAACTCGCGGTCGGGCGCGGCCTCGCCCAGGTCGGCCCAGCGGTCGAGCAGCACGCCGGGGGCATCGATGTGGGTGTCGACGATGATCGCATCCTGGGCGAGCTGGCGTGCGGCCTCATCGGCCTGGGCATGCGTCTGGGCGGCGGCCACGCTCAGTAGCGGGGCAAGGGCAAGGGCGAGGGCGAGCGGGAGCAGGCGCATGCGGATGGATTCCTTGATGAGAGTCAGGGCAGACGACGGCCGGCGGCGAAGGCCATCTCGCGCATCGGGCCGCCGAGCCAATAGACGAGTTCGGCCGGCTGCGCGAGGCGCCAGCAGGCGAAGTCGGCGCGCTGGCCGGGCACCAGGCGCCCGCGATCGCGCAGTCCCAGTGCTTGCGCCGCATGCACGGTCGCCCCGCGCAGCGCCTCTTCGGGGGTGAGCCGGAAATGGGTGACCGCCAATTGCATGGCCTGGCGCAACGACAGCAGCGGCGAGGTGCCGGGATTGCAGTCGGTCGCCACGGCCATCGGCACGCCGGCGGCGCGGAATGCGTCGAGCGGCGGCAGCCGGGTCTCGCGCAGCACGTGGAAGGCGCCGGGCAACAGCACCGCGACCGTGCCGGCCGCCGCCATCGCGTCGACGCCGGCTTGGGAGGTGTGTTCGACATGGTCGGCCGACAGGCCGTCGAACGCGGCCACCAGCGCGGCGCCATCGCCGTCGCTGAGTTGGTCGGCGTGCAGCTTGACCGGCAGGCCGAGTGCGCGTGCGACCTCGAACACCCGGCGTGTCTGCGCCGCATCGAAGGCGATGCGCTCGGCGAATGCGTCGACCGCGTCGACCAGGTCCTCCGCGTGCAGCCGCGGCAGCCACTCGCAGACCGCGTCGATGTAGGCGTCGCTGCGCCCGGCGTACTCGGGCGGCAGGGCATGCGCGCCGAGGAACGTGGTACGCACGGTGATGCCCAGGGCCTGGCCGATGCGCCGGGCGACGCGCAGCATCTTGCGTTCATGGGCGAAGTCCAGGCCGTAGCCGGACTTGATCTCCAGCGTCGTGGCCCCGTCGGCCAGCAGCGCGCGCGCGCGCGGCAACGACTGCGCGAGCAGCGCGTCCTCGTCGGCGGCGCGGGTCGCGCGCACGGTGGAGACGATGCCGCCGCCGCTGCGCGCGATCGCCTCGTAGCTGGCGCCCTGCAGCCGCTGTTCGAACTCTGCGGCGCGGTCGCCGCCGAACACCAGATGGGTGTGACAGTCGATGAGGCCCGGGGTCAGCAGGCCATCGGCCTCGATCACCCGGTCGGCCAACTGCGCCGCCGGCGCAGGCAGCGCGGCGCGGGGACCGACGTGCACGATCGTGCCGTCGCGCCAGCCCAGCGCGCCGTCCTCGATCAGCCCGTAGCCGGTCTCCTCGGCCAGTGTGACCAGGGTCGGCCCGACGATCAGCCCATCCCAGCGTTCAGTCGCCCCCATCATCGCCTCCATCGTTGTCGCCGGGCCAGTCGACGCCATCGCCATCGTTCGCGCCCGGCCGTTGCGCCGCCGGACACGCCTGTGCCACTACCACGAGAACGCGCAGCACGCGGCGCACACGAGCCGCAGCAAGCCCCAAGAATCGTGCATGCGATGCTCCCCCAGGGCAGACAGGCTAGCCTACCGCACTCGTTTCCGGAGTCACCCCGATGCCAGACCTGCCGACGGTTCCGATCCAGCGCATGCCCGCAGGCTGGCGCCTGCCGGGCATCGCCAACTTGCATTCGCACGCGTTCCAGCGGGCGATGGCGGGCCTGGCCGAGGTGCAGACCGATCCGGCCGATTCGTTCTGGACCTGGCGCGAGACGATGTACCGGATGGCCGCGCGCTTCGCCCCGGACACGCTGCGCGACGTCGCCACCCAGCTCTACGTCGAGATGCTCGAGGCCGGCTACACCGCCGTGTGCGAGTTCCACTATGTCCATCACGCCCCCGACGGCCAGCCGTATGCGCCGGCATCGGCGATGGCCGACGCCCTGATCGAGGCGGCCGAAACGACCGGCATCCGATTGACCCTGCTGCCGGTGCTGTACATGGCCGGCGGCTTCGACGGGCGGCCACTGGGGCCGCATCAGCGGCGTTTCGGCCACGATGTCGACGGCTATCTGCGGCTGTTCACCGATCTGTACGCGCGCCAGGGGGCGGGCCTGCGCGTGGGCTGCGCGCTGCACAGCCTGCGCGCGGTGCCGGCCGAAGCGATGGACGCGGTGCTGGGCGCGCTGCCGCAGCAGGCGCGCGTGCACATCCACATCGCCGAACAGACCGCCGAGGTCGACGACTGCGTCGCGGTGCGCGGGGCACGCCCGGTGGCCTGGCTGCTCGACCACGCGCCGGTCGATGCCCGCTGGACGCTGGTCCACGCCACCCATCTGGACGCGGACGAGGTCGCCGGCATCGCGCGCAGCGGCGCGACCGTCGCGCTGTGTCCGACGACCGAGGCCAATCTCGGCGACGGTCTGTTCCCGCTGCGTGCCTATCTCGATGCCGGCGGTGCCTGGGGCATCGGCTCCGACTCGCACATCTCGGTGTCGCCGGTCGAAGAGCTGCGCTGGCTGGAGTACGGCCAGCGCCTGACCAAGCGCCGGCGCAATATCGCGGTCGGTCCGCGCACGCCGAGCGTCGGCGCGACCCTGCTCGCCGGCGCCTGGGCCAGCGCCTCGGCCGCGACCGGATTCACGCAGCGCGACGATGCCGTCGTGCTCGATGCCGATGCGCCACTGCTCGCCGGCGCAACATCGACCGACGTCGCCGACCGCTGGCTGTTCGCCGGCAACCGGCCGCTGGTGCGCGAGGTCGAGGTCGCCGGCCAGCGGCTGGTCGTCGACGGACGCCACCGGCTGCACACGCAGGCGGCGCATGGTCACGCCGAGGCGATGCGTCGGTTGCTGGCGCAGTGAATGCCCGGCCGCTGCCGCACGATTTGATTCAGGTCAACGCCGGGCGCCGGCCGGCGTCGGTATCCTGCCGGCATCGTTCTTATGCTGGAGTCGTGCGCATGCAGGTCGACATCGCCATCGTCGGGGCCGGGCCGGCCGGGTTGTGCTTCGCCCGCGCGCTGGCCGGCACGGGGCTGAAGATCGTGCTGATCGAGCGCCAGTCGCGCGAGGCGATCGCCAAGCCTGCGTTCGACGGTCGCGAGATCGCGCTGACCCATGGCTCGCGCCGGATCATGGAGACGCTCGGCCTGTGGGCCCGGCTCGATCCGGCGCAGATCTTCGACCTGCGCGATGCGCGCATCCTCAACGGCGATGCCCAGACCGGCCTGACGATCACCGCCGGCGACGGCAACGGCCGCCAACTCGGCTGGCTGGTGCCCAATCACCAGATCCGGCAGGCGGCCTTCGACACCGTCGAGGGCCAGGCGGAGGTCGAGCTGGTCTGCGACACCGCGGTGCGCGGCGTCACCCATCGCAGCGACGGCGTCGAGCTCGCGCTCGATGGCGGCAAGACCGTGTCGGCGCGCCTGTTGGTCGCCGCCGACAGCCGGTTCTCGGACGTGCGTCGCATGCTCGGCATCGGGGCGCGTATGCGCGATTTCGGCAAGCGCATGCTGGTGTGCCGCGTCGCCCACGAGCGCCCGCACGACCACGTCGCCTGGGAGTGGTTCGGACATGGCCAGACGATGGCGCTGCTGCCGCTCGACGCCGGCCGGGCGTCGGTGGTGCTGACCCTGGCGCCGGAGGCGATGGCCCAGGTCGAAGCGATGGATGACGCCGCCTTCGCGGCCGATATCCAGCGGCGGTTTCTCGACCGACTGGGCACGATGACCACGGTCGGCACGCGCCACGTCTATCCGCTGGTCGGCGTCTATGCCGACCGCTTCGTCGCCGAGCGCGCGGCACTGATCGGCGATGCCGCTGTCGGCATGCATCCGGTCACCGCCCACGGGTTCAATCTCGGTCTGCAGGGCGCCGAGCGCCTGGCCGACGGGATCCGCCGGGCGCAGGACGCGGGCCGCGACATCGCCGGCCGGGCGGTGCTCGCACGCTTCCAGCGCCAGCATCGGGTGGCGACCTGGCCGCTGTTCGCCGCGACCGGCATCGTCGCCAGCCTCTACACCGACGATCGCGCACCGGCGCGATTGGTCCGCAGCACCACGCTGCGCATCGCGCAGCGCCTGACGCCGTTCCGACGCCTGATCGCTGCACACCTCACCCAGGACCGGCCGGCCCTGCGCTGAGCCGCTCGCGGCCGCGAACAACCGGTTTTCCCACGCTGCGTCGGGCCGATTCCGGGCAGGCCGGCTACGCGGCCGGCGCCACCGCGTGCGCGGCGAACAGGCCGTCGACGGCGGGCAGCGCGCCTTCGAGCGCGAGCAGGAACTGTTTGGTCGGCACGCCGCCGGCGAAGCCGGTCAGCGCGCCACTGGCGCCGATCACCCGGTGGCAGGGCACGACGATCGGGATCGGGTTGCGCCCGTTCGCGGCGCCGACCGCGCGGCTGGCAGTCGGCCGACCGAGGCCGCGTGCCAGCGCGACGTAGCTGGTGGTGGTGCCGTAGGGAATGCGTGAGAGCGCCTGCCAGACCGCATGCTGGAACGCGGTGCCATCGGCGGCGAGCGGCAGGTCGAAGTGGCGCAGCCGCCTGGCGAAGTAGGCGCGCAGTTGCGCCGCGGTTTCGCGCAGCAGCGCGTGATCGCCGGCCTGCCAGTGCGCGCGTCCGCGCAGCAGCGGTCGCGCTTGCGGGAAATCGATCGCGTGCAAGCCAGCATCGGAGGCGGCGAGCCGTAGTGGGCCGATCGGGGTGTCGAGCGAGGTCGTGAAGACGGGTGAGGGGCTCATCGGGGACTCCGGGGGCGGGCGACGGCGGGCGGGGCCGATAGCGCGGCATCGCGCCACAGGTGGAAGACCGCGTAGCCACGCCAGGGCCGCCAGGCCTGCGCGCGTGCTTGCAGCGCGCGCGCGTCGAGCCGGCTGCCATCGGTGGGCACGGCCTTCTGCAGCACGAGGTCCTGCGCGGGAAACGCGTCGGGATGGCCCAGCGCGCGCAGCGCGATGTACTGCGCCGTCCAGGGCCCGATGCCGGGCAATGCGGTCCAGCGGGCGACGGTGTCGTCGAGCGTGCGCGCCGGGTCGAAATCCACACGGCCCTCGAGCAGGGCCGCGGCGATCGCACGGATCGTCGCGATGCGGCTGCCGATCAGGCCGAGGCCATCGAAGTCGCCGTCGACCAGCGCCTCGGGGGTCGGGAAGAGGTGGGCGAATCCATGGGCGGCCAGCGTCTCGGGCAACCGATGGCCGAAGCGCTGCGACAACCGGGCGGTCAGCGTACGCGCGGCGGCCACACTGACCTGCTGGCCGATCACCGCGCGCACCGCGATCTCGAAACCGTCCCAGCCGCTGGGCAGGCGCAGGCCCGGACGGGCCTGCAGCAGAGGTGCCAGCCGTGGATCCTGCGCCAGGTGGGCGGCGATCGCGGTCGGCTCGGCGTCGAGATCGAACATCCGCCGCACGCGCCGCACGGTGTCCTGCAGCCGTGCCGGTGCGATGCCGTACAGCTCGAGCCGCAACGCATGCGCCGGCCCGGCCACCGTGGCCGGCCAATGCGAGACACGCAGCCAACCCGCCGCCAATGCGTCGCCCACGACCCGGGTGTAGCCGGCCTCGTCGATGCGTTCGATGCCTGGCAGCGCGCGGCTGCGCAGGAAATCCAGCATCGCGGCGAAGTCGTACGGCGGGCGGTAGCCGAGCCGGAGCACCAGTCCATCGCCGGCAACGGACGCCGAGGGCTGCCGACGCAGATCGCGCGGCGCCATGCGATAGGCCTCGCGGAATGCGGTGTTGAACCGGCGCAGGCTGGCAAAGCCGGCGGCCAGCGCGACTTCGGTGATCGGCAGTGCGGTTTCGGTCAGCAACTGCTTGGCGAACAGCAGGCGGCGCGTCCCGCGCACGCCGATCGGCGGCGCGCCCAGGCGCTCGACGAACAACCGCCGCAGTTGGCGTTCGCCCAGATGCAACTGCGCTGCCAGCGACGCCAGCGGCGCATCGTCGAGCGCACCGCGATCGATCAGCGCCAGCGCTCGCGCCACGACATCGTCGCCGCGGTGCCAGTGCCCGTCGCCGGGCGCCAGCTCCGGGCGGCAGCGCAGGCAGGGCCGGAAGCCGTCGGCCTGGGCCGCGGCCGCATTGGCGTAGTAGGTCACGTTCCCGGCCCGCGGCGGTGGCGCCGGACAGACCGGACGGCAGTAGATGCCGGTGGTGCGGACCGCGGTGAAGAACAGCCCATCGAAGCGCGCGTCGCGGCTCAGGCGGGCCTGCTCGCAGACGGCGGGATCGGGCAGGGCGGGGGGCGACGACATGCCCGCAGGCTAGCACCGCGCCCGGCGCGGGACTGGCCGTTTTCGGACACGAATGCGACGCGCCGCGCAGCGAGCGCGGTCGTCGCAACTAACGGCGATCGTCGGATCGCAGCGCAGGCAGCAGCGTCGCTGCGTCGCCGTCGTGCTCGGCCGGCGCCACGCCGATCAGCCGGGCCAGCAACGGGTAGACGTCGACGTTGTCGAAGCCATTCAGGACGATGCCGTGTCGGAACGACGGCCCGTGCGCGATGAACACCGCGCGCATCGAGGGCAGTGCCGGATCGAAGCCATGCGAGCCACGCGGCCCGACATCGCGCGTGGCGACGGTTTCGCGCGGCAGCGCGTCCCAGCCTTCGTGCATCTGGCAGACGATGGGCGGCACGCGTCGATGGCGGCCGTAGGCCCAGCGCGCCGGCAACGCCTCCTTGCGCCAGCAGTCGTAGCGCGGATGCGCGCCGAGCAGGCGCGCGGCGACCGTGGCCTCGTGACCGGGATGGGGCGCGATGCCCACGACCTGGCCGATCGAGACCACGCGCGCCTCCTCGGGCGCCACCATGTCCTCGACCGCGATGGCGTGCCCGGGCGCGACCTCGGCCATGCCGTGATCGGACACGACGACGATGTTCGTGCGATCGAACGCGCCGTGTGCGCGCAGACCGGCGACGAGTCGGCCGATCGCCGCGTCGACCTGACGCAAGGCCGCATGCGTCTGCGGGGCGTTGGGGCCATGGTCGTGGCCGGCCGAGTCCACATGCTCGAAGTACAGCGTCGCCAGCCGCGGGCGCGTAGCATCGGGTTCGGACAGCCAACCGAGCACCGTGTCCACGCGTGCGTCGAGTGGGCGGGTCTTGTCGAACGGCAGCCAGCGCGTCGGCCGCACGCCGCGCACTGCGGCCTCGCTGCCGGGCCACGACAGCGTGGCGGTCGCCAGCCCGGCGTTCTCGGACGTCACCCACAACGGCTCGCCGTCGTTCCACCAGGCCGCGTTCTCGACGGCCGCGCGGTCGGACAGCTTGAAGTCGCCGAGCGTGGCGTCGTGCATCGAGTTGTGGACGATGCCGTGGCGGTCGGGGCGCAGCCCGGTGACCAGCGTGTAGTGATTAGGAAAGGTCAGCGACGGATACGACGGCCGCATCCAGCCCTGCACGCCCCCGCGCGCGAGCGCGTCGAGATGCGGCGTTTCACCGCGCCCCAGGGAGTCGGGGCGCACGCCGTCGAGCGAAATCAGCAGTAGCGTGGGCCGCGGATCCGCGGCCGCGGGCGACGCGGCGCGGCTCGCGCAGCCAACCAGCACGAGCAAACTGCAAAGCACCACGGAAACCAGAACAGACGGCGCCATCCGGCGCACCAATGCGATATCGATCATCCCCACAGGATACCGAGCCCAAGTGACAGTCCAAAGCCAAAACCGGGGTCAGAGTGCAATTTCCTCAGCAACCCGGATCAGCGCGCATGTCCACTGAAATTGCACTCTGACCCCGGTTTTTGGGGCGAGGAATCTGAACGTTCAGCGGGCGCAGACCACGGGATGGAGTGGGGGGGCGTATCGTGCGCAGCAGGACCAGCAACCTGGAGTGCGCAATGAACAACAGATGGTGGATGGCGGCGCTGTGCGCCGGTCTGGCGCTGGGCGCGGTGTCGCATGGCGCTCTGGCGCAGCAGCAGGAGGAAGAGGAAGAGGCGGTGCGCGAGCGTGGCCAGCGTGCCAGCCCGTCTGATCGTTTCTGCATTCGCGAGACCGGGTCGCGGGTGACCGCGGCGCGTAACGCGCGGTCCAAGCGTGCCGAGCAGGAATGCGTCGACGGGGGCGGCCGGGTCTACACCCGCAGCGACATCGAGCGCACCGGCTCGGTCGACATCAAGGACGCGCTGCGCCGGCTGGATCCGTCGGTGTTCTGACGATACCGGCGGCACCGCAGTGCGCGAAACGCCCGGCATGTCCGGGCGTTTCTGCGTTCGGGCTCAGCAGTCGTCGGCCTGGCCGGTCGTCCAGCGCAGTCCCTGCAGCAGATGCGCGCGGAACACCGGATCGGCATACAGCGCCGGGTCGTGGCCGAGCCCGGTGTACCAGGCGCGGCCGCCGGCGCGGGTGTGGCACCACGCGATGGGATGGTCGTCGCCCATACCGCCGGCGGCATGCGAGTGCGGATCGACCGACGCGATCACCTGCACATCCGCACGCGGGTTGCGGCGGTAGTCGTAGATCTCGTCGACGACCCGCCAGTCGCGTCGGCCCAGCGGCGCCGGGTCCTGTTCGAACACCACGCGCACCGCCTGCAGTCCCTCGGGGTGGCGTGCGAACCAGGCGCCGACCAGCGCGCCGTACCACGGCCAGGTGTAGCCGCTGTCGGCGGCGGCGTGGATGCCCAGGTAGCCACCGCCGTGGGCGACATACCGTTCGAAAGCCGCCTGCTGGGGCGCCTCGAGTACCTCGCGCGTGGTGTGCGCGAACACGACCGCGCGGTAGCCGGCCAGTGTCGCGTCGTCGAACCGTGTCGGGTCTTCGCTCGCTTCGATCTCGATGCCGGCCTGCGCCCCGAGCGTGCGCAAGGTCTCGATCGTCGTGGGAATCGCGTCGTGGCGGTAGCCGGCGGTGCGGGTGAACACCAGCACGCGCGGGACGTCGGGCTCGGCAGTGGCGGCACGGACGGGCAATGGCGATGCGGCCATGGACGCGGACGCAGCAAGCAGGGCGAGGATGACGGGCGACGCGGAGCGCATGCGCGCGAGCATAGCGGCCGGCGGCCGCGGCATTCACGCCGCAGCGCGTCAGGCCGTCCGGGGCGCCGGTGCGATAATCGGCTCATCGCCCCATCGAGTGCCGCCATGACAGACGCCTCGCGCCACGACCCGTCCCGCACCATCCGCGCGCCCCGCGGCAGCGCCCTGACCTGCCGCTCGTGGCTGACCGAGGCGCCGTTCCGGATGCTGCAGAACAACCTCGATCCCGAGGTCGCCGAGCGCCCGGAGGATCTCGTCGTCTACGGCGGCATCGGCCGCGCCGCACGCGACTGGGCCTGCTTCGATGCGATCCTCGAGACGCTCAAGACGCTCGAGGACGACCAGACGCTGCTGGTGCAGTCGGGCAAGCCGGTCGGGGTGTTCCGCACCCATATCGACGCGCCCCGGGTGCTGATCGCCAATTCCAATCTCGTGCCGCACTGGGCGACGTGGGAGCACTTCCACGAGCTCGACCGCAAGGGCCTGGCGATGTACGGCCAGATGACCGCCGGCAGCTGGATCTACATCGGCAGCCAGGGCATCGTGCAGGGCACCTTTGAGACCTTCGTCGAGATGGGCCGCCAGCACTACGGCGGCGACCTGACCGGCAAGTGGATCCTGACCGCGGGCCTGGGCGGCATGGGCGGGGCGCAGCCGCTGGCCGCGAGCCTGGCCGGTGCGTGTTCGCTGACGGTCGAATGCCAGCAGAGCCGGATCGACTTCCGGCTCAAGACCCGCTACGTCGACGAGCAGGCCGCCGACCTGGACGATGCGCTGGCGCGCATCGCGCGCTACACCCAGGCGGGCGAGGCGAAATCGATCGCGCTGCTGGGCAACGCCGCCGAGGTCCTGCCAGAACTGGTGCGGCGCGGCGTGCGTCCGGACTGCGTCACCGACCAGACCAGCGCGCACGACCCGGTGCATGGGTACCTGCCGATCGGCTGGACGGTCGAGCGCTGGCTGGCCGAGCAGTCCGCCCATCCCGACGCGGTACGCGACGCGGCCAAAGCCTCGATGCGCGTCCATGTCGAGGCGATGCTGGCCTTCCACGCGCAGGGCATCCCCACCGTCGACTACGGCAACAACATCCGCCAGATGGCCAAGGACGAGGGGCTGGAGAACGCCTTCGATTTTCCCGGCTTCGTGCCCGCCTACGTGCGTCCGCTGTTCTGTCGCGGCATCGGCCCGTTCCGTTGGGTCGCGCTCAGCGGCGATCCTGAGGACATCGCCAGGACCGATGCCAAGGTCAAGGCGCTGATCCCCGACGACCCGCACCTGCATCGTTGGCTGGACATGGCCGCCGAGCGCATCGCCTTCCAGGGCCTGCCGGCGCGGATCTGCTGGGTCGGGCTGGGCCTGCGCCACAAGCTGGGCCTGGCGTTCAACGAGATGGTGCGCAATGGCGAACTCAAGGCGCCGATCGTGATCGGCCGCGATCACCTCGACTCGGGCTCGGTGGCCTCCCCGAACCGCGAGACCGAGGCGATGCGCGACGGCAGCGACGCGGTCAGCGACTGGCCGCTGCTCAACGCGATGCTCAATGTCGCCGGTGGGGCGACCTGGGTCTCGCTGCATCACGGCGGTGGCGTCGGCATGGGCTACTCGCAGCACTCGGGCGTGGTGATCGTCTGCGACGGCAGCGAGGCGGCCGATCGACGCATCGAACGCGTGCTGTGGAACGATCCGGCGACCGGCGTGATGCGGCATGCGGATGCCGGCTACGCCATCGCCGCCGATTGCGCGAAAGCGCAGGGTCTCGATCTGCCGATGCTCGCCTGACTGTGTCACCCTGGCGCGCAGGGCGCGCCGCGCTGGCAGAGACTGCGCAGCGATCGGGGGCGGGCGCATGGTGCATTGTGCGTGCGGCGGGTCTGGACACCAGGTCAGGCGCTAAGGTCCGACAATGGGGAGCGCGGCAATGAAGCGAATCGAGTGTCTGGCCGCATGCGCGGCGTGGCTGGTGGGCGTGGTGCCGGTGGCCCTGGCGGCGCCGGTCGAGCGCGGGACGTTCGTGCAAGTCTGTAACGCCGCCAGCCCATACACCCACCTGCGCGATGGGCCGAGCGCACGCCAGTATCCGGCGACGGCACGGATGCCCAACGGGCAACGCCTGCGCGTCGAGGGCACCCTCCTCACGCCGGAGGGGTATGGCTACCATCGCGTGAGCCTGCTGGACGCACGCGGCGGCACCCTGCGCAGCGGCTATGTGCACGACCAGACGGTCCGCGCCAGATGTGACCTGCCGGCAGCGCCGGATGCGGCGCTCGCGCGGCTCGCGGCCGCTCTGGCGGCCGACAATCCCAGTATCGACGCCGCCGACATCATGGCGGTCAATGCCGGCTTCGACGGCAAGACGCTCGATCTGATGCAACTGCCGCAGTTGCGTGATCTGTCCGCGCTGGCGGCCTTCGACGGACTCGAGTCGATCGACCTCAGCCGGTCTGGCGTGGTCGATGTCGCGCCGCTGGCGGGCCTGCGCTCGCTCAAGACCCTCAGCCTGTACGAGACCGCGGTGCACGACATCGCGCCGCTCTCGGCGCTGCGCACCCTGGAAACGCTCAACCTCCATGGCACGCGAATCGGCGACCTGGACGCGCTGTCGGGCCTGCCCGCGCTGCGCACGCTGTACCTGACGAGCAGTCTGGTGCGCGACATCTCCGCGCTCGCCACATTGCCCGATCTGCGGGTGCTGACGCTGTCGGAAACCGAAGTCCAGGATCTTTCGCCGATTGCCGCGCTCGGCGAACTGCGCCTGCTCAACCTCGCCAGCGCAGGCGTGCGCGACATCGGGTTCCTGCGCGACAAGCCCGCGCTCAGGACGCTGGATCTGGGGAACAACGCGATCGACGACCTGTCGCCGATCGCTGAACTTCCCGCGCTCGAAAGCGCCCTGCTCCACAGCAATCCGTTCACCGACATCACGCCGTTGGCGAGACTCAAGACGCTCAAGGTCTTGTCGCTGGCCAACAGCCAGGTCGCGGATTACCGGCCGCTGACCGGACTGACCGGATTGACCGAACTCGGGCTTGCCGGCAGCACGATCGCCGACCTCAGGCCGCTGGCCGGGATGCGACAACTCGAATGGCTGGCGCTGGGGGCGACCCGGGTTGCGCGCATCGAGGTCGTTGCCGGGATGCCGGCCCTGCGACTGTTGCATCTGCACGACACCCAGGTCGCGGCGCTCGCGCCGGTCGCGGGCCTGCGCCGGCTCGAACGGCTGTCGCTGACCAACGCACCGGTGCGGGACCTCTCGGCGCTGGCCGGCCATGCCCACCTCATCGACCTGGGCCTGCGCGGAACGTCGGTGACCGATTTCTCGGTCATCGCGGAATTGACGGCGCTCCAGACCCTGGACCTGGCCGACACCACGTTCGACGACATGGCAGCGCTCGCCCCGTTGCGGCTGCTCGAAACACTGGACCTGTCGCGCACGCCCGTCGAGGACGTTTCAGTGCTGGCCGGGCTGCCCAGCCTGCGCTGGCTGACGATGGAGGAAACGCGGGTGCACGATGTGTCGCCACTGCGCGCCATGCACGGGCTGCGCACGGTGCGGCTGGCGAAGTCGCCGGTCGAGGATGTCGGGGTGCTGAAACCGCTGGTGGACGCAGGGCTCGACCTGCGGACGGAGTAGCCCGTTGCACGCGTCACGTGGGCCTGCGTGGGCCGCCGAGCGGCGGGACGCGGCGCACGGGCCGGGGCTTGCAATGCGGTCTGTGCATCGCCAGCTTCTTGAGGGTCGATCGCCACCGGAGCATGCCGTGTCCTCGTTTGATCTGCGTCCGCCCAGCACCGCCGAGCGCACCGCCCTGGAAGCGGACCTGTCCGCCGACGAGCGCCGCGTGCTGCTGCACCACGGCACCGAGGCGCCGTTCTGCGGCGTGTTCCTCGACAACAAGCGCGAAGGCACCTACTGCTGTCGGCTGTGCGGCCTGCCGTTGTTCCGCTCAAGCGCCAAATTCGACTCGGGTACCGGCTGGCCGAGCTTCTTCGCACCGATCGACGAAGCGCACATCGGCCGCATCCGCGACACCAGCCACGGCATGATCCGCGTCGAGGAGGTCTGCGCGCGCTGCGGCAGCCATCTGGGGCACGTGTTCCCCGACGGGCCGCCGCCGACCTACGAGCGGCATTGCCTCAACTCGGTGTCGCTGTCGTTCGTGGCGACCGGCGAATCGCTGCCCGACCCGCTGGCACGCGGCGGTGCGGAGGCATCGCCCGCCTGATCGCTCACGTGCAGGCGAGGGCGCCGGGCACGCAGCGGTGCCCGGCCTGGGCACGTCGCGATCGCCGACATGCCTTTCCGCCCTGGACCTCTATACTCGCCCGCCCCCGACCCGGCGAGCCTTGCCCATGCGTGTGTCCAGCGATTCCGCGTCTTCCGCCGCGCCCAGCGCGACACCGCCCGGCAGTCTGCGCCGGTCGGTGTCGAATACGCTGAAGGGGTCTGCCGGCAACCTCGTCGAATGGTTCGACGTCTATGTCTACTCGGTGTTCGCGGCGTACTTCGAGTCGCAATTCTTCTCGCCCGAGGACAAGAACGCCACGCTCTACGTCTGGGGCATCTTCGCGATGACCTTCCTGATGCGTCCGATCGGCGCCTGGTACTTCGGCCGCTTCGCCGACCGCTACGGCCGGCGCCTGGCGCTGACGGTCTCGGTGTCGATGATGGCCGGCTGTTCGTTCGTCATCGCGATCACGCCGACGGTCGCCACGATCGGCATCGCCGCGCCGATCATCCTGCTGCTCGCACGTCTGGTGCAGGGCTTCGCGACGGGCGGCGAGTACGGCGCCAGCGCGACCTACATGTCCGAGGCCGCGATTCCCGGCCGCCGCGGCTTCCTGTCCTCGTTCCATTACGTGACGCTGGTCGGCGGCCATGTGCTGGCGCAGGCCACGCTGCTGGCGATGCTGCTGTCGCTCGACACCGCGCAGATTGCCGAGTGGGGCTGGCGCCTGGCCTTCGCCCTGGGCGGCGTCGCGGCGATCGTGGTGTTCTGGCTGCGGCGCACGATGGACGAGTCGCTGGAGACCGAATCGATCGAGGCCGCCAAGACCGGCGGCGCACGCGCCTCGGGGTCGCTGCGCGAACTGTTCGTCAACCAGTGGCGTCCGCTGCTGCTGTGCTTTTTGATCACCGCCGGCGGCACGATCGCGTTCTACACCTATTCGGTCAACGGCCCGAAGATGATCCAGACCGCGTTCGCCGGGGGCGATGCGATCACCGGCACCTGGATCAACCTGGCGCTGCTGGCCTTCCTGATGGTGCTGCAGCCGGTCGGCGGCTGGCTGTCGGACATCATCGGGCGCAAGTCGCTGCTGGTGTTCTTCGGCATCGGCGGCGTGCTCTACACCGGCTACATGGTGACCGCGCTGCCGCAGCAGACCAGCGCACTGTCGGCGTTCCTGATCCTGGGCGTGGGCTTTGTGATCCTGACCGGCTATACGTCGATCAACGCGGTGGTGAAGGCCGAACTGTTCCCCACCCACGTGCGCGCGCTGGGCGTCGGCCTGGGCTACGCGCTGGCCAACTCGGCCTTCGGCGGGACCGCGCCGGTGCTTTACCAGGCCGCGCTCAAGTCCGACCAAGTGACCGCGTTCGTGGTCTACGCGACCACGGTGATCGCGGTGTCGTTGGTGGTCTACGTGTTCTTCCTCAAGAACAAGAGCGCGAACTGGCTCGACGATGCGGAGGCCATGCGCGACCGCGGGCAGGGCGTGCGCTGAGGCGATTCGCTGAGGCGATGGCCAGCCCCCACCCCAGCCCTCCCCCGTAGGCGGGGGAGGGAGCAGGGCAAGGCGGCGGGCGTTCTGCTGCAGGATTCACATCGTCGGTTCTAGACTCGGCCTTCCTTCGTCTGGCGAGAGCCCACCCATGTTCAAGCGCATCGTTCCCGTCCTGCTCATCGCCCTGCTGGCCGCCTGCAGCGCGCCGGCCGAGCGCGACACCGTCCAGCCCAAGGCCGGTCCGGCGGTGGCGTCGGTGACCAACGAGGCCGACTGTCTGCGACGCGGCGGCGAGTGGAAGCAGCTGGGACGGGCGCCGGTGCCGCAGTGTCTGCTGCAGACCGTCGATGCCGGCAAGGCCTGCACCGACAGCCAGCAGTGCCAGGGTCAGTGCCTGGCGCCGGAAGGCACGGTCGACAGTGCGCGCGTGCAAGGCCGGTGCAGCGTCGACACCAATCCGTTCGGCTGCCAGCAGCGGGTGCGCGACGGCGTGGCGTGGACGATCTGCGTCGACTGATCCGGCGCGACCGGATCGACGCGATCTGACCCGCGGGGACGGCGCAGGCCGTCCCCGTTTTGCATTCCCGCCGCCGCGACCGGGGCGCGGCCGGCAGGGGGGCGATCGCTGACCGTTCAAGGCTTCGAGGCGGGCGGCGGCGCGCCGGCCCGGTGGTGGACGTGCGACCTGGGCCGCGAGGCGCGACAGCGACCATCACCGCGGTCAGACCCGACGCGCGCTAGCGTCCGGCGCACATCCCCCCTACGGAGTGCCCCGATGCCGATCGCGACCCGCCTCATTCGTCCTGCCGTGCCTGGAGGCCATGTGCGATGAGCGTGTTCGCTCAAGTGCTCGATGCCGTGGCCCGCGAACTGGCGTTGCCCGATCCCGACACCCTGACCACCATCGTGGTCCGCGTGCTGGTGGCCGCGCTGCTCGGTGGCATGGTCGGCTGGGAGCGTGAATACAAGGGCCGCGCGGCGGGACTGAAGACACACATCCTGGTCTCGATCGGTTCGGCGCTGTTCGTGCTCGCGCCATTGCTGTCGGACATCGACGGCGCCGAGGTGACCCGGGTGATGCAGGGCATCGTGTCGGGCATCGGGTTCTTGGGAGCGGGCGCGATCCTCAAGCTGGACAAGGGCGAGCGCATCGAAGGCCTGACGACCGCGGCCGGCGTCTGGATGACTGCGGCCATCGGCATGGCTGCAGGCATGGGGCAGGAGATGGTGGCACTGGCGACCACGCTTGTGGCGTTGCTGGTGGTCGGCGCGCTGCCTCGTCTGCAACGTTCGCGTGCGACGGCGGACCGACGCCCTGCGGACATGGCCGGGCGTGACAGCTGAACGCAACGGCCGCGCATTCCGGATTTCGCCACGGCGGCTTCATCCCCGGACCCGCACGGTGATCGCACATTCGAGCAACGGAGCCAAGCACATGACCAAGCAGGACGACATTCGTGACGGTGGCCGCGATCTCAATCGCGATCCGATCACCAAGACGCCCGGCGCTCATCCCGTCGGTGTCGGTGTGGGCGGCGCTGCGGGCGGCATGGCCGCCGGTGCTGCGGCCGGTACCGTGTTCGGGCCGGTCGGGACCTTGATCGGGGCGGCGGTGGGCGTGGTCGCCGGGGCGGCGATCGGCAAGGGCGTGGCCGAGCGGATCGATCCGACCGGCGAAGTGGAGTACTGGCGCCAAGCGCATGGCGACCGGTCTTACGTCAAACCTGGGCATGACTACGACCGCGATTACGCTCCGGCCTACGGCTTCGGCTTGCAGGCCCGCGAGGCCGATCGGACCCGCGGTTGGGACGAGTCGGAGGCGCAACTGCGCCGCGATTGGGAATCGGCCAGGGCCGAATCGAAGCTGGAATGGGAAGACGCGCAGCCGGCGGTGCGCGATGCCTGGGAGCGCACGGATCGGACGTACGCTCTGTACCAGCGCAGCGATGACTACTACGCCAAGGCGTTCGAGAATGCGCCCTACCGCAACGCCGACGACCGCT
The DNA here is from genome assembly GCF_039674545.1 of Luteimonas sp. TWI382. Taxonomy (NCBI): domain Bacteria; kingdom Pseudomonadati; phylum Pseudomonadota; class Gammaproteobacteria; order Lysobacterales; family Lysobacteraceae; genus Luteimonas; species Luteimonas sp. TWI382. Next base: position 80,462 of record NZ_JBDJNS010000007.1, read on the forward strand.
ACGAGGATTACCAGCCGGCCTATCGTTATGGCGCCTACGCGCGTTCGCGTCATGCCGATCGTGAGTGGGACGACGCGCTTGCAGGCGAGCTTGCGCGAGACTGGGCATCGCGTCGCGGCAATTCACGCCTGGAATGGGATCGCGCCAAGGCCGCGGTGGAGGATGCCTACGTGTCGCATGACCGCTATACCAGCGGCGAGTACACTGGCAGCGGCCGCGACGACAACGACCGCTTCCGCGTCGGCTGACGCCTCCGATCGCCAGTGATTCCGCCACGGGCGCATCCTTCCAGGATGCGCCCGTCGTCGGTGCGCCCATGTCTGCAGGCCACGGTGTCGCTTCCACTGCGTGGCAGATGCGCGCGGGCATCGCGTTGCCAGCGTTCGCCAGTATGCTGGACAGGTCGGTTGCCGGCCTTGATGGCGCGTTTGTCGTCAAGGGAGCGGCATGGCGCATTCACATCACGCCGCGCCCTCGTCGCGGACCATCGCAGTCATTCCAACGCGCAGGAGATCGTTCCATGAGTGGACAGGGTTCGGCCGGCAATGTGATCGCCGCCATCTGCAGTTTCATCGTGCCCGGCCTCGGGCAACTGGTGCAGGGTCGGCTGCTATCGGCCGTGCTGTGGTTTCTGGCTGGCTGCATCGCATTCGCGATCACCTGGCTGCTGACGGTCTCGTTGCTGCCGTTCGGTTGGTTCATCGTCAGCGTGTTCTCGTGCATCAACGCGGCGTTGTACCGCCGTCCTGGGGTCTGACCACGCGTCACGCAACGCGCCCGGGGCCGAAGACGGCCCCGGGCACAGGCACGCTCACTTCGGCTCGCCGTTCTCCACACCGGTATCGCTGCGCACGTCGTCGGCGAACGAATGGCCATCGGCATTGCGATCGCCGATCTGGTCATCGAGTTCGGGGTCCAGCAGGTCGGCCTGGTCGTCGAGGCCGATGTTGTCGATCGCCGACTGCGAGCGCGGATCCTTCAGTGCCGGTCCGCGCGTCGGCGGCAGATCCTCGCGGTCGCGCAGCGACGATTCGTCGCTCGGGGCGTTGGGGCGGGTGGGGTTGGCCTTGCTCATGGCGATCTCCGGTCTGCGGTGCGGACACTATCGGTGCGACCGCGTCACGCGGGCGGCAAGAGCATGGCGTCGTGCTGTGGCCGGGGCCTGCCTGCATCGCGAGTCGATCGTGATGCCGCGCTTCCTCCCGTCGGGAGATGGTGCGAACGGATGTCAGACCGCGCGGCTGACCTGATCAATCGCGGCGCCGCGACGGCGATCGTGACGCGGGCGCGTGTCATGCGCCTGCCAGGCTGCCTGCACTTGCGCGCGGACGTCATGCCAGGCGCGCAGCCGGCCATCGAATTCCCAGACCCGCCGCAGCACCGGTTCGATCTCCTCCCAGGGGCGCTCGGGATACGAGGCGCGTCCATTGCGACCCAGCGAGAGCACCAACATGTGATCGGATTCGGAACGGGCCATCGGAATGTTGCCAGGAACTTGGGAGTGCGCAGGCTAAGGCGCGGATCGTCTGTTTTCCGTGAATCCAATGTTGGATTTCGATGACAGGACCGCCGCGTTCACAACAGCCCTGCAAGCACCATGACCAGCCCCACGGTCGCGACTGCCCAGATGGCGCTGCGCAGGTAGGGAATGCCGACGCCGTAGACCGGCAGATAGGCCACGCGCGCCCACAGATAGAGCTGCGCGCCCAGTGCGGTGGTGGCGTCGTGGCGACCGGCCAGCACCACCGCCAGCACCGCGGCGGCGAAGAACGGAAAGGTCTCGAGAAAGTTGCGGCTCGCCGCCGACAGTCGCTGCGCGGCGCCGGTCAGCGGTGGCACATGGCCGTCGCGATTGCCGGCATTCCACGCCATGCCGCGTTGCGCGGTGGAAAACCCGGCGGCGACCAGGACGTGGACCAAGCCGAGGGCGATCGACCCGGCCAACATCTGCAATTCGATCGTCATCGGCATGGTCTCCAGCGCAGTGTGCGGATTCAGCCTGCGACGGCCTTGACGATCGCGGCGTTGAAGGCCGGGATGTCGTCGGGCTTGCGGCTGGTGATCAGGTTGCCGTCGACGACGACCTCCGCGTCCTGCCAATCCGCGCCGGCATTGACCAGGTCGGTCTTGATCGATGCCCAGGATGTGACCTTGCGGCCCTTCGCCAGGCCGCTCTCGACCAGAAGCCACGGACCGTGGCAGATCGCGGCGACCGGCTTGCCACTGCGGCCGAAGGTGCGCACGAACGCGACCGCGTCGGCGTCCTTGCGCAGGTTGTCGGGGTTGATCTGCCCGCCGGGCAGCACCAGCGCGTCGTAGCGGCCGGGATCGGCCTTGGAAAGCGGCACGTCGACATCGACGCTGCGGCCCCAGTCCTTCTGGTCCCAGCCCTTGATCGAGGTCGCATCGCCAGGCGACACGACATCGACGTGGGCGCCGGCCTCGCGCAAGGCCTGTAGCGGTTTCTCGAGCTCCGACTGCTCGAAGCCGTCGGTGGCGAGAATGGCGATCGTCTTGCCGTCCAGGGTCTGCATCGGGGTCTCCAAGCGGGGGATCAGGAGCGCCCGATGCTAGGGCGCGGGCGGTCCTGCGCCCGTGAACGAAAGGCGCCTGCGGCCGCCGTCTCGCGTCGTGAGACGACGCACGGGCACGCTCGCGCCCCGCCTGCCGCCCGGAGCGTGCTGTCTGAACGCGATCCTCAAACCCGACTCGCTGCCTGCGACCACGGCCGGCACCGCGCCCGGCACTGCGCTTGCGACCAAGTTGTCGGCCAAGTACCCCGGGCGCATCACCGGCAGCCTGCTGTTGCCCGGCCAGCCGGGCCGCTACGCGCCGATGCCGGGCGAGGTGCCCGAAGCGCTGGCGCGCGCGCTGCGCAGCCGCGGCATCGACCGGCTCTACAGCCATCAGGCCCAGGCCTGGGCCGCGACCCAGGCCGGCCGCCACGTCGTGGTCGCCACGCCGACCGCGTCGGGCAAGTCGCTGTGCTACACGCTGCCGGTGCTGTCGGCAGCGATCGCCGCGCGCAGCAAGGCGCTGTACCTGTTCCCGACCAAGGCGCTGGCACAGGATCAGGTCGCCGAATTGCTGGAACTCAATGCCGCCGGCGAGCTCGGCCTGCGCGCGGCGACCTTCGACGGCGACACGCCCGGGGATGCGCGCCAGGCGATCCGCATCAATGGTGACATCGTCGTCAGCAATCCCGACATGCTGCATCAGGCGATCCTGCCGCATCACACCAAGTGGGCGCAGTTCTTCGAGAATCTGCGCTACGTGGTGATCGACGAGATCCACACCTACCGTGGCGTGTTCGGTTCGCACGTGGCCAATGTGATCCGCCGGCTCAAGCGGGTGTGCGCGTTCTACGGCGTGACCCCGCAGTTCATCCTGTGCTCGGCCACGATCGGCAATGCCCGCGAGCACGGGCGCGCGCTCATCGAGGTCGACGACGCGCAGCTCGAGGCGATCGACGATGGCGGCGCGCCGCGCGGCGACAAGCATGTGCTGCTGTGGAATCCGCCGGTGGTGAATCCGGACCTGGGCCTGCGCGCGTCCGCGCGCTCGCAGTCCAACCGCATCGCGCGGCTGGCGATCCGCTCCGGCCTCAAGACACTGGTGTTCTGCCAGACCCGGCTGATGGTCGAGGTGCTGACCAAGTACCTCAAGGAAGTCTTCGACCACGACCCGCGCAAGCCGCGCCGGATCCGCGCCTACCGCGGCGGCTACCTGCCGACCGAACGCCGCGCGGCCGAGCGCGAGATGCGCGCGGGCAGCATCGACGGCATCGTCAGCACCTCGGCGCTGGAGCTGGGGGTCGACATCGGCAGCCTCGACGTGGTCGTGCTCAACGGCTATCCGGGCAGCATTTCGGCGACCTGGCAGCGCTTCGGTCGTGCCGGCCGCCGGCAGCAGCCCTCGGTCGGCGTGCTGGTCGCCAGCTCCGAACCGATGGACCAGTACGTCGTGCGCCATCCGGAGTTCTTCGCGCAGGCCAACCCCGAGCACGCCCGGATCGAGCCCGACCAGCCGCTGATCCTGCTCGACCACATCCGCTGCGCCGCGTTCGAACTGCCGTTCGTCGATGGCGACATGTTCGGCCCGGTCGCGCCACTGCCGTGGCTGGAGGTGCTGGCCGAGTCGGGCGTATTGCATCACGAGGGCGATCGCTGGGAATGGATCGCCGACAGCTATCCGGCGCAGGCGGTGAACCTGCGCTCGGTCGCCGACGGCAACTTCGTGGTCGTCGATCGGACCGACGGTCGGCAGACGATCATCGCCGAGGTCGACTATTCGGCCGCCGCGCTCACGCTCTACGAGGGCGCGATCCACATGATCCAGTCCGAGCCGTTCCAGGTCGAGCGGCTGGACTGGGAAGGCCGCAAGGCCTACGTGCAGCGCACCCACGTCGACTACTACACCGATGCGATCGACTACACCAAGCTCAAGGTGCTCGACGATGCCGAGCAGGCGGACGCAGGGCAGGGCAGCGCACATCTGGGCGAGGTGCATGTGGTGCGGCGGGTGTCGGGCTACAAGAAGATCCGTTTCCACACCCACGAGAACATCGGCTACGGGCCGGTCAACCTGCCCGATCAGGAACTGCACACCAGCGCGGTGTGGTGGCAGTTGCCGCAGCGCGCGCTCGATGCCGCGTTCGATGCGCGGCACGAGGCGCTCGACGGGTTTCTGGGCGCCTCGTACGCACTGCATCTGGTCGCGCAGGTCGCGGTGATGGCCGAGAGCCGCGACCTGCAGAAAGCCGTGGGCAGCGGCGATGGCACGTGGTTTGCGACCGCCGACCAGCGCGGTCGCGGGCAACTGCGCGACGGCGAGGGCGCGGCACTCGACATCGCCGGGATCGGTCGTTTCGCGCCGACGCTCTATCTCTACGACAACTATCCCGGCGGCGTCGGTCTGTCCTCACCGCTGTTCGGGCGCCGCGACGAACTGCTGGCGCAGGCCGCGGCGCTGATCGATGGCTGCGGTTGCCGTGCCGGCTGCCCGGCCTGCGTCGGGCCGATCCTCGCGTCCGAGGAGGACACCGAGCGCACGCCGCGGCAGCTGGCCGCGCGCGTGGTCGACCTGCTGGTGAGCGCATGACGGGGCGCCCATGAGCGCGCTGGCCAAGCGGCTGGGGCTGCTGCGCAGCCAGGCCGGGACCGCGCTGCCGAGCGTCGCGCCGGCCCGGCCGATGGCGCCCGTGCTGCCGCCGCGCGCGCAGTGGCCGCGCGCCGATGCGCAACGGTCGCCAGAGGCGGTCGCCGAGCAGTTACGCAAGCTGATGAAGCTGCGCGCCCCGGCCGTGGCATCGCGTCCGGGCGCGACGGTCGATCGCACGCTACCTGGCGAAGAGATCGCGCCGGGTCTGCGCTATCTGGAACAGATGGCCCCGTGGCCGCATGACGACGCCGAGTTGGCGCTGCATGACATCCGCCATGACACCGTGCAGCGCGGCGACCTGCTTGCGTTCGACACCGAGACCACCGGCCTGGCCGGCGGCACCGGCACCCGTGCGTTCATGATCGGCGCGGCGGACGTCATCGATGGCCGGCTGCGGATTCGCCAGCTGTGCATCACCACGCTCGGCGCCGAGCGCGAGATGCTGAAGGTCTTCGCCGGCTGGCTGCGGCGCGAGACTGTCCTTGTGAGCTACAACGGACGCTGCTACGACCGTCCGTTGCTGACCACGCGCTACCGCCTGGCGCGGATGCGCGACCCGCTGATCGACCTGCGCCATGTCGACCTGCTGCACCCAGTGCGGCGCCGCTATCGCGGTGTCTGGGCCAATTGCCGCTTGGCGACCGTCGAGCGCGAGTTGCTCGGTGTGCTGCGCGAAGACGACCTGCCGGGCAGCGAAGCGCCGGCCGCGTGGCTGCGCTATCTGCGCGGCGGCAGCGCCGACAAGCTGCGTCGCGTCGGTCTGCACAATGCGCAGGACCTGCGCAGCCTGTTGGGCGTGCTCGAGGCGATGCGCGACCGCTGACGCCATGCGCGCCGTCGGCGGCTCGCCCCCACCCCGGCCCTCCCCCGCAAGCGGAGGAGGGGGAGCCGCACACCGACCTGGAAGCGGTCTTCAGTCCGCCGCCACAGTGCGCGAGTCTGCTGCCGCAGTGCGGGTCGCCCTCCCCAGTGCGCGCCGCTGCCACAGCGCGCGGCGGCGCTACCGCGGGCGGCCACTTGTGCGTGGGATCGCGCGTCGCGCCTCGATGTGCACGCGTGCGATGCTGCGGACGCGTTCACATGTCTGCCATCGCGGCAGTGCTTGAATCGGACGGCCCAGCGCCGGTTCGCCGACGGCGACCCTCCGTCACTCTGGACCCTCATGGACGCAAGCGAACGCCGGCCCGCGATGGCCGACCCTGCGCCCCCGCGTGCCACATTGCGTGCGCGCGATGCGTTCGCGATCACGATCGGTATCGTCGTCGGCGCGGGCATCTTCCGCACGCCGTCGCTCGTTGCCGGCGCATCGAGCAGCGAAGTGGCACTGCTGCTCGCCTGGGCCGCAGGCGGCGTGCTGTCGATCGTCGGTGCGCTGTGCTACGCCGAACTGGCCACGACCTACCCGCAGGCCGGTGGCGACTACGCCTACCTGCGGCGCGCCTATGGACCGCGCATGGCCTTCCTGTTCGCGTGGGCGCGAATGGCCGTGATCCAGACCGGTTCGATCGCGCTGCTGTGCTTCATCGTCGGCGATTACTTGGCGCAGCTGTTCGACCGCGGCGGTGGGGCATCGGCGCTGTACGCGGCCGCGGCCGTGATCGCGCTGTCGGCGATCAACTGGATCGGCACGCGCCACAGTGCGGCGGTGCAGACGTGGCTGACGATCGCCGAGATCGCTGGCGTGCTGGTGATCGTCATAGCGGGGCTGGCGTTTGCGCCGACCGACATCGCAGCGGTGCCGGGCAGCGGCGGTGACAGCGCGATCGGCCTGGTCCTGGTGTTCGTGCTGCTGACCTACGGCGGCTGGAACGAGGCGGTCTACATCACCGCCGAGGTCCGCGATGCCCGGCGCTGGATGCCGCGCGTGCTGGTGCTCAGCCTGATCGCGATCGCTGCACTGTACGTGCTGGTCAACCTGGCCTATCTGCGCGTGCTCGGCCTGGGCGGCATGGCCGAGCACAACGCCGTCGCGGCCGAGGTGATGGGCCGGGTGTTCGGGCCGAGCGGCGCGGCATTGATGAGTGCGATCGTGGTCGCTGCGGCGCTGACCTCGGCCAACGCGACGCTGATCACCGGTGCGCGCAGCGTGTACGCCGTCGGGCGCGATTTCCCGGCGCTGAGCGCCATCGGCCGCTGGGATGCGCGCAGCGGCGCGCCGCGTGCAGCGATCCTGGTCCAGGGCGTGCTGGCGTTGGCGCTGGTCGGGCTGGGCGCGTTCGCACGCGATGGCTTCGAGGTCGCGGTGGAGTACACCGCGCCGGTGTTCTGGCTGTTCTTCCTGCTGGTGGGCATCGCCCTGTTCGTGCTGCGCCGGCGCGAGCCCCAGCGTCCGCGCCCGTTCCGGGTGCCGTTGTATCCCGCACTGCCGTTGCTGTTCTGCGCGACCAGCGGCTACCTGCTGTACGCGAGCCTGGCCTACACCGGACGCGGTGCGCTGGTCGGCGTGGTCGTGCTCGCGGTCGGCGGGCTGCTGTTGCTCTGGCTTCGACCGTCCACCTGCCTCGAGGAGACCTCGCGATGATCCGATCGACCCCGTCCCGTTCCATGCGCGCGCTCTGCGTGCTCGTGCCCGCCTTCATGATCGCGTGCGCGCAGGATCCGCAGCCGCCGCAGGCCACGGCCGATACCGCTGCCGGCCTGCCCGCAGCGACGGGCGCAGACGGCGCGCCGACCGCGGTGCCGACCGTCACCGCCCAGATCGGCCCGGACTCGCCGTTCGCCGAAGGCGCGCCGCGACCGTCGCGCGAGCCCGACGTGATCTACGTGCCGACGCCCGAGCCGGTGGTCGATGCCATGCTCAATCTGGCCAAGGTCCGCGAAGGCGACGTGCTCTACGACCTGGGCTCGGGCGATGGCCGCATCCCGATCGCCGCGGCACAACGTTTTGGCGTGCGCGCGGTCGGCATCGACATCAACCCGGTACGCGTGCGCGAGGCGAACGCGAATGCCGAGGCGGCCGGTGTCACCGATCTGGTGACGTTCAAGGAGGCCGACCTGTTCCGGGAGGACATCAGCCAGGCCAGCGTGGTCACGTTGTATCTGCTGCAGAGCCTGAATGTGAAACTGCGCCCGAAACTGCTCGCCGAGCTCAAGCCCGGCACACGGATCGTCAGCCACGCCTTCGACATGGCCGACCAGTGGACGCCCGAGGCCACGCAGGAGGTGGACGGCACCCGCATCTATCTGTGGACCGTGCCCGCACGCTGAGCCGGGCCCGACGCTGTGCCCGGTCGATCGCGCCTGGCAGGATCGCGCCATCCCGCTGTATGAGGCTGTTCGCATGTCCCGCTCGTTGACCTTCGCGCTGTCGCTCGCCGCACTGTCGGGGGTGTCCGCTGCCGCCTTTGCGTCCAACGCCACCTCGCCCGACCGCGGCGGGCAGCAGGGCCTCGATGCGGCGTACCCGAGCCAGACGCATGCGCTGAGCTCGCAGGGCCAGGCGCTGTCGATGGCCTATCTGGACGTGCAGCCAGCGGGCACGGGCAACGGGCGCACGGCCGTGCTGCTGCACGGCAAGAACTTCTGCGCTGCGACCTGGGAGGACACGATCGCCGTGCTGGTCGCCGACGGCTGGCGGGTGATCGCGCCCGATCAGGTCGGGTTCTGCGGGTCGAGCAAGCCGCGCGGCTACCAGTTCTCGTTCGCCCAGCTGGCCGCCAACACCCACGGGCTGTTGCAGGCGCTGGGCGTCGAGCGCCCGGTGCTGATCGGCCACTCGATGGGCGGCATGATGGCGACCCGCTACGCGCTGCAGTATCCGGACGCGGTCGCGCAGCTGGTGCTGGTCAATCCGATCGGGCTCGAGGACTGGCAGGCCGAAGGCGTGCCGTACGCGACGGTCGACCAGTTGATGGAAGACGAGCGCAGGACGAGCGCCGAGCGCATCCGGGCCTATCAGCGCAAGGTCTATTACGACGGTCGCTGGGACCCGCGCTACGACCGCTGGGTCGAGATGCTGGCCGGCCTGTACGCCGGTCCCGACGGCGAGATCGTGGCCTGGAACCAGGCGCAGACCTCGGAGATGGTGTTCACCCAGCCGGTGGTGCACGAGTTTGCGAAGCTGCGCGTGCCGACGCTGCTGATGATCGGCGGCAAGGATCGCACCGCGCCCGGCGCCCATCGCGCGCCGCCGCCCATCGCCGCGCGGTTGGGCGACTATCCGGTGCTGGGGCGACGCGCGGCTCAGGCGATCCCCGATGCCGAACTGGTCGAGTTCCCGGCGCTCGGCCACGCGCCGCAGGTCGAGGCGCCCGCCCCGTTCCACGCGGCGCTGCTGCCACGGCTGGCCCGCTGAGCACGTTGGGCGCGGGCTGTCCGGCTGCATTCACATCGCATTCGAACGGTCGCCGGCCAAGTCCCTACACTGGGCGGATCATCTCGCGCCCCTAGCCGGAGTCCGTTTCCTCCATGTCGTCCTGGCGTTCGTGCCTGCCGTTGATCCTGTGCCTGGCCGTGGTCGGCTGCCAGCGCGCGCCCGCGCCCGTCGATGAGGCAGTGGAGACCGTCGAGGTGTCCAGCCCGGAGGAGGGCGGCGCGGTCAGCACGGCGCCGCTGGCGACCGAGGACCTGCCCGATGTGGCGCCGCTGCCCGCCGACACCGCCGATCCGGCCGAGGTCGACTGGTCGCCGATGACGCTCGAGGGCGCGACTGCGTCGGTGAGTTGCGAACTGGACTATGCCAACGCTGGCGATGGCGACGTGCTGAAGGCGTTCGACCGCGCGGCGCTGCGCGAGGCGATGGCGCCCTGCGCCGAGCGCGGGGTATTCCGGCTGCGCTTCAAGGGGCGCGTGACCCAGGATTTCACCCGGCTGATGCAACGCCTGGCTGCGGTCGCCGACGAGTTGAAGATCGACAAGCGGGTGCTCGATCTCGACTCGAGCGGCGGCATGGTCGAAGAAGCGATCCGCGCCGGCGACGTGATCGCCGAGTCGCGCTGGACGATCTGGGTGCGCGAAGGCGCGGCCTGCCATAGTTCCTGCGTGTTCCTGCTCGCCGGCGGCGACACCCGGCTGATCGGCGGCCGGGTCGGCATCCACCGGATCATCCGCATGAGCTCGAGCGCGTCGACGCGGGCCGAGCTCAACCGGGAACTGCGGGCGGTCTACGGCCGGGTCCGCGATTATCTGGAGCGCAATGGCGCCGCCGTCGCGGTCGCCGACCTGATGATGGCCGTGCCCAATCGCAGCCTGCGCATCCTCACCCCCGACGAGCTCAAGCTCTATGGCCTGGACGGGGTGAATCCGGCGCAGGACGACCTCGACCGGCTGCGACTGATGCGCAAGTGCGGCCAGGACTTCGTCGCGCGCCGCGATTCCTACATCCGCGCATTCGATGCGACCTGCAATGCACCCGATCGCGATGTCGAGGCGATGACCGCCTGCGGTCTTGAGTTGCGCGGACGCTTCGGCTTCCCGGACGCGCAGTGCCCGTCGGAGAGCCCGCTGTCGGAGTTCGACCTCGTCGGGGAGATGACCGCGGCCGCAGGCATCGCCAGCCGGCTGCGCATCCTCGGCGTGCCCAGCGGGACGCCCCGCCGCGCCGCCGAGCCGGCCCCCGCCGCGCCCGCGCCGCGCGAGGCGCGCACGCCGACGGCGCAGGGCGGCGATACGCCCGCCCGGCCGTCCGAGGCCTCGGCCGACGACAGCGAGGCGGCTGCGCCGACCGACGGCGCCGATCGTACCCAGACCCCGGCGCCAACGCCGGGGTGAGCGACGGGCGCGGCCCGTCGCGTCGTGAACTCAGGGCGCGTCGTCCTGCAGGAAACCGCCCGACTGCCGGCGCCACAACTGCGCGTAGATGCCGTCGGCCGCGATCAGCGCCTCGTGCGTGCCTTGCTCGACGATCCGGCCGCGCTCCATGACGATCAGCCGGTCCATCGCCGCGATCGTCGAGAGCCGGTGGGCGATCGCGATCACCGTCTTGCCTTCCATCAGCCGGTAGAGGTTCTCCTGGATCGCGGCTTCGGCTTCGGAGTCGAGCGCCGAGGTGGCCTCGTCGAGCACCAGGATCGGGGCGTTCTTCAGCAGCACGCGCGCGATCGCGATGCGCTGGCGCTGGCCGCCCGACAGCTTGACGCCGCGCTCGCCGACCTGGGCGTCGTAGCCGGTGCGCCCCTTGGCATCGCTGAGGCCGAGGATGAATTCGTGCGCCTCGGCGCGCCGTGCGGCCTCGATCATCTCCGCCTCGCTGGCATCCGGACGGCCGTAGAGGATGTTCTCGCGCACCGAGCGGTGCAGCAACGAAGTGTCCTGGGTCACCATGCCGATCTGCGCACGCAGCGAATCCTGGGTGACGGTGGCGATGTCGACACCGTCGATGCGGATCGTGCCGGCCTCGCGGTCGTAGAAGCGCAGCAGCAGATTGACCAGAGTCGACTTGCCCGCGCCCGACCGTCCGACCAGGCCGATCTTCTCGCCGGGGCGCACGTGCAGGTCCAGGCCCTCGATGACGCTGCGCTCGGCCTGGCCGTAGTGGAAATCGACGCTTTCGAAGCGGATGTCGCCGCGCACCGGCGGCAGCACCTGCGCGGCGGGCGCATCGTCCACGGTCGGCGCCAGCGAGATCGAGTTGATGCCGTCGCGCACCGTGCCGATGTTCTCGAACAGCGCCGAGAGTTCCCACATGATCCATTGCGACATGCCCAGCATCCGCAGCGCCAGCGCGATCGCCACCGCGATCGCGCCGGTGCTGATCGCCCCGCCATGCCACAGCCACAGGCCGAGCCCGCCGACCGAAGCGACCAGCAGCATGTTGAGCACGTAATTGCAGACGTTGATGATCGTCACCAGGCGCATCTGCCGATGCACGGTGTCGAGAAAGCCGTCCATCGCCTCGTAGGCGTAGGACTGCTCGCGCGAGGAATGCGAGAACAGCTTGACCGTGGCGATGTTGGTGTAGCTGTCGACGATGCGGCCGGTCATCACCGCGCGGGCGTCGGCCTGCTTCTCGGAGATCTTGCTCAGCCGCGGCACGAAAACGCGCATCAGCGCCGCGTAGCAGAGCACCCAACCCAGGAACGGCAGCATCATCCGCCAGTCGGCCGAGGCCGCGACCACCAGCGCGCCGGTCAGGTAGACCAGCACGTAGTTGCCGACATCCAGCAGTTTGATGACTGTCTCGCGCACCGCCAGCGAGGTCTGCATCAGCTTGGTGGCGATGCGGCCGGCGAACTCTTCCTGGAAGTAGGTCATCGACTGCCGCAGCAGGTAGCGATGCACGTTCCAGCGGATCCGCATCGGGAAGTTGCCCAGCAGCGTCTGGTGGATGATCAACGAACTGAACAAGGTCATCACCGGCAGGCCGATGAGCACCAGCACCGCCATCGCCGCAAGTCGCCCGCCCTCGGCATCGAGGAACGAGGCGGGCGTGTGCGCCGCAAGGCGATCGACCAGCGAGCCGACGTAGGCATAGAGCACGACCTCGGCGATGGCGATGGCCGCGGTGAACAGCGCCATCAGCAGCAGCCAGCGGCCGCTGCCGCGCACGTAGTGCATGCAGAACGCGAACAGCGTCCGCGGCGGCTGTTCGGGCGGGGCGGACGGGAACGGGGCGATGCGGTTTTCGAACCAGCGGAGCATGGGCGGTCCAGTGCGGCGCGCGCGTGCGCGCCGGTCTTCGTCGGGGGAGAGCGGGCATTGTCCGCGATGCGCCTGCGGCTGTCGCGGCGCCGTCGGCCGGTTGCATTCAGCCGGGCCGTGCAGCGTCGACGGCGCGCCCTCTAGGGAATGTCGAGCACCACACGCCCCAGGTGATGCGCGGTGAGCACGCGCTCGGCATCGGAGATCCGCGACAGCGGCAGGCGGGCCCCGACGTGCAGGTGGAACGGTCCGCGTTCGATCGCGCGGCAGGCCGCCTGCATCGAGGTCGCGCCGGCATGCGCACCGAAGCCGGTCGCGGCGATGTCTGCGCGCGCCGGTGGCGGCGTCACGCCGTGCGGCCAGGCGATGCGGCCGCCGGGCCGCAGCGCATCGACTGCGATCCGGGCGATGCCGGCATCGCTCGCGGTCAGCAACGAAGCGGTCGGGCCCTCAGGCGCGAAGATCCGCAGGGCCGCGGCGAGATCCTGACGGCGCCCGTCGATCGCCATGTCCGCGCCGAGCCGCTCGGCCAGCGCGATGCCATTGGCGCCCGACACCACGGCCAGCACCCGCGCGCCGCGCTGGCGGGCGAACTGCAGCGCCATGTGCCCGATGCCGCCGCTCGCGCCCAACAGCAGCAGCGTGTCGCCTGCGCCCAGGCCCAGCACGTGGGCCACGGCGTGCATCGCCAGGCCGCCATCGACCGGCAGCGCGGCGGCGTGGTGCAGCGGCAGGCGGGCGGGGATGCGCCAAGCGCGGTCGGCATCGACGAGCGCGAACTGGGCATGGAAGCCGTAGCGCGGGGCGCAAGGCAGCGCCAGGCCGCAGACGCGATCGCCCTCGCGCAGCCGTTGCACGTGGGCGCCGACCTCGACCACCGTGCCGGCGCCCTCCGCGCCGCCGATCCAGGGGGCGGACGCGTGCACGATGGTGCCGGGCAAGCGCCCGTCGCGCTCGAGGACGTCCCAGTGGCCGAAGCCCGCCGACAGCACGCGGATCAGCACCTGCTCAGGGCCCGGCAGCGGAATCGGCGTTTCCACCGGGATCCATGCGCCGCGTGCGCCCGGTGCGCAGGCGATCGCCTGCATCGTCTCCGGCCCGGCGTCGGCATGCGACCACGCGCAGGCCGGCGCCTGGATCGAGGGCGAAGAGCGGGGCTGGAGGGTCATTCGGGCTCCTGTCGGATTGCGGGGGGATGCCGGGCAGGGTAAAACCTCAACAAATGTTGAGGTCAAGGGGGGGCTGATGAGTCGGGAAGGATTGGGGACCCACGAGACGTTGTCGGTCGGCGAACTGGCTGCACGCAGCGGCGTGGCGGTCTCGGCCCTGCACTTCTACGAACGCAAGGGGCTGCTGTCCAGTACGCGCAATGCAGGCAACCAGCGCCGTTATCGGCGCGACGCGCTGCGGCGGGTGGCGGTCATCCGGGTCGCGCAGCGGGCCGGGATCCCGCTGGCGGCGATCGGCGAGGCGCTGGCGACCCTGCCCGACGGGCGGACGCCGACCCAGGTCGACTGGACGCGCCTGTCGCGTCACTGGCGGGCCGACCTCGATGCCCGCATCGCACAGCTCACGCGACTGCGCGACCAACTCGACGGCTGCATCGGCTGCGGATGCCTGTCGCTGCGGACTTGTCCGCTGCGCAATCCGGACGATGTCGCCGGCGCGCGCGGTCCCGGGGCGCCGTATCTGGAACGGTGATCCGGTGCTTGGCGTCTGCTGTGATGCGTCGGCCACCAGGCCCGTGGGTCGCCGCTGCGATCAGCGCGGCGCGTCGCCTTCGGCACCATGGCGACGGTGCTTGGCTCGTCGCGCGCTCGGCGTGCGTGCGGCGGCGATGCGACGGGCCAGGCCTTGCCCGACGGAGCGGCAGAAGCGATCCAGATCGGTGACGGCCACGCCCCGGTACCAGGGCAGACCGGCGACCGATGCGCTCGCGGCCGCAGGCCCGGCCGCCGCGGCGAACCTGCGGGTCCAGGCCGCTTCGACGTCGAGTGCGACGGCGTAGGGCAGCAGGAACGCGTAGTGGTGGACATCGTGCAGCGGCGGCGCAGCCTGGGCGTCGGATGCCCCGGGGCCGCCGGCGCCGGTCAGATAGCGGCGCAGGCCCTGGGCGTGCGCGAGCAGGCGACGGCCTTCGGCGGTGGGCGCACGCGCCCGCACCGCGAAGGCGATCAGGACCAGTCCCATCGCCGCGACGATCGCAAGCGTCGGTACCCAGGTGCCGGCATCGGCGGACAGCCACAGTGCGGCCGCGCCTGTGACCAGCGCAATCGCGAGCGCGGCGAGCAGATGGCCGCCGCGGGCGCTGAACAACGCAGGCTGGAAGCGGCGGCGCAGGGCGAGCTCATGCGCCCGCCAGGTCGCGCCGATGGCATCAGCCTGTGCCGGCTCGAGCACGATCGCGTCCTGCGGGCCGGCCAGCAGTGCGGTCAGCAGCGCGCGCTGTTCCAGGGTAGGCAGACGGTGTGCGCCGGTGCGGCTGCGCCGGACGCGCCAATGCATGCCCGCGCTCGCGCGCTCGCGCAGCAGGTGCACATGCTCGTCGACTGCAGCCGCAAGCAGATCCGAAGACAGGCAGCGCGCGTCGTAGCGCATGCGCAGCAGGTAGCGCAGCCCGCCCGGTGAGACACCTGGCGGAGGCACATCACGGAGCGTGGTGGCCTCCGCCGCAGGGCTGCGGCGGTGGCGGCGCTGCAGCACGAACAGGACGAGCAGGGTCGCCAGCCCGGCCAGTGCGATCAGCGGTCCGCGGTGGTCGTGCAGCCACCAGGCCAGGCGCTGCTGCCGGCTGGGCGGCGCGATCAGGCCCTTGGGGAAGGCCAGCGAGACCGTCCAGCCCGCCTCCGGCGGCAGCGGCCGCGCCAGCGTCCAGCGCGCGGTCCCGGCGGCCGACAGCGCCACGTGGAAGTCCCGGCCCGGCGCGTCCGCAGTGCCGGTGGCGCCATCGGCGTCCAGCGTCTCCAGCGGTACCGCGTCCGGCAACACGATGGTGATGCTGCCGCGCTCGATCGCCACATCCCGTGCGGGGGCGAGCGCCGGCAGATACACCGCGTCGTGATCGTCGAAGAACCCGAGCTGGCGTGCGGTCCGGTAACGCAAGGTGTAGACCGGCGTGGATGGGGTCGGCAGGCGGCGGGCATCGCCCACGCGCACGCGCATGCGGTTGCCGCTGCGCTCTGCGGTCCAGGGCGCCGGTCGGCCATCGCGCAGCACCTCGTACACGTCCAGGTCGACGACGATACGGGTCCCTGCCGGGTCGCGGTAACGGACCGGAATGTCGCGCACGATGCCGTGGCGGAAGATCCGCCCCTCAGCGCGGATCGCGATGCGTTCGGTGACGTCGAGGCGGCCGTCGGGCAGGACCCGGACCTCGATGTCGTCGGCCAGGATGCGTTCCTGCGCCCAGGCCGTGGGCACCGCGAGCAGCCATGCCAGCAACTGCCACCGCAGCGCCCGGCCCCACCAGCGTCTGCGCGGGCGGCTGGCGGAGGGCGCAGGCCCTGTCGTCCGGTCGCTCACGTAGGCAGCGTCGCGATGTTGGCGAGCGGGCGGCATCGCGTCGTGGTCGGGGCACGGTCGGCGGGCGCTGCGGGGCATGGCGGGCAGAGGGCTCAAAACCCCGAGCATACCCGCGCCACGCGTCGCCCCGCCCGCTTGCCGGCCCCAGCCCGAGGCGTACACTCGAGCCCTTCGACCCGTCTGCCGCCTGGAGCGTCATGCCCATGAACAAGCTGCGCCTGTCCCTGTCGATCGCCATGCTCGCCGCGGCCGCGTCTGCCGCCCACGCCCAGCAGCCCGCCCCGGCGGCGCCGCCAGCAGCGGCGCAACAGCCCGCGCAGCAGCCGGCCCTCACCGCCGAGCAGCAGGCGCAGATCGCGCGGCAGGATGCCGAGATCAGCGCCGCCGCGCTGCAGATCATGCAGATGATCGATGCCAACCGCGCCGGCGAAGTCTGGGACGGCGCGTCGGCGACAATGAAGGGTCTGGTGACGCGCGAGGACTTCGTGCGCCAGGTCGCCGCCGACCGCAGCCGGTTGGGTGCACCGGCTTCGCGCGACCGTCCGGTGGTGAGCCGGTCGCGGTTCGGCGCCGGCGAGTCCGTGCCCGAAGGGATCTATCTCAACGTCGCCTCGCCGACCAAGTTCGCCAACCACGCCCAGCCGATCCGCGAACTGGTGTCGTTCCGCTTCGACGACGACCGTACCTGGCGCGTATCGGGCTACAGCGTGCGCTGAGCGCGGAGACCCGCGCCGGCGACGGCGCGGGTGCTGCGTGGTCGATCGCGTGCGATCAGGCCGCGATCACGCGGATCGTGTGTTCGCCTACCCGCACCGTCTGGCCTGCGCGGATCTTGCAGGTCTTGCGCAGCTCGACCGCGCCGTCCACGCGCACCGCGCCGCTGGCGACCAGGGCCTTGCCCGCGCCGCCGCTCTCGCACAGCCCCTCGAGCTTGAGCAACTGGTTGAGTTCGACGTGCTCGCCTTCGAGCTGGAATTCGACGGGTGCGGGCATCTTGATCCTCCGGGCGGGCGGCCATTATCTCGGTCGGTGCGTCCTCCTGCGAGTGCCGGGTTCCGTGCGGGCGGTCACATCGTCGTCAGCCGTCGACATCGGCGTGCGCGGCCTGCGCTAGGGTGCTGGCACCGCAACGCTGGAGTCCCTGATGTCCGTTGCTCGCGTCCACTGCGCCAGGCCAACTGCACGATGATGCGCCCCGACCGGCCGGTGAACGAGGCCGAGCGCCAGGCGGCGCTCGATGCCTATCGCATTCTCGATACGCCGCGCGAGGCGGCCTACGACGACCTGGTGCGGGTCGCCGCGGCGATCTGTGACGCGCCGATCGCTGCGATCACCCTGGTCGACCGGGATCGGCAGTGGGTCAAGGCGGTCACCGGCTTCGACGCGGTCGAGACCCCGCGTGACGAGTCTTTCTGCGCGCAGACGATCCTGACGCCCGACCAGACCCTGGTGGTGGAGGACGCGACACGGGATGTGCGGTTTCGCCACCTGCCGATGGTCACCGGCGCCCCGGGCGTGCGCTTCTATGCCGGCGCGCCGTTGCGTTCGGCCGACGGACATGCGCTGGGGGCGCTGTGCATCGTCGATTCCCATCCGCGGCAGCTCGACGACACCCAGCGCGAAGCGCTCGAGGCGCTCTCGCGCCAGGCGTCGCGGTTGATGGAACTGCACCGCGTCAGCGGTGCGCTGCATCTGCAACTCCAGGAGCGGGCCTGGTACGAGCAGCAATTGCTGCAGTACCAGCAGGCGCTGGAACTGCAGAATGCAGACCTGGCCGAGCAATCGACCACCGACCCGCTGACCGGGCTGGCCAATCGGCGCGGCTTCTCCTGCACGCTCGAACAGGCGATCGGGCAGGCGCGTGCGCAGCGCGCGCCACTGTCGATCGCAGTTGTGGACATCGACCATTTCAAGGCGATCAACGATGCGCACGGCCATGCCGAGGGCGATCGCGTGCTGCAACTGCTCGGCGCGCTGCTGCGCGAAACCGAGGCGGCGCGCGGTCGCATCGCACGGCTCGGCGGCGAGGAGTTCGTCCGCCTGCTGCCCGGATGCAGCCTGAGCCAGGCGGTCGAAGTCTGCGACGCGATGCGCGCCTCGGTCGCGGCGATGCGGTCTCCGTTCGCCCTGACGGTCAGCATCGGTGTGGCCGATCTCGCGGCCGCCGACGATGCCGCCGCGCTGTTGTCGCGCGCCGATGCTGCGCTGTATCAGGCCAAGCGCAGCGGCCGCAACCGGGTCTGCGCACGCCCGGCCGGCGCAGGCGCACTCAGCGGGTGATCGATTTCGCCTCGCCGGTGCCGATGTTCTCGGCATGCACGATCCGCCGCGGGCGCGCGAGGACCGGATACACCAGCACGGCCGCCAGAATGATCGCGACCCCGGCGTAGAAGCCCGGCGCGAGCTCGCGTTGTTCGCCCAGCAGCACGATCGCCAGCGCGATCGCATAGACCGGCTCGAGATTGACCGCCAGTTGCGCGGCAAACGCGCTCATGTGGCGCAGTGCGACCAGCGACAGCGCGAACGGCAGCAGGGTGCAGGCGAAGGCCAGCAGCAGCAGCCAGGCCCCGTCGCGGGCGCCGGGCAGGGTCAGCAGGCTGCCGGCGAACGCCGGAAACAGCAGCGGCATCAGCGGCGCGAGGACGGTCAGCGTCAACGTGCCGGCGCCCAGTTCGAGTGCGGTGACCGTGAGCGGGTCGGCGCGTTCGACCAGGCGCTTGTTCATCGCGCCAAAGCACGCCACGAACAGTGCCGACAGGGCGCCGACCGCGATGCCCATCCGCATGCCGTCCGGCACGCCGCCCACGACGAGCGCCACGCCGGGCAGCACCGCCAGGCCCAGAGCCAGCTCGCGCCAGGAAAAGCGGCTGCGCGCCACCAGCGGTTCGATCAGTGCCACGAACACCGTCGCCAATGCCATGCAGGTGGCCGCGACCGACGCGTTCGCCAGCTTGACCGCGCCGTAGAAGGTCAGCCAATGCAGCGCGACCAGCGCGCCGACGCCCGAATAGGCCAGCAGCAGGCGGCCGGGCAGCGCGCGCAGCCCGCGCCAGACCCGGGGCAGCAACAGCAAGGTGCCGGCAACCAGCAGCATCCGCCACCACACCAGCGGCAGTGCGGGCAGGCTGATCAGCTTGCCGAGGATCGCGGTGAAGCCCCACAGCAACACACACAGGTGGATCTGCCACTGGGCTCTGGCGGTGGGTGTCATCGGGGCGTCTCGGCAAGGAGGCGCATTATCCGCGAGTTGTCCGCGAGCGGAAGGCGCTGGCGGCGGGGTGGTGTGGCTAGCCGCGCAATCGCGCTGCGACACTGTCCCAGCTGACGAGCTGCCAGAACGCGTCGAGATAGCGCTGGCGGTTGTCGCGGTAATCGAGATACCAGGCGTGTTCCCACAGCGAGGCGGCCAGCAGCGGCGTGTCGTCGCTGGTGAGCGGCGTCGCCGCATTGGCGGTGACCGCCAGGCCCAGCCGGCCGTCGCGGCGCTGGAGCAGCCACGCCCAGCCGGCGCCGAAGTGGCGCTGGGCCAGGGTGTCGAAGCGACTGCGCAGCGTGGCGACATCGCCGAAGTCGCGGGCGATCGCCTCGGCCAGCTTGCCCTTGGGCGCGCCGCCGCCGCCGGCTGCTGCGGGCTTGAGCGAATGCCAGTAGAAGGCGTTGTTCCACGCCTGGGCGGCATGGTCGAACAGCTCGCCATGCGCCTTGCGCACGATCGCCTCCAAGGAGGCCTCGGCCAGATCGGTGCCCGCCACCAGTGCGTTGACGCGCTCGATGTGCGCGAGTTGATGCCGGCCGTGATGCTGGTCCAGCGTCTCGCCGGACAGGTGCGGTTCGAGCGCGGTGCGATCGTAGGGCAGTGCGGCGAATTCGACAGGCATGGGGCGCGGAAATCTCCGTGGGGCGATGGCGTCGGGTGCGACGCGATAGAATGAGCGGATTCTAACCCCGACCGTCGCTGCCACCGCTGGCGACGCGCCCCTTTCGGAGTCGCCTCGTGTCGATCCTCGAACGCATCCAGGCCGAAATCGACGGCCATGCCGTCGTGCTGTTCATGAAAGGGACCCCGCAGTTCCCGATGTGCGGCCATTCTGCGCGCACGGCCGAGGCCCTGGCCGCGGCCGGGGCGCGCGATTTCCGCACCATCAACGTGCTCGAGGAGCCGGAGATCCGCGCCAACCTGCCCCGGTTCTCGAACTGGCCGACATTCCCGCAACTGTTCGTCCACGGCGAGCTGATCGGCGGCTGCGACATCACCCTGGAACTGCACGAATCGGGCGAACTGGCCCGCATCCTGGCCGAGGTGCTGAAGCCGTGACCGCGCCGGTGCTGGATATTCCGGTGCGCCCGGCCGGGCTCGCCGGGCGCACGATCCTGATCGTCGGCGCCCACGGCGGCCTGGGCGAGGCCGCGGCGACGGCATGCGCCCAGGCCGGGGCTTCGCTGGTGCTGCTCGGGCGCAAGGTGCCGCGGCTGAACCGGTTGCACGACCGGCTGCAGGCGCATGGTCAGCCGCCGGCGCTGTATCCGCTCGATCTCGAGGGCGCGGGGCCCGACGACTATGCGCAGATGGCCGAGCGCATCGAGGCCGACACCGGTCGCCTGGACGGCGTGCTGCACGTGGCGGCCCAGTTCTCGGGCCTGACCCCGCTCGAACACACCGACCCGGCGGCGTTCGCGCGCGCGCTGCACGTCAACCTGACCGCGCGCTGGTGGCTGACCCAGGCCTGCCTGCCGTTGCTGCGCCGGGCGGCCGACAGCGCGGTGGTGTTCGCGATCGACCCGCCGGCCCGCACGGGCGGCGCCTACTGGGGCGGCTACGGCGTCGCCCAGGCCGGACTGGAGACGCTGGTGCGCATGCTCCATGCCGAGCTCGCCAATTCTGCGGTGCGTGTCAGCGGCCTGTCTCCGCCGCCGATGCGCACCGGCCTGCGCAGCCGCGCGCACGTCGAGGAAGACGACCGGCTGGCGCAGGATCCGGCGCGGGTTGCGCCACGTTGCGTCACCTTGCTGTCGGCGGCCGGCGCCGCCCATCGCGGTCAGGTCTGGTCGCCCGACGGAGTCGCGGCATGACCGTCGCTTCGGCCGCGCTGTTGTTGTTCCTGATTCTCGATCCGCTGGGCAACATCCCGGTGTTTTTGAGCATGCTGCGGCGGCTCACGCCGCAGCGCCAGCGCGTGGTGCTCGCGCGCGAACTGCTGATCGCGCTGCTGGTGCTGATGCTGTTCCTGTGGGGCGGCAAGTACGCGCTGGAGATCATGCACCTGCGCCAGGAGTCGGTCGCGATCGCCGGCGGTATCGTGCTGTTCCTGATCGGCATCCGCATGATCTTCCCGCCCACAGGCGGACTGATGGGCGAGATCCCCGATGGCGAACCCTTCATCGTGCCGATGGCGATCCCGCTGGTCGCCGGCCCCTCGGGCATGGCCGCGGTGATGCTGATGGGCAGCAATGAGCCCGACCGGCTGGGCGAATGGAGCCTGGCGCTGTTGATCGCCTGGGGCGCGACCGCCGCGATCCTGTTCTCGGCCACCTACCTCTACAAGCTGCTCGGCGCCCGCGCGCTGACCGCCCTGGAGCGGCTGATGGGCATGCTGCTGGTGGCGATCTCGGTGCAGATGCTGCTCGACGGCATCGTCGGCTTCCTGCGCGACGCGCCGGCAGTCTGAGGCATCGGCGATGTGACCGGATCGCGACGGGCGGTCCGGTGCGTCGCACAGTGCCCGGAGAAAAGCCAACGGATTCAGCTGGTTGCGCGGCGCGTCCGGTGTCATGGCACTGTCACCGAACCCGACTACCGTGTTAACCTGTTCTTAACCACTCGCGCGGTAGCGCGCGCCGTGGCAGGGGACCCCACTCGCTTACCGACCTGACCGTCGCCGCGCCGCAAGGTGCGCGCCGCTATCCACGCATCGAGGCTAACCACCCATGAAACACCCGAATCGCGCCCGACTTTCGAAACTGTCGCTTGGCCTGATCGTCGCACTTGCCGCCGCCCCTGCGTTCGCGCAGAGCACCTCCGCCGGCGTCGGCGGACAGGTCACGGGCGCCGGCGGCCAGCCCGTCACGGGCGCCGAAGTGACCATCGTCCACACCGAGTCGGGCACGGTCAGCCGCGCCACCACCGATGCCAGCGGCCGCTACAACGCGCGCGGCCTGCGCGTCGGCGGTCCGTACACGATCACGATCACCAAGGCGGGTGAGGGCACCAAGACCGAAGAGAACGTGTACCTGTCGCTGAGCCAGATCAGCACGGTCAACGCCTCGCTCGACAACGACGTGACCACGCTCGGCACGGTGGTCGCCACGGCAATCGGCGGCGGCTCGGAAGTCTTCAGCGCCACCAAGATGGGCACCGGCACCAACGTCAATCGCGACGTCATCGAGGCGCTGCCGTCGGTCGGCGGCAACATCCAGGACTACATCCGCCTCGACCCGCGCGTCGCGCAGGTCAACAAGGCCGATGGCCAGATCTCGGTGGGCGGCCAGAACCCGCGCTACAACGCAATCCGCGTCGACGGCGTGTCGGTCAGCGACACCTTCGGCCTGGAGGACAACAACCTGCCGACGCGCCGCCAGCCCGTCGCCATGGATGCGCTCGAAGCGATCAACGTCGATATCTCCAACTACGATGTCACCATCAGTGGCGCCACCGGTGCGGTGATTGATGCGGTCACCAAGTCGGGCACCAACGAGTTCAGCGGCTCGGTCTACGGCGCTTACCGTGACGGTGACTGGTTCGGCAAGGATCCCGAAGGCTTCAAGTTCGACGGCTTCGAGAAGGAGCAGACCTACGGTGTGACGTTCGGCGGCCCGATCCTGAAGGATCGCCTGTTCTTCTTCGCCAACTACGAGAAGCAGGAGTGGAAGGCGCCCGGTTCGAGCCTGGCCGACAGCGCCGTGGGCACCGGCGCGATTTCGCAGGCGCAGGTCGACGAGGCGGTCCGCATCGCCCGCGACGTGCACGGTTTCGACGCCGGCGGCCTGGGCGACACCGACGGCAGCACGACGATGGAAGAGCGTGCGGTCAAGATCGACTGGAACATCACCGACAACCATCGCGCCAGCTTCCGCTACAGCGAGGTCGACCAGAGCCAGCTGCGGACGCCGTCGACGAGCGGCACGATCATCAATCTGAGCTCGACGCACTACCAGCAGGAAAAGTCGATCAAGAACTACGTCGCGCAGATGTTCAGCGACTGGAGCGAGAGCTTCTCGACCGAGTTCAAGGTCTCCTACCGCGATTACGCGTCCCAGCGCGTGAGCCCGAACACGCTGGCCAACATCAAGATCTACTTCGAGGGTGACGACGCCAACCCGACCGGGCGCTTCATCCAGATGGGCCAGGACATCAGCACCCCGCTGAACCTGCTCACGACCGAGACCTGGACCGGCTACGGCGCCGGCGTGTTCTCGTTCGCCGATCACGAAGTGAAGTTCGGCGTCGACTACAGCACCAACGACGTCTACAACATGTTCGTCCAGAACGCCTACGGCACCTACGCATTCTACGAGAGCGGCCTGCTCGCCGAAGGCAACTTCGCCAGCGGTCGCTGGAGCAGCTACCAGTTGCATGCGCCGCAGCCGGGCGCGGGGATCAACTCGATCGCCGCGTCGTTCAAGTACAAGGAGCTGGGCCTGTTCGTGCAGGACACCTGGTTCGTCAACAATAACCTGACCCTGACCTTCGGCCTGCGCGCCGACAAGCCCAGCGTCGGCGGTCGTCCCAGCTTCAACCAGGCCGCGTTCGATGCCTTCGGCTACGACAACAGCTACGCGCTGGGCAAGGACGAGTGGCTGGTGCAGCCCCGCTTCGGCTTCAACTACACCTTCGACAGCGAGCGTCCCACGCAGTTGCGCGGCGGCCTCGGCCTGTTCCGCGGCACCTCGCCGCAGGTGTGGTTCGGCAACGCCTACAGCAACACCGGCCTGAACTACGTCCGCTACGATCTCGAGCTCGGCGACGCGGTCGACTGGCGCACGCTGCCGTTCGAGCCCAACGGCCTCGACCAGACGCGTCCCACGGGTGCGGGGGCGGGTGGCGAGATGAACGTCAACTTCGTCGGCCCCGATTTCGAGCAGCCCTCGGTGTGGAAGGCGAACCTGGCCATCGACCACGAACTGCCGTGGTACGGGCTGGTGGCGTCGGCCGAACTGCTGGCCACCCAGGTCAAGAGCGCGCTGTTCTACCGCAGCATCAATATCGGCGAGTCGGTCTTCAAGGGGCCCGACGGGCGCGACATGTACTACAACCCGGCACGCATCGGACGCAGCTGGACCTCGTCGGCGAACCGCTATCGTCGCAACACCGATTTCGGTCAGGTGTTCTTCCTGGACAATACCGACAAGGGCGAGAGCCAGCAGTTCACCCTCTCGCTGGAAAAGCCCTGGTCGCCCGACGGCCACTGGTCGTGGAACGTGGGCTACACGTTCACCAACTCCAATTCGGTCAGCGACATGACCAGCTCGACCGCCGGCTCGACCTGGAACTACAACTACATCTTCAATGCCAACGAAGACGTGGCCTCGACCTCGCGCTACGAGATCCGTGACCGCTTCTCGGCGTCGCTGAACTGGCGTCACAACTTCTTTGGCGACTACAAGACCTCGGTGGGCGTGTTCTACGAGGGTCGTACCGGTCGTCCCTTCAGCTACGTCTTCACCAACGACGCCAATGGCGACGGTCGCAGCGGCAACGACCTGTTCTATGTCCCCAACGCACCGGGCGACGTGCTGTTCGGCAGCCTGAGCCCGTCGGGCGTGTTCACGCCGGATCCGGCGATGGAAAGCCGGTTCTTCGAGTGGCTCGATCAGAACCAGGACCTGCAGCGCTACCGCGGCGGTCACGTCGACAAGAACGGCGGTCGCGCCAGCTGGGTGAACAGCTTCGACATCCGCGTGAGCCAGGAGCTGCCCGGCTTCTTCGATGGCCACAAGTCGGAGATCTGGCTGGACATCATGAACGTTGGCAACCTGATCAATTCCGATTGGGGTCATATCTACGACTACGGCTTCTTCGCCAACCGTCGTGTGCTGACCGCCGCCGGGATCTACGACGGCAAGTACGTCTACAGCAATTTCAATCCCAGTCGCGTCGAATCGGCGACCATCGCCAATAACTCCAACAGCATCGGCAACACCGGCGTATCGCAGTGGTCGCTGCAGTTGGGCTTCCGCTACAAATTCTGATCGGACGCCTTTGCTGAAGCGTCGGGAAACGGCCGGGGAAACCCGGCCGTTTCCGTTTGTCCGGGCGGCTGCGCTACAGTGCCGCACCCCTGAAAAAAAGCCGAAGAAGAAGCAGATGAGCGAGACGAATGTGGCGGCGACGGCGCTGCCGGTGGTGAATGCCTACGTGTACCCGCGCGGTGGGCTGGATGTGCTGTCGCGCGACGAGGTCGCGCGCCTGAAGGACGCCTCCAGCGGCGGCATGCACGACCTGCTGCGGCGCTGCGCCCTGGCGGTGCTGACCAGCGGCAGCGCCTCCGACGACCCGCGCGCGGCGCAGGAGCTGTACCCCGATTTCGACATCCAGGTGCTGCAGCAGGACCGCGGCATCCGGATCGAGCTGATCAACGCGCCCGGCATGGCCTTCGTCGACGGCCAGATCATCCTCGGCGTGGCCGAGCTGCTGTTTGCGGTGGTCCGCGACCTGGCCTACACCGCAATCGAGCTCGGGCCCGAGTACGCGGCCGATCTCGAGTCGTCATCGGGCATCACCAACGCGGTGTTCGGCCTGCTGCGCAATGCGCGCCTGCTGCAGCCCGGCGACCCGAACATGGTGGTGTGCTGGGGCGGCCACTCGATCAGCCGCGCGGAGTACGACTACACCAAGCTGGTTGGCTACCAGCTCGGCCTGCGCGGCATGGACATCTGCACCGGCTGCGGCCCGGGCGCGATGAAAGGGCCGATGAAGGGCGCCAACGTCGCCCACGCCAAACAGCGCCAGTACCCGGCGCGCTACATCGGCATCACCGAGCCGGGCATCATCGCCGCCGAGTCGCCCAATCCGATCGTCAACCAGCTGGTGATCATGCCCGACATCGAGAAGCGCCTCGAGTCGTTCGTGCGCCTGGGCCACGGCATCATCGTGTTCCCCGGCGGCGTGGGCACCGCCGAAGAGATCCTCTACCTGCTGGGCCTGCTGCTGCAGGAAGAGAACCGCGATATCCCGTTCCCGTTCATCCTGACCGGGCCGACGGCGTCGGCGCCGTACTTCGAGCAGATCGATCAGTTCATCCGCCTGACGCTGGGCGAAGAGGCCGCGTCGCGCTACGAGATCATCGTCGCCGACCCCGAGAAGGTCGCCAAGCGCATGTCGGCCGGCATCCGCAAGGTCAAGGAGTACCGGGTCGCGCACAAGGACTCGTTCTACTTCAACTGGTCGCTGACGATCCCGCTGGACCTGCAGCGTCCGTTCGTGCCGACCCACGAGGCGATGGCCGCGCTCGACCTGCACCACGGCCGGCGCCCGCACGAGCTGGCGGCGGACCTGCGCCGCGCGTTCTCAGGGATCGTCGCCGGCAACGTCAAGGAAGACGGCCTGCGCCGGGTCGAAGAGTACGGCCCGTTCCAGATCCACGGCGACCGCGACATCATGCAGTCGCTCGACGCGCTGCTGCGCGCGTTCGTCGAGCAGCGGCGCATGAAGATCTCCGGCGAGTACCGCCCCTGCTACGAAGTCATCGCCTGATCCCGGCGGCTGCCGACCGGCGCCTCAGGTGCCGGTCGGCAGCGTGACCGTCGCACTGAAGCCGTCGGCCTCGGGGCGGGTCACCAGCGAGGCTCCGGGTGTGAGCGCGGTGAGCCGCGCGCGCACTGCGTCCAGCCCGATCCCGTGGCCGCTCGATGCGGCCTGCGTCTGCGCTGCGAGCGGATTGCCGATCCGGATCGTGACCCGGCCCGGCTGTATCGACACCGTGATCTCGACCGTGCCGCCTTCCAGGCGCGGCTCGACGCCGTGCTTGATCGCGTTCTCTACCAACGGCTGGATCGCCAGCGCCGGGACGGGGGTGGCCGCAACCATGTCCATCGCCTCGGGTAGCGTCCAGCGCACCTCCAGCCGGTTGCCGAAGCGCAGCGACTCGATCTCCAGATAGCGCCGCACGAGCGCCAGTTCTTCCGAGAGCGGGATCACACCCGGGCCGCTGAAGGCCGCGCGGAACAGGTCGGCCAGATCGAGCAGCAGGCGCTCGGCTTCCTCCGGGCGGTCGTGGACCAGCGCGGCGCCGGTGTTGAGGGTGTTGAAGAGGAAATGCGGATGCAGACGTGCGCGCAGCAGCTCGAGCTCGGCGGCATCGGCGCGGGCCGACGACTGCAGCGCCCGCCAATAGTTCTGGTAGATCAGCAGCGCCAGCAGCCCCGCGATCGCCGCCAGCGCCACGACCCGCGCCAGAAACCGCAGCGGCGACTCGGACGCCATCGGTCCGCCGGCGAGCTGCCAGCCCGCCCAGGCGACAGTCGAGGCGACCGCCACCAGCAGCGCGAGCATCGCCCAGGACCAGGCCTGGGGCGGCAGACGCAGCAACAGCGGGCGTGCGAGCCGTACCGTGCCGAGCAGCACCAGCACAATCCACAACACCGCCAACGACGTGAGCCCGAACCGGATCGGCCAGTCGGCATCCAGCGGCCGGGCGAGGCTGAGCATCGCCGCCAGCGCCTGGCTCGACAGCACCACGGCGACCAGCACGGGCGCGGTGAACAGGGCGAGCAGTGGGTGGAGCCGGGGCGCAGGCATGGCGGCTGAGGGGCGGGGCGGGACCGCCATCGTGCCGCAAATGGCGCCGACGCGACCGTTCGGGGCGCAGCAGTGACCATCCGTCGGCCGCCGCTGGCATCCAGACCTGACGCCCTTTAGTGTGCGGCCGATCGGATGGGGGATGCTATGCGCAGTGGTGGACGCCGCCCGCAGGGGCGCATCGGAGCGGGCGGGTTCTCGCTGGTCGAACTGATGGTGACGGTCGCGGTGCTCGCGATCCTGTCGGCCGTCGCCGTACCGTCGATGACCGGCCTGATCAATGCCAACCGGCTGTCGAGCGCATCGAGCGAGCTGGTGGCCGCCGTGCAGTTCGCGCGCTCGGAGGCTGTCCGCCGCAATGTCCAGGTCAAGCTGTGCGGCACTGCCGACGGGGCGACCTGCACCAAGGCCGCGGCGTGGTCCGGCTGGCTCGTCATCGACGAAAGCGGCGAAACGCCCGAGGTGTTGCGCACGCTGGTCGCGCCGGAGAGCCTCCAGATCAGCGGCCCGGCCAATGGCGTCGTGTTCCGGCCCTCGGGGCTGCTGGCGGCGGCATCGTCGCTGACTGTGTGCATGCCGACCACGAACCCCTCGAGCAACCAGCGCGTGATCACCATCAACGTCAGCGGAAGCGCCCGCAGCAGCAGCAAGGATGGGAAGGGACAATGCGCCTGACCGGATACCCACGACGCACCCTGACGCCGCCACGCGGCCAGCGCGGTGTGAGCCTGATCGAGGTGCTGGTCGCCGTTGTCGTGCTGGGCATCGGCTTGCTCGGCACCGCGGCGCTGCAGGCGGTCGCGATGCGGGCGGGCCAGAGCTCGCTGGAGAGCAGCATGGCGGTGGTGCAGACCAATTCCATCATCGAGGCGATGCGCGCGAATGTCGCGCAGGCCAGCAGCTACAACATGGCAATGACGTGTAAGGTCCCAGCCGCGGCTGGCACCTTGGCCCAGCGGGACTTGCGCGACTGGATGATCGCGCTCAAGACCACGGTCGGCGCCGGTGCGGCCAGCGCAACTGGCGGCACGGCGGCCGCGGCGCTGGACGACACCACCTGCGCCAGCATCAGCGGTTGCCCGGAGGCCTGCTCGGTCGTTGTGCAATGGGACGACTCGCGCGCCCGTGGCAATGCACAGCGTCAGGTCAAAACGGTGACACGGCTATGACCGGCGCCGGTTTCCAGGCGCGCAACCGCGCCGCGGGTATGGCGCTGGTCGAGCTGATGATCGCCATGGTGCTGGGCTTGCTGGTCGTCGGTGCCGCGTTCGCGATCTTCCTGTCCAACCAGCGCAGCTACACCGCCAACGAGGATCTGAACCGGATCCAGGAGAATGCGCGCATCGCGCTGGACCTGATCGCACGCGATATCCGTGCCGCCGGGGGGGCGGCCTGTTCGAGCGCATCGGAAGTCGCCAGCTCCAACAGCAACGCGCTGTTGTTCCGCGACACGCCGATCACGGGCAGTGCCAGCACGTTGCGGGTCGCATCGGGTGAGGATGCTGCGTACAAGATTGCGTCCGCGTCGGCCACCAGCCTGACGCTGGCCCCCGGCCAGCTCACCAAGGCGTCCACCGTGTTCAGCACGGGCGACGTCTTGCTGCTCTGCAACGCGCGCAAGACCTTCTTGGTCACCGCGACCGGCGTCGGCGACCAGGACATCAGTTTTGCCGCGCTGCCGTCCGGATATGATCCCGCGGCCGATCCCTATGCGTCGCTCGCGACGGTGGCACTGGCCCGGTTTCGCGACGTCACCTGGTCTGTCGCCAACAACGCCAACAACAAGCCGTCGCTGTTCGTCAAGCGCGGTAGCGGCGCTTCCGAGGAAGTGATCGAGGGCGTGCAATCGGTCGCGTTCTCGTATCTGGACAGCAGCACCGGCATCTACTCGACGACGCCGAATTTCGCGAACGTGATCGCAGTCCGGGTCGAGCTGGTGCTGCAGGGCGCGGCCGTCGATGGCAGTCCGCTGCTACGGCGTGCGTCGAGCGTGATCAGTGTGCGCGGGAGAACCCTATGACACTTTCAGGACGATGGATGCCGCCAGGTGTCCGCCTTGCGTCCGGCCGCGCTTCCGAGCGCGGTATTTCTCTGATCGTGGTGATGGTGCTGTTGGTCATCACCGCGCTGTTGGGCATCGCGATCCTGCGCAGCGCCACGCTGCAGGAGCGCATGAGTGCGAACACCCGCGACCGCTCGCTCGCGTTCGAGGCGGCCGAGGCCGCCTTGCGCTATGCGCAGAAGAACGTGCTCGACGTCGCGCCCGATGCGTTGGCGCCCAACCTGACCTGGGCCAGCATCGTGCCGACCGCCGCGCACTGCGCCAACCTGGGGGTGTGTCCCACAGGCTCCGAGGCTGTCTGGAAGCCGGTACCTACCGGCGCGTTCAACGGCGAGGGCCTGGTGTCGCAGCCGGAGTACTGGATCGAGTATCTAGGCACCGGCCCCGGTTACCAGGGCAGCTGCGAGGTGGTTCCTGTGCCGCTCGACTGCCATAGCCCGATTTTCCGCATTACCGTCAAGAGCGAGGCAGTGGGGCGCGCACAAGTCGTGCTGCAGGCCAACGTCGTTAGCCGCATTCCGCAGCCGGGAGCCTGAAGCATGTCCACCTCCCGTCCTGTCCGTCGCCGCGCAACAGCCTCGCAGCATCGTTGGTGGTCTGGCCCGGTCGCGTGTCTGGTGACGTTGCTGGCATTGCCTGCCAGTGCGGGCATCACCATTCCCGACGATCCGTTGACCACTGCCAGTCGCGTCGCGCCGAACATCCTCTTCATTCTCGACGATTCGGGGTCGATGGCGTTCGAGACGATGCCCGACAACCCGCCGAGCACTTCGACGCCCGACGTCTCCAACAGTGCGTACACGCGCAATTCGTTGTCCTACAACCCCGCCATCACCTATCTGCCGTGGCGTCAGGCGGACGGGACGCGCATGAGCGGCGGCACGAGTTTCAGCGCGGTCTATGGCAGCTTCAATCTGGTCGGCGGAAACACCATCAACCTCGCCAATGCCTCAAGCTGCCGACGCTACAACCGCAACAGCAACTCCACCAACGACGAACTCTCTTGGGGCGGCACGCAGGTGTGCGGTGGCATGCAGACGTTCTATGTGCCGAAGGACGCGTCGAGAACGGAGGCGTCGTACCTGAACAACGGCGAGAACTACTACCGCTACCAGATCAGCGGCGACGATGTCGTGCGCAGCGAGTACGGTGCGGTGTCGTCGAGCACTGGCAATGTGGCCGGATATCCGGTGTCGGGCCTGTCTGCGAACCGCGAGCAGGCACTGTCCTACACCGTTGTCGTTCCGGCGGGCACCACCGCGCTCACCATCGCGATCAGTGGCGGCTGGGGCGACGCCGATCTTTATGTTCGCCTCAACGCCCAACCGACCTCGTGGAACTACGATTGCAGACCTTACGCGAGCGGCAACAACGAGAGCTGCACGTTCAACCCACCAGCCGGCGGCGGGACCTACCATGTCGTCGTCAATGCCTACAGCAACTTCAATAATGTCACGCTCAGCGCCGTGACCAGTAACAACAACCGGTGTTCGTCGGGGACGGGCCCGCGGGATTGGATCAATTGTCAATCCGCAACGCCCACAGGCCGCACCATTGCGGCCGAGCAGACGAATTATGCCACCTGGTTCTCCTATCACCGGACGCGGATGAAGGCCGCGAAAGCAGGGGCGTCGGAAGCATTCGCTGACCTCGACAGCCGCGTCCGCGTGGGATTTCGCACGATCTGGGACCGCAACAGCTTCGACATCCCGGTCACCGACGGCAATGACGGGCGCTTCGTCGACAATCCCGGGGGGCAGGGCACCTCGGCAACGACCTCGCGCTCGACGTGGTATTCCCGGCTGCAGAACGTGATTGCCTACAATGGCACGCCGCTGCACGGCGCACTCGACTCGGCCGGCCGGTACTTCAGCCGCACGGACGCGCAGGGTCCTTACGGTCCGCAGGCGACATCCGGGCAGTTCTCGTGTCGCCAGAACTTCGCGATCCTCACCACGGACGGCTACTGGAACGACACCAGCAACAATTACAGCGTCAAGGTCGGCGATCAGGACGGCACCGCCGGTTCGACCATCAGCGGCAGCAACAACCAAAGCTACCGCTACAGCCCAAGCGCGCCCTACATGGACGGCTACTCGGACACGCTGGCCGACGTGGCGATGCGTTACTGGAAGGCGGATCTGCGGACGGACCTTGCCAACAATGTCCCGACCAACTCTGCCAATCCTGCGTTCTGGCAGCACATGGTGACGTTCGGCATCTCCATCGGCCTCAATGGCAACAAGCCTTGGTCGAGCGTCGGGGCGGTGCCGTCGGACGCCACCTGGGAAGATCCGACGGATCATGAAGATGCTGACCGCATCGACGACCTGCTGCATGCAGCGGTCAACGGCCGCGGAGCGTTCGTCGCTGCGTCCAATCCCGAGGAGTTCAGCGCCGGCCTCCAGGGCGCGCTCGCTGCGATTTCGCAGCGTACGAGCTCGTTCTCCAACGTCACGTCTAATTCGGTTTCGCTCGACACCGGCTCGCAGGTTTTCAATGCCAGTTACGTGTCCGGCACGTGGACGGGTGCGGTGACCGCGCGTACCGTGACGCAGACCGGCGTCGCGAACGCGGTCAGCTGGACGTCGACACTCCCGGCCTGGGCCTCGCGCAAGATCTTCACCGTCAGCGGAAGCGCGGGCGCGACCTTCCCCAGCACCGCACAGGTCACGGCGCTCGCGCGTGGAGGCGGCCCGTCGAGTTATCCCGTCACCGGTGAGAACAACGCCAATTATCTCAAGGGGCAATCGATCCTGGAGGAACGCAACGGCGGTACGCTGCGCAACCGTGCGTCGATTCTCGGCGATATCGTCGGTTCGTCGCCCGCCTATGTGGGGGACACCAATACGCTGTATGTCGGTGCGAACGACGGCATGCTGCACGCGTTCGATGCGGCCAACGGGCAGGAACTGTTCGCCTACGTTCCCGGCATCATCGATATCTCCGCATTGTCGACGCTGAGCCGACCCGATTACACGCACCGCTACTTCGTTGACGGACCGGTTTCGGTGACATCGCGGACACTGACGCCGGGCAAGAATCTGTTGATCGGCGCGCTGGGTCGCGGCGGCAAGGGTGTATTCGCACTCGACGTGAGCGCGCCGAGAGCCGCAACCGCAACGAGTGTCTACAAGTGGGAGTTGAAGGACACCACGACTGGCAGCGACGGCAACATGGGACTGGTCATGGGGAAACCCTTGCTGTCGAAGGTCGCCGGTGGTCGGGTTGCCGCGGTGCTGGGCAATGGCGTCAACAGTTCGCGTGAGAAGGCCGTTCTGATCGTGCTCAATGTCGAAACCGGAGAGATCATTCGGCAGATCGATACCGGTGTCGGGTCGACTCAGACGCCAAACGGGCTGTCGGCGCCAGTCGGCGTCTATGGTGCAGATGGCCAAACGCTCGCTTATGTCTACGCGGGCGACATGCTCGGCAACGTGTGGAAGTTCGATCTGACGAGCAGCAATTCGACACTGTGGAGCGCCAAGCGGCTGTTCACTGCGCAGGATGCCAATGGAACCTCGCAGCCGATCACCGGTGCGCCGACCGTGACCACCAATCCGACGACCCGCAAGCGCTGGGTGTTCTTCGGCACCGGACGCTACCTGACGACCGAGGATGCGGATGCCCGCAATACTGCGGTGCAGACGCTCTACGGCCTCATCGACGACGATCCCACGACGCCGCCCACGCGTGCTGATCTGACGCGACGCACCATCACTGTCCAGAGCACGACCGTCAGCGGCTTGGCGGCGCGCGCCTTCGAGGCCCGCAGCGCGCTGCCGGCCAACGCGAAGGGGTGGTACATCGACCTGCCTGGCAGCGGCGAGCGGATCGTCCAGGATGCGCAGATCGTGTCCTCGTTCCTGGTCACGGCCAGTGTGATGCCATCGGGTAACGCTTGCGACGCTGATGGCTCGGGCTTCATCAACGCGCTCGACGCATTTACCGGCACCAGCGCCGGCGGCTCGTATTTCGACCTCGATGGCGACGGGCAGACAGACGATGCCGCCGTGGTGTCTGGCAGCAACCGTCTGCCCGTCGGCTCGGTTAATCCCGGCGTCGGCATGCCGACGCTCCCCAACCTGCTGCGTGGTCGTCTTGTCGTCGGGGGGACCGGCGGGTCCGACCTGCGCACGCTCGGCACCTCGCGTCCCCGCTGGGATCGCGTATCGTGGCGCGAGATCCGAGGAGACTAACGATGACGCACGCGTTCTTCGTCCGCTGGCACGCGCACCGTCGCGCGCAGACGGGCTTCTCGCTGATCGAACTGATGATCGTGGTCGCGATCATCGGCATCCTGGCTGCGATCGCCTATCCGAGCTACCTGCAGCACATCGTCAAGACCCGCCGCGCGGCGGGCACTGCATGTCTGATGCAGGCAGTGCAGCAGATGGAGCGTTTTTACACGACCAACCTAACGTACACGGGCTCTCCGTCCAGCTTTCCCTGCGACAACGAGGCGGCGACGTACTACACCGTGAGCCAGGTGACGGGCTCCGCTGGTGCCAGAACCTACAAGCTCAGCGCGGCGCCCAAAGGGGGGCAGGAAAATCAGGACAAGACGTGTGGCACGTTGACCATCGACCACAAGGGCGAGCGTACGCCCACGACGTCCGGTTGTTGGTGAGGGCGCTGCACGACGCCAGCGTCATGTCGTACTGAGACGAGTTTGGGGTGCGTGCGATGGCGACGCCGGCGACGTCTCACGGGGCAGTTCGGCCAGTCGCAGATGACCGTCGTATTGGACGGCCGCAATAGTATTGGACACAAAAAAGGCCCGCATCGCTGCGGACCTCTTGAATTTGGCGCCCGAAGTTGGACTCGAACCAACGACCCCCTGATTAACAGTCAAGTGCTCTAACCGGCTGAGCTATTCGGGCGGGGACGCGTAGTTTAAGGGTTCGTCGCGGGAGGTCAAGCGCTCCCGAGGAGGCGTGGCACAGCCGGGACGGGTGCGGGAGGACGAGGTCGTCAGCCCATGCCGCATGGGACCGCGTCCGGGCGGCGCTCGGTCCGCACGCGCCCGGCGTTGTTGACGATGAGCCGGCGCTGGACGCGGCCGGCGCTGCAGACGGCGACGGTGAGGTTGGTCCCGACGCTGCGGCCGTCGGGCCGGTAGCGCACGAAGGGGCGGTTGGCATCGAAGGCGAGGGCGCCGGTCGCCAGCCCCGGCGGCCTGGCGATGCGCAGCAGGTCGTGGTCGGCGTCGGCGGCGAGATTGCGGTCCGGGTCCCGCAACACCACCCAGCCCAGTGTCCAGATGCCGTCGTCGCGGCATCGGTTGTCCTCGGTGCGCGGGCAGACGACGACGCTCTTGCCGCCGGTGACGGCGGCACTGCGGGCCAGGGCCAGGTCGGCCCTGAGGTGCTCGGCAGCCGATATCGCGCGATAGGCCGCCACTGCCTGTGCAAAGGCGGGCACTGCGACTAGTGCGAGTACCAGCAGCACGCCGACCGCGCACATCAGTTCGAGCAAGGTGACGCCGCGTTCGCGGTGCATGGCCGATCCTCCTGAACGGGAGCGATCAGCATGGGCAGTCCGGGTTGCGGCTTCGCTCGGTGCAGGCCGCCTCCACGGGTCGGAAACCTCCGGCTGCTATCGTCGGAGGTTCCCGTGGTGGCGGTTGTCGCCTGCGGCGGTCGCCCCCATTTGAACTGCTCCCTCGCATCGCAGACGCCATGAACGACGCCATCCAACCCGCCGGCTTCCAGCTCGTCTCGCCGTACCAGCCGGCGGGCGACCAGCCGCATGCGATCGAGCAACTGGTCGAGGGCTTCGAGGCCGGTTTGGCGCATCAGACGCTGCTTGGCGTGACCGGCTCGGGCAAGACCTACACCATTGCCAACGTGATCCAGCGGGTGCAGAAGCCGACCCTGGTGATGGCGCCCAACAAGACGCTGGCGGCGCAGCTCTACGGCGAGTTCAAATCGTTCTTCCCGCACAACGCGGTCGAGTACTTCGTCAGCTATTACGACTACTACCAGCCCGAAGCCTACGTGCCCTCGTCGGACACCTACATCGAGAAGGACAGCTCGGTGAACGAGCACATCGAGCAGATGCGGCTGTCGGCGACCAAGGCGCTGCTCGAGCGTCGCGATGCGATCATCGTGTGCACGGTCTCGGCGATCTACGGCCTGGGCGATCCGAACGAGTACTTCCGGATGGTGCTGCACATGGTGCGCGGCGAGCGCATCGACCAGCGCGAGCTGATCCGGCGGCTGACCGAGATGCAGTACAGCCGCAACGACCACGAGCTGCGCCGCGGCACCTACCGCGTGCGCGGCGAGACGATCGACGTGCACCCGGCCGAGTCGGATGCCGAGGCATTGCGCATCGAGTTGTTCGACGGCGAGATCGAACGCATCACCCAGTTCGACCCGCTGACCGGCGAGACCCGGCGCACGCTGCAGCGCTACACGATCTATCCCAAGTCGCACTACGTGACCACGCGGCGCACGACACTCGACGCGATCGAGGCGATCAAGGCCGAGTTGCCGCCGCGGTTGGAGCAGTTCTACGCTGAGAACAAGCTGGTGGAGGCGCAGCGGTTGCAGCAGCGCACCCAGTTCGACCTGGAGATGATGGCCGAGGTCGGCTACTGCAATGGCGTGGAGAACTACTCGCGCCATCTGACCGGGCGCATGCCCGGCGAGGCGCCGCCGTGCCTGTTCGACTACTTGCCGCCCGATGCGCTGCTGGTCATCGACGAGTCGCATGTCACCGTCCCGCAGATCGGGGCGATGTACAAGGGCGACCGTTCGCGCAAGGAGACCTTGGTGAACTTCGGTTTCCGGCTGCCCTCGGCGCTGGACAACCGGCCGCTGAAGTTCGAGGAGTGGGAAGGGCGCTCGCCGCGGGCGATCTTCGTCTCAGCCACGCCCGGCAGCTACGAGATGGAGAAGTCGCAAGGCCAGGTGGTGGAACTGGTCGTGCGCCCGACTGGCCTGATCGACCCAGTGGTCGAGATCCGGCCGGTCGCGACCCAGGTCGACGACGTGCTCGGCGAGATCCGCGAGCGCGTGGCGATGGGCGACCGGGTGCTGATCACGACGCTGACCAAGCGCATGGCTGAGAACCTGACCGAGTACCTGAGCGAACACGACGTCAAGGTGCGCTATCTGCACTCGGACATCGACACTGTCGAGCGGGTGGAGATCATCCGCGATCTGCGGTTGGGCAAGTTCGACGTGCTGGTGGGCATCAACCTTTTGCGCGAGGGCCTGGACATGCCCGAGGTGTCGCTGGTCGCGATCCTCGATGCCGACAAGGAGGGCTTCCTGCGTTCGGGCGGCTCGCTGATCCAGACGATCGGCCGCGCCGCCCGTAACCTGCGCGGCAAGGCCATCCTGTATGCCGATCGCATCACCAACTCGATGCAGACCGCACTCGACGAGACCGACCGCCGACGCCAGAAGCAGGTCGAGTACAACGCCGAGCACGGCATCACGCCGCGCTCGGTCGCCCGCGCGATCGTCGACATCATGGAAGGCGCACGCGCCGAACCCGAGCTCGAGAAGAAGGGCCGCGGCAAGAGCCGCAAGGTCGCCGAACCTGTCGAGACCTACGCGGCGCTGTCGCCCGACAAGCTCGCCGCCAAGCTCAAGTCGCTCGAGCAGCAGATGTACCAGCATGCGCGCGACCTCGAGTTCGAGGAGGCCGGGCGCATCCGCGACCAGATCCAGAAGATCAAGGCCGCCAGCCTGATCCAGTGAGCCGCCTGCGGGTCCGCTGTGCGGCTGCCGAACCGGTGGCTGGCGCCGCTCCATCGGGCGCGTCGGTCGCGGGGCTGCGCAGCGGGGGCGCCCCTCGGCGCCGGCGACACGTCGATCCATCGTCACGCCCGGATCTTGGGTGGGTGCAATGATGGAGACGAGGGCCGTCGGGCCCGACGGGTTCTTCTATGGTCGCTGCTTCAAGGATGTTCCGCCGTTGGTGGCGCCTACGCAGGAACGCGCGGTTGGGGCACGCCGCGCTTCCCGCCGACGCCGGGACGGAAGCGCCGCTGCGCGCGCAGCTGTTGAGTGCCGAACAGATGGAACTGCACGGCAGGGCGCTGGCGCTGGGCCATGCGATCCAGTCCCGCCGCGTCCCTGACCGCCTGCTGGCGCGACTGAGCGAGAACGCGGCGCTGCTCGAGGATGCACGGACCTTCTTGTCGCTGATGGTGCGCGACGAAATCCGTATCACGCCCGCGGGCGAGTGGTTGCTCGATAACTATCATCTGATCGAGGAGCAGGTGCGGCTGGCGCGCCGGCACCTGCCCAAGGGCTACAGCCGCGAACTGCCCGCACTCTCTCACGGGGCATTGGCTGGCCTGCCGCGGGTCTACGATCTGGCGATGGAGGCAGTGGCGCATGGCGACGGCCAGGTCGATGCGACGACGTTGAGCCGGTTCGTCGCCGCCTACCAGTCGGTGACCCCGTTGACGCTCGGCGAGCTGTGGGCGATCCCCATCATGCTGCGCCTGGCTGTGCTCGAGAACCTGCGCCGCATGGCGGTGCGGGTGATGCGCGATGGCGAGGATCACCGTCTCGCACGCCGCTGGGCCGAGCGACTCAATGCGACTGCGGCGCGGTCGCCGCGCGACGTGGTGCTGGTCGTCGCCGACCTGGCGCGCAGTGCCCCGCCGGCGACCGGGGCCTTCGTCGCGGAACTCACCCGCGGCTTGCATGGGCGGGGAGCGCTGCTGTCGATGCCGCTGACGTGGGTCGAACAATGGCTGGCCGAGGCGGGGCTGCGCATCGATGCGCTGGTCCATGCCGAGAGCCAGCAGCAGGCCGCCGACCAGGTGTCGATCGGCAACAGCATCGGCAGCCTGCGCTTCCTGGCGACGATGGACTGGCGCGAGTACGTCGAGACCATGAGCCTGGTCGACGCGGTGTTGCGCGAGGATCCCGCCGCGACCTATGCCCTGATGGATTTCGGCACACGCGACCACTATCGCCATGCCGTCGAGCGGATGGCGCGGCGTGCGGGCGTCGATGAGGTCGAGGTTGCGCGGGCCACGCTGCGCCTGGCACGGACCCATCCCGCCGAGGCGATCGAGGCGCACGTGGGCTACTACCTCGTCGACGACGGGGTCGGGCAGACGGTCGCCGCGCTGGCGTCGGTGCGCGGACGCGCGCCGATCCGGATCGTGCCTCGCACCGTCCCGCTGCCGGTCTATCTCGCGCTGATCGCCGTCGTCGTCGCGCTCGCGGCCAGCGGCCTGCTGGGGCAGTCCGGCGCGCGCGAAGTTGCCTGGGCGCCGGTGTGGCTGCTCGCCGTGTTGGGCGTGCTGGTGTTCAGCGAACTCGGCATCGCGCTGACCAACTGGCTGGCGACGGTGGTGGTACCGCCCAGACCGCTGCCGCGGCTCGATTTTTCGGAAGGCATCCCCGCCGCGTCGCGCACACTGGTGGTGGTGCCGTGCATGTTCGGCGACATCGGCACAGTCGATGCGCTGGTCGAGGGGCTCGAGGTGCGGTTCCTCGCCAACCGCGATGCGCATCTGCATTTCGCCCTGCTCAGCGACTATCTCGATGCCGACCACGCGCAGTTGCCCGGCGATGCCGACGTGCTGGCGCATGCGGCGGCGGCGATCGCGGGCCTCAATCAGCGTTATCTGGGCGACAGCCCGGCACCGGGCGGCGACCGCTTCTTCCTGCTTCACCGGCCGCGCAAGTGGAATGCCGGCGAAGGTCGCTGGATCGGCGAGGAGCGCAAGCGCGGCAAGCTTGCCGCGTTGAACGGGCTGCTGCGCGGCGCCGGCACCAGCGCGTTCGAGCAGGTCGTCGGCCGGGTCGATGTGCTGGCGAACGTGCGGTACGTGATCACGCTCGACACCGACACCCGGTTGCCGCGCGATGCGGCACGTGCGTTCGTCGGCACGCTCGCGCATCCGCTGAATCGCGCCCGCTTCGACCCGCAGCGCCAGTTGGTCACGCGCGGCTACGGCATCCTGCAGCCGAGCGTGGGCAGCAGCTTCAGCGGTCGCCGGATCAGCCGTTACGCGCGCATGTACGGCAGCGAGCCGGGCATCGATCCGTACACGCGCACGGTGTCGGACGTCTATCAGGACTTGTTCGGCGAGGGCTCCTTCGTCGGCAAGGGCATCTACGATGTCGATGCGTTCGAGCAGGCGCTGCACGGGCGCCTGCCCGACAATCGCATTCTCAGCCACGATCTGCTCGAGGGCTGCTACGCGCGGGCCGGCCTGGTCAGCGACGTGCGGCTCTACGAGGATTACCCGTCGCGCTATGCCGCCGACGTCAAGCGCCGTCACCGTTGGATCCGCGGCGATTGGCAACTGCTGCCCTGGCTGCTGCCGTGGGTGCCGAGTGCGCGCGGCCTCGTGCGCAATCCGTTGTCGACGCTCTCTCGCGGCAAGCTGCTCGACAACCTGCGTCGCAGTCTGGTGCCGGTCTCGGCGCTGGCGCTGCTGCTGTTCGGCTGGATGACGCAACCCGCGCCACTGCCCTGGACGCTGTGGCTGCTGGCGGTGTTCTTCGCGCCGGTGCTGGTGCCCGCCCTGCGCGACCTGCTGTCGAAGCCGGCGGACATGCGCCTGGACACGCACCTGCTGCAGGTCGGCGATGCGACCGGCCGCGGGCTGTTGCGCGCGCTGGTCAACGTGGCGTGCCTGCCGTACGAGGCGATGTTCAGCCTGTCGGCGATCGCGCTGACGCTGTGGCGGACGCTGGTCAGCGGTCGCCACTTGCTGCAATGGAATCCGTCGAGCGAAGTCGAGCGGACGCTGGGCAGAGGCATGGCGGCGGAACTGCGCACGATGTGGCCCGCATCGCTGCTGTCGCTGGTCACGGCCGTGACGTTGTGGCGCCTGCAGCCAGGGGCGCTCTGGGTCGCTGGCCCAGTGCTGGCGCTGTGGGCCGTGTCCCCGCTGCTGATGGCCTGGCTGGGCCGCGCGCCACCGCAGCGCAGCGCCGAACTGTCCGCGGCCCAGCGGGCCTTTCTCGGCCGGCTGGCCCGGCGCACCTGGGGATTCTTCGAGGTCAGCATCCGCGCCGAGGATCACTGGCTGCCGCCGGACAACATCCAGGAGCATCCCACGCTGGTGGTCGCGCGGCGCACCTCGCCGACCAATATCGGACTGTCGCTGCTGGCGCATCTCGCTGCATGGGACTTCGGGTATCTGCAGGCCCCGGCCCTCATGCGGCGCACCGGGCAGATGTTCGCGACGCTCGACAGGCTGCCGCGCCATCGCGGCCACTTCTACAACTGGTACGACACCGAAACGCTTGCGCCGTTGCCGCCGCGCTACATCTCGACCGTCGACAGCGGCAACTTGGCCGGACATCTGCTGACCCTGCGGCAGGGGCTGCTGGGGCTGATCGATGCCCCGGTGCTCGCGCCGCAGACATACGCCGGCCTGGCCGACACGCTCGGGGTGCTGGTGCAGGTGGCCAACGCACAGGCACGCGCGACCGGCCCCTGGACCGCCGCGGCCGGTGCGCTGGAAGCGGCGCTGACCCGTGCGATCGGCTCGCCGCCATCCACGATGGCCTCGGCCCTGTCCACGCTCGAGGCGCTGCGCGCACTGGCCGCGCCGCTGGCGGAGATGGCGCCTGCAGCCGACGACCCGGCCGCGGCCGATGACGAGGTCGCGCAGTGGGCAGAGCGCCTGCGGACCGCGTGCGACGAGGCGCGCGACGCGCTGTCGGACTGGCTGCCGGCGGCCGATGCGGTCGCCGGCCGGGACGACGGGCCGACGACCGCGGGCACGATCCCGTCGCTGCGCGTCCTGTGCGCCCCGGGCAACGATCCGGTGGTGCGCAAGCGCGCTCGCACCCGGGTGCGCGAGCTCGAGCGTCTGGCGCACGTGGCGGGCCAGTTCTCGCTGATGGAATACGGCTTCCTCTATGACCGGGCGCGGCAACTGCTGTCGATCGGCTACGACGTCGACAACCGACGTCTCGACCAGGGCCATTACGACCTGCTGGCCTCGGAAGCGCGGTTGTGCAGTTTCGTCGCGATTGCGCAGGGCCAACTGCCGCAGGACACCTGGTTCGCACTCGGCCGGCTGCTGACCGAGGTCGACGGCGATGCGACGCTGATGTCGTGGAGCGGCTCGATGTTCGAGTATCTGATGCCGCAACTGGTGATGCCCAGCTATCCGGACACACTGCTCGACCAGACCGCCCGACATGCGGTCAACGCGCAGATCGCCTATGGCCGCCAGCACGAGGTGCCGTGGGGGATCTCCGAGTCGGGCTACAACACCGTCGATACGCGGATGAACTACCAGTACCGCGCGTTCGGCGTGCCCGGGCTCGGGCTCAAGCGTGGACTCGGCGAGGATCTGGTGATCGCCCCCTACGCAACGATGATGGCGCTGATGGTCGC
Source organism: Luteimonas sp. TWI382 (assembly GCF_039674545.1). NCBI lineage: Bacteria > Pseudomonadati > Pseudomonadota > Gammaproteobacteria > Lysobacterales > Lysobacteraceae > Luteimonas > Luteimonas sp. TWI382. The sequence continues at coordinate 122,863 of NZ_JBDJNS010000007.1, forward strand.
GCCCGAGGCGGCCACCCAGAACCTGCAGCGGCTCGATGCCGCGGGCTTCTCCGGGCGCTTGGGCATGTTCGAGGCAATCGACTACACGCCTTCCAGGCTCCCGCGCGGTCAGACCCATGCGGTCGTGCGTTCGTTCATGGCCCACCACCAGGGCATGGGATTCCTGGCGCTCGATCACCTGCTGCGCGAACAGCCGATGCAGCGCCGCTTTGTCGCCGATGCGGAGTTCCAGGCGACGTTGTTGCTGCTGCAAGAGCGCGTGCCACGCACCGGTGTGGTCCGTCCGCACGCCTTGGAGTCGGTCGGGGTGCGCGGTACTGCGTCGGTCGGCGAGACGCGTCTGCGGGTGTTCCGCACCCCCGACGCCTCGCGGCCCGCCGTGCAGATGCTGTCGAACGGCCGCTTCCACGCCTTGCTTACCGGGGCCGGCGGCGGCTACCTGCGTCGGCACGACATGGCCGTCACCCGCTGGCGTGAGGACGGCACGCGCGACCACTGGGGCGCGTTCTGCTATCTGCGCGATGTCGAGGACGGCGACGTGTGGTCGGCTGCCTACCAACCGACCTGCGTACCGGTCGAACACTACGAGGCGATCTTCTCCGATGCCAAGGCCGAGTTCCGCGGGCGCAGGCGGGGCCTGGAGACGCACCTGGAGATCGCCGTTTCGGCCGAGGACGATATCGAGCTGCGGCGGCTGCGTCTGAGCAATCGCTCGCGCCACGCGCGTACGATCGAAGTCACCACCTATGCCGAGGTGGTGCTGGCACCTGCGATCGTCGACGAACTCCATCCCGCCTTCGGCAACCTGTTCGTGCAGACCGAGATCGTGCGCGAGAAGCAGGCACTGCTGTGCACGCGGCGTCCGCGCGCGCGCGACGAAACGCCGCCGTGGATGTTCCACCTGCTCGCTGCGCACGGCGCCGATATCGTCGGGATCTCCTACGAGACCGACCGCGCGCGCTTCCTCGGACGCGGCAACACACCCCGCGAGCCGCAGGCCATGCGCGTTCCCGGTGCGCTGTCGGACACCGCAGGCTCGGTGCTCGATCCGATCGTCTCGATCCGGGTCCGGATCACGCTGGCGCCGGAGCAGACCGCGGTGCTCGATCTGGTCACCGGCGTCGGCGATGACCGTGACGCCTGTGCGGCGCTGATCGACAAATACCGCGACCGCCGGCTCGCCGATCGCGTGTTTGACCTGGCCTGGACCCACAGCCAGGTCGTGCGCCGACAGATCAACGCGTCGCAGGCCGATGCGCAACTCTACGAGCGCATCGCCGGGTTGATGGTGTTCGCCCATCCGTTCCTGCGCGCCGACAGCGCAGTGCTGCTGCAGAACCGGCGTGGGCAGTCCGGCCTGTGGGGGCACTCGATTTCCGGCGACCTGCCGATCGTGCTGGTGCAGATCGCCGATGCCGAGAACATCGAGCTGGTGCGGCAGATGGTTCAGGCGCACGCCTACTGGCGGCTCAAAGGGCTCAATGTCGATCTGGTGATCTGGAACGAGGACCAGGCCAGCTACCGCCAGCAGTTGCAGGAACAGATCCTGGGCCTGGTGTCCGCAGGGCCGGAGGGCAACGTGCTCGACCGGCCTGGTGGGATCTTCGTGCGGCCGGCGCAGCAGATCTCCCAGGAAGACCGCATCCTGGTGCAGTCGGTCGCCCGGGTGATCGTGAGCGACCAGCACGGCACGCTGGAAGCGCAGGTCGGGCGCCATACAACGCCCGAGCGCGAGGAGCCGCTGTTGGTGGCGGATGCGGACAGCTTCGCGACCGTCGACGAGCAGGGCATCGACGCCGGCCGCCATGGGCTGCCGCCGCCAGGCGCGCCGCCCGGTCCGGCCGAAGACCCGTGGCCGTTCGAGGCGGTGGCCGAGGCCGCACTGTTCGACAACGGCACCGGCGCGTTCGCCGCTGACGGCCGTGAGTACGTCGTCGTGCTCGACGAGGGCGCCAGCACGCCGGCGCCTTGGTCCAACGTCATGGCCAATCCCAGGCTCGGCACGGTGGTCAGCGAGAGCGGCCCGGGCTACACCTGGTTCGAGAACGCGCACGAGTTCCGGCTGACGCCTTGGCATAACGATCCGGTGTCCGATGCGGCGGGGGAAGCCTTCTATCTGCGCGACGAGGACAGCGGTCATGTCTGGTCGCCGATGCCGCTGCCGCGGCGCGGGCGCGGTGCCTACCGGACCCGGCACGGCTTCGGCTACAGCGTCTACGAGCACGTCGAGGACGGTATCGCCAGCGAACTGTGGATCTATACGGCGCTGCGCGATCCGGTGAAGTTCTCGGTGCTCAAGCTGCGTAATCTCTCCGATCGTGCGCGACGGCTGTCGGCGACCGGCTACGCCGAATGGGTCCTCGGCGACCTGCGGGTGAAGACGCAGATGCACGTCGTCAGCGAACAGGACCCAGCGAGCGGTGTACTGACCGCGCGCAATCCCTACAACACCGAGTTCGCCGGGCGCGTCGCGTTCTTCGACGTCGACGGCGATCGCCGCAGTTTCACCGGCGACCGGACCGAGTTCCTCGGTCGCAACGGCAGCCTGCGCAATCCTGACGCGATGCGCCGGACGCGGTTGTCCGGCCGGCTCGGCGCGGGACTCGACCCGTGCGCCGCGATCCAGGTGCAGGTGGACCTGGGGCCGGGCCAGGCGGCCGAGACCGTGTTCCGGCTCGGCATCGAGGACGATATGCCCGCCGCCCTGCAACTTGCGCAGCGGCTGCGCGGTTCGGCGCCGGCCCATGACGCGCTCGATGCGGTGCGTTTGCACTGGCTGCAGACGCTCGGCAAGGTGCGTGTGGAGACGCCGGACCCGGCCACGGACCTGATGGTCAACGGCTGGCTGATCTACCAGACGCTGGCGTGCCGCTATGTCGCGCGCAGCGGGTACTACCAGTCCGGCGGCGCGTTCGGGTTCCGTGACCAGCTCCAGGACACGATGGCGACGGTGCATGCGGTGCCGGCGCTGACGCGCGCGCATCTTCTGCTCAGCGCCGCGCACCAATTCCCGCAGGGCGACGTGCTGCACTGGTGGCACCCGCCGGCCGAACGCGGCGTACGCACGCGCTGCTCGGACGACTACCTGTGGCTGCCGTTGGCGGCGTGCCGCTATCTCGAGGCGACCGGCGACGACAGCGTGCTCGACGAGCGCGTCGGTTACATCGAGGGCAGGCTGGTCAATGCCGACGAGGAGTCCTACTACGACCTGCCGGTGGCCTCCGGGCGCGTGCAGTCGCTCTACGACCACTGCGTGAGTGCGCTGGTGCGCGGGATGGCCCTGCTCGGCGAGCGCGGACTGCCGCTGATGGGAACTGGCGACTGGAACGACGGCATGAACCGGGTCGGCGAGGGCGGACGCGGCGAAAGCGTGTGGCTGGGCTTCTTCCTGTTCGACGTCCTGCAACGTTTTTCCAGCGTCGCCGAGGCGCGCGGCGACGCGGCGTTCGCCACCACCTGCGCGGACGCGGCGACGCGGCTGCAGCGCGATCTCGAAGCCCACGCCTGGGATGGCGGCTGGTACCGGCGGGCGTGGTTCGACGACGGGACCCCGATCGGCTCGCGTGACAGCGACGAATGCCGGATCGACTCGATCTCCCAGAGCTGGGCGGTGCTGTCGGGCGCAGCCGATCCCGAACGTGCACGGTTGGCGATGGCCGCGCTCGAGACCCACCTGGTCAAGCGTGAGGCCGGCCTGATCCAACTGCTCGATCCCCCGTTCGACCGGACCGCGCACGACCCGGGCTACATCCGCGGCTATGTGCCTGGTGTGCGCGAGAACGGCGGCCAGTACACGCACGCCGCGGTGTGGTCGGCGATGGCATTCGCGGCGCTCGGCGACCGCGAGCGCGCATGGGACCTGGCGCGGATGATCAATCCCATCCACCACGCCGCGGACGCGGCCGGCGCGGCCGTCTACAAGGTCGAACCCTACGTGATGGCGGCCGATGTCTACGGCGTCGCGCCGCATGTCGGCCGCGGCGGTTGGACCTGGTACACCGGCTCGGCTGGCTGGATGTATCGGTTGCTGACCGAATCGCTGCTCGGTTTGCGGATCCGTGGACAGACGCTCGAGATCGCGCCGTGCGTGCCCGAGGCGTGGCCGGGCTACCGGATGCAGTTCCGAAATGGTGACGCGTTGTACCGAATCGAGATCGTCCAGACCGATATCGGGCCAGCATCGTTGACGCTCGATGGCGTGCCCCAGGACGGCCTGCGGATCCAGCTCGAGCGTGCCGCCGTGCGGCGCGAACTCGTCCTGCAATGGCCACGCGGCGAAGCCGGCGGGGCGGCGACCGCATGAGTCCCGGTTTGCCCGACGAACTGGAAGCGGCGTTGGACGAACTGGCCGGCATGCTGCCGGTGTGGCTGGAGAAGCTGCGCGTGCGCGAGGCGTTCGACCCTCAGTTCGAAGCCCTCGCGCAGCGCATCCTCGTCAAGGCCAGGACCGACGACGAACGGCGCTGTGTACAGCGCCGGCTCGATGCGATGCTGGCCCGGCACGGCATCGTGCGTCGCAGTTGGCGGTTGTCGAGGCATCCAGGCCCAAACCGCTGACCTTGGGCGACTTCATCGCGGAGCAAGACGCGTCATGGGCGAAGGCGAATCAGAAGTCCGTCCAGGCTAGCGTGGATGCGATCGAAGCCACGTTCGCGAAGTCGGTCAATCAGGCTAAGGGCGCTGACGATAGCGGTGTGCGCTACCTGACGCCCGACGAGGAGAGGCGGTTGCGCAAGGCACTGACGAAGCGCGAGGGCGCGCGTAGAGCCAGAATGCCTGGCGCGTCGAGCGTGGCACCGAGGGCCATCCGCGATTTGGCCGACTTCCGGTGTCATGACTTGCGCCACGCGTTCGCAGAGCGCCTGGTCGTGGCGGACGTGGACCTGAATACCGTGCGCTAACTGGGGGGCACCTCGATATCAAGATGACGCTGCGCTATGCGCATCTGGCCCCGGACAAGCTCGCCGAAGCGGTCGCCAGATTGGCCTCCTGAACTGCCTAGGTATACGCCATTGACGTACTGTCGGCCGCTGGCGTAAATTCGCATCCATGATCTTCATCGAAACTCCCATCTTCACAGGGCTTCTGTGCGAGTTGCTGACGGATGATGAATATTCGAGCTTCCAGCAATGCCTGATAGGCAACCCGCATGCGGGGGATGTCATCAAGGGCACAGGGGGCCTTCGCAAGGTGCGCTGGGCAGCTGGGGGCAAAGGTAAGCGCGGTGGCGTGCGGGTGATCTATTACTTCGTGGACGAGGCCGACCAGATTCGGCTGCTGCTGATCTACAAAAAGGGCGTTCAGGACGATCTGACCGCAGTGCAACGCAAGCAACTCAAAGCGATCAAAGACGGGTGGACATGATGGATAACAATCTCTTTGCGCAGCTCTTGGAGAGCATGGAGCAGATGGGCGAGATCACGCGCGGTGAGCGCGCTCCGTCCCGCGAGTTCCACGTTGATGCCGTACAGGTCAAGAAGGTCCGTGCATTGACTGGCCTTTCACAGTCCAAGTTTGCCAAGGTGATCGACGTTCCTGTCGGCACCCTGCGCAACTGGGAACAAGGCCGCCGTGATCCGACTGGGCCAGCAAAGGTGTTGCTGCGTGCAATCCATAACGATCCCAAGCACGTCTTGGAAGCGCTGACAGCCTGACCTTTTCAAGCGTCGCCGCCGATACAACAAACCCCGCCATGTGCGGGGTTTTTCGTGTGGGCGAGAGGGCCGAGGCGGCGGCGAAGCTCGGCGGTACTGAAAACGAATCGGGCTGTCTTCCTTGGTCGCTGGTGGATTTGCCGGTCGTGCCACCCGCGACAAAACACCGGTAGCCGGAGCGGGGCATACATCCTCGACGCGGGGGGCTCCTGGCCATCCTTTGGCCCCGTGATCCGGCAACCGCCCCCCGCGTTCGGGGCATCGGCCTCCGCCATGGGCGATCCTGGCGGGGCCTTCTTGTCAAAGCGTCGTTTCGACGAGGATCTCGTTCAGTTCCTGCTCGCTGAGTGTCCCGGATTGCTGCAGTGTCGAGATGAGCGTCCCGAGAACCTTCGCATGGGCGTAGACCGATCGCGCAACGTCTCGCGGCGCTTCGTCGGCACCGAAGCCGATCAGAAGCCGATCACATGCAGCACACGGCTTGGGGTGTCGAGATGCGGATAGGTGCGTTGCTCAACGAACTCTTCGAAGTGCGGTATGCCGACCCTCCTTGGTTGCAGATGGCAGTGTAGCGACCTGCGGCGACAGCGATTTGCGCATACCTTGCACTTACGAAAAACCCGGCTCGATGGCCGGGTTTGTCTGATTCCACGAAAGCGTCTGTCTTCCAGCTGTTTCGTGGTGGGCGGTACAGGGTTCGAACCTGTGACCCCTACCATGTCAAGGTAGTGCTCTACCGCTGAGCTAACCGCCCGGTGTTGCTGTCCCGCCGCTCGGGCGAGGTCGCGCATTCTAGCCCAGTCATCGGAGGCGCACAAGCATGTCCCGGGGGGATCGCCTGTGCCCGACGTCCCCGCCCTCCGGTCGCGCGGGGAGGCGCCGCGCGGCCGGTCCGGGTCAGAAGCGGTAGTTGACGCCCATCAGGTACGTGCGGCCGTAGTCGTAGAACTGGTTGGGGCGCTCCTGCAGGCTGTCGAAGGTCGAGCGGAAGGGCTCGTTCTCCAGGTTGTTGACCTGCAGCAGCAGCGACAGGCCCGCCAGGCGGCCGCTCTCGAAGGCGTAGCCCAATTGCAGATCGGTCACGGTCTCGCCGGTGAACATCACCTTGGTGCGATCGCCGCCGGCGCCCTGGACTTCGCCCAGGAAGTCGGAGCGGCTGCGCTGCGACACGCGGGCCGAGAAGCCGTAGCGCTCGTAGTACAGCGCGACGTTGGAGACGTACTTCGACAGGCCGGGCAGGGGCTCGGAGCTGTCGGGGCCATTGGGCGCGATGTCGCTTTCGGTGTCGGAGTAGTTGCCCATGAAGCCGAAGCCTTCCAGCGGCGCCCACAGCAGCCCCAGCGGGAACGACACGGCGAACTCCCAGCCCTTGATCGTGCCGCCCTCGCCATTGACCGGCTGGCTGTACTCGCCGATCCAAGACGGCGGCAGGTTGCCGGGCAGTTCGGCAGGCAGCGGCAACTGGCTGAAGTCGAACGCGGTGGTCTGCCGATAGATGTAGGTCTTGAGGTCCTTGTAGAAGTACGCCGCACTGACGTAGCCGCGTCCGATCGACTCGTTGCCGAAGTACTTCTCGTACGAGAGGTCGTAGGCATTGGCCAGCCAAGGATCGAGCTCGGGGTTGCCGCCGCTGCCGGTCCAGCGGTCGCGGCTGCGGTCGATGCTGTAGCGGCCGCCGGCGGTCAGTTCGTCCATGCGCGGGCGCGCCATCTGGCGTGAGGCGCCCACGCGCACGAACTGCTCGGCCGGCAGGCCGAACGACAGGTTCATGCTCGGCAGGTAGTGCACATGGTCGGCGCCGCGCTCGCTCGGCGCTTCCAGTGCGACGCCTTCGAACGTCGCCACGCCGGTCGAGCGCTGGCTGGCGTTGACCACCTGCACGCCGACGTTGCCCTTGAGCGGCACCGGGCCGAGGTCGGTGTCGATGTCGGCCTGGACGTAGAGCGTGCCGATCTCTTCGTGGATGTCCCAGTTCTTGTCGTTGATCGCTGCATCGTCCTTGCGCCATGGGCGGTAGATCCCGGCGGCGAGCATCGCGCGCTCGTCCAGGTCGAGGAGCGAGGGAATGCCGGCGAAGCCGAATGCGCTGTTGCGCACGTACTGGCCGGGAATCGCGACGCTGAGATCGCCGGTACAGGCGTCGGTGACGCACAGCGTGTATTCGGTCGATGCGCGGCTCTTGCGACGGTCGGTGATGTTGCCGCCCAAGCGCAGGGCAGACAGGAATCCGCTGTCGAAGCGACGCTCGAGGTCGATCCGGAACGCACTGATCTGGTCGCGGACCTCGAAGTTCTTCAGGTAGCCGGCCTGGTCGCGCTCGCCGCCCCAGCGGTCGGGGTCGCGCAGGACGAAACCGCCCGGCGCGCCCAGGTCGTAGTCCAGGTCGATGTCGTACCAGCCTTCGGGATTGAACACGTAGCGGCCCGAGCTGGTGACGCCGGCCGGCGGTGTGGCGTAGATCTCGAACAGCTGCTCGGCGCGGCGCGCGCGCGAATGGCTGACGTCGGTGGTCAGCGTCCAGTTCGCGTTGACCTCCAGTTCGGTGTTCCAGCCGAACGACAGCAGGCGGTCGTCCATCGTGTTGCTGTCGTTGCGCAGTACGATCGGCGCGATCTGCGACCAGGTCGAATCGATCGTGGTGCCGTCGGGGCTCAACGTGGCCTCGTCGAGAGTCGCCCGACCATAGGCCAGGCCGGTCTGCAGGCCGTACTTGTTCTCTTGCCGATCGAACTGCGAGTAGAACAGGTCGATGGTCGAGTGCAGGCGTTCGTTGGGCTGGAACTCGAGCACCGCCATGTAGCCGTCGCGGCGGTTGCTGCCTTCGATCGCGTAGGCCGCGGTGCCGCCGAGCACGGCGTTGCCCTCGTAGCCTGCGTACTCCTTGTTGAAGTTCCACGACTCGAACTGGTGGCCAAGGTTCGGGCTGTCGAGGCGAGCATAGCCAAGGGCGATGCCGACGGTGTTGTCGGCGAACTGATCGATGTACGAGATGCTGGCGCGGCTGCCGTATTCCTTGTCGTCGCCGAGCTTGTTCATATCGCCGCGCACGTTCACCGCGATCGCGCGCTCGCCGAACGCCAGCGGGCGGACGGTCTTCATGTTGACCGTGCCCGACAGGCCCTGACCGACCAGCTGCGCGTTGGTGGTCTTGTGCACCACGACCTGGCTGATCAGTTCGGACGGGTACTGGTCGAACTCCACTCCGCGGTTGTTGCCGAAGCTCACCTGCTCGCGGCCGTTGAGCAGTGCGGTGGAGAAGTCACCGGCGAAGCCGCGGATGTTGAGTTCCTGCGGGCGGCCGCCGAAGCGCTGCGCCGAGATGCCGGGCAGGCGCGCCAGCGAGTCGGCGATGCTGGTGTCGGGCAGCTTGCCGATGTCCTCGGCCGAGATCGCCTCGACGATGGTGTCCTCGGCCTGCTTGGTGTCCATCGACCGTTCGATGCCGCGGCGGATGCCGGTGACGCGCACGCTGTCGAGCTGCACGGCGTCGCCGGCTTGCGTCGAGGCGTCGTCGGTCGCGTCGGTGGATGGGGTGGTCTGCGCGTGTGCGCCGGTTGCGAGCATCAGCAGTGCGGACGACAGCGCAACGCTGAGCAGGTTGCGATCGAGCTTCGACATCTCCCCTCCCAAGGGTGTCCAGCAGGCAGGTGTTCGGGGCGTGCCGTCCGCTTTGGAACTGGATCGATCGGCCACGCTCCGCGATTGGCGGCCATGGTAGTGCCGGGGTTCGGACGCGGCGGCGCACTGCATACGTATTCATGGCGCATCGCGGTGGCGCTCGTCGACGATGTGGCATCGATGGCACTGGGAGGTGGCGATGGAAAACGGTGACATGCAACGGCGCACACGCGCGTGCGTGCGGGGCCTCGCGCTCGCGTGTCTGTCCTTGATTGCCGGTGCGGCGAGCGCGGGCGATCTGCACGTGCCGTCGCCCGATTGGCGCGACCAGATCGTCTACTTCCTGATGATCGACCGCTTCGACGACGGCGATCCGTCCAACAACGACCAGGGCACCGGCGAGTACGATCCCAAGGACCCGGCGCGCTACAGCGGCGGCGACCTGGCCGGTGTGACCCGTCGGCTCGACTACGTGCAGGGATTGGGCGCGACGGCGGTGTGGATCACCCCGCCGGTGGCGCACCAGTGGTGGAACGAGGCGACACGCTACGGTGGCTATCACGGCTACTGGGCGGACGACTTCTCCGCCATCGATCCGCACTTCGGCACGCGCGAGGACTACCGCGCCCTGTCGCGCGGTCTGCACGGCCGCGGCATGTACCTGATCCAGGACATCGTGGTGAACCACACCGCGAACTACTTCGGTTATCCCGGTGGCTGGCGCGCGGACGATCCGGCGGCGGGATTCGTGCGCTTCACTGATGCGCGCGGGCGCCAGGCGCCAGTGCAGCCGCCGTTCGACCGCAACGACGCGCGCGATCCGGCGCAGCGCCGCGATGCGATCTACCACTGGACGCCCGATATCGTCGATTTCACCGACCGCACGCAGGAGTTGACCTATCAGCTCGCCGGCCTCGACGACCTCAACACCGAGCACCCCCAGGTCCGCCGCGCGCTGCGGCGCAGTTACGGCGATTGGATCCGCGATGTCGGCGTCGACGCGTTTCGTGTCGACACCGCGTTGCATGTGCCGGCGGACTTTTTCGACGATTTCCTGCATGCCGACGATCGCGATGCGCCGGGGATCTTTGCGATGGCGCGCGCGACCGGCCGCGAGGATTTCCACGTCTTCGGCGAGGGCTTTGCGATCGACAAGCCGTTCGAGGACAGCCAGGCGCGCCGGCTCGAGGCCTATATGCGCACCGAGTCCGGCGGCGAGCGCTTGCCCGGCATGATCAACTTCCCGCTCTACGGCAGCCTCGGCGACGTGTTCGCGCGCGGCGAGCCGACCGCGGTGCTCGGCCACCGCATCGCCAGCATGGTCGCGCTGCATCCGCGCCTGCACTGGATGCCGAGCTTCGTCGACAACCATGACGTCGACCGGTTCCTGGCCGGCGCCGACACGCGTGCGCTGCGCCAGGCGTTGTTGGCGATGATGACCCTGCCGGGCATTCCCACGCTGTACGCCGGCACCGAGCAGAGGTTCACGGGGCGCCGCACGGCGATGTTCGCCGGCGGCGTCGGCGCGCAGGGCGATGCGTTCGACACCGCCGCACCGCTGTATCGCGAGATCGCCGCGATGTCGGCATTGCGGCTCGACGATCGGCTGTTCTCGCGCGGCGCGCCCGAGGTGTTGCGCGACAGCGGCGGCGGGCCGGGCGCGTTGGTGTGGGTCACCCGCCACGACGACGCGCTCGCGCTGGTCGCGTTCAACACGGCCGATGCGCCGGTGTTGGTCGATGCGCTGGAGACCGGGCTGCCGGCCGGGACGCGGCTGGAGGGCGTGTTCGGGCTCGATGGCGATCCTGCGCCGATGACCGTCGCCGCCGATGGCCGGCTGACGCTGGTGCTGCCGCCGCGTGCGGGCCTGGTCTGGCGGCAGCGCGGCAGCGAGGCGCCGCCGGAGGCACCGCAGGGCACGGCGCCGAAGATCGAAACCTTGCCGCCGACCCCGTGGCGCGACGACGTGGTGCTGCGCGGACGCGCCGCGCCCGGCGACGTGTTGCAGGTCGTGGTCGACGGCGATCTGCAGCGTGCCCCGCGGGTCGTGGCTGGTGCCGATGGTCGCTGGACGACGACGCTGCGCACCGACAGCTGGATCGATCCGGCACGCACGCATCGCCTGGTGCTGTGGCGCGAGACCGACCGGACTGTCTCGACAGCGCAGCCGTTCCGGGTCGAGCGCCGATGGCGGGCGGCTGCGCGCACGGACGATCCGGCCGGCGACGATCACGGCCTGGACGGGCGCGTGGTCTATCCCCTCGGCGGCCAGTGGCGTACGCAGCGGCAGGGCGACCTGCGCGCGATGGACGTGGAGACCAGTGGCGGTGCGTTGCGCGTGACCCTGCGCATGGCGAGCGTCACCCAGGGCTGGAATCCGCCCAACGGCTTCGACCATGTCGCGCCGGTGGTGTTCATCGAACTGCCCGATCGCGCACGCGGCAGCGAGTTGATGCCCCAGCAGAATGCGCGCCTGCCCGACGGGATGCGCTGGCATTACCGCATCCGCGCGCACGGCTGGTCGAACGCGCTGTTCTCGGCGCAGGGCGCTGACGCCGACGCCGAAGGCACGCCCCAGGCGCAGCCGGCACGTATCGAGGTCGACCCGAAGGCGGCGACGATCCGGTTCACGCTGCCGGCCTCGTCGCTCGGCGATCCGGTCACGCTCACCGGCGCACGCGTGCACGCGGTGACCTGGGACTACGACGACGGCTTCCGTCCGCTACGGCCGGAGGCGAGTGCGTCGGCTTTCGGGGGTGGCGACGGCCACCACGATGCCCGCGTCCTCGATGCGGTCGGGCCGCTGCGGCTACGGTGATCGCCACCGGGATGGACAAGGTCGGGGTTCATTGAGAGAATGAGAATCGTTCCCGACAAGGGGCGTCGTGATCCGAAGCCGGTCAACGATGCATACGGTCCCGGCCGATCGCCGGGGCATGCTTCCGGCGACTCGATGCCGGCCGGAGGCCCCGAGCGGGCGCCGTCCTCCTGCCCAGCCGAGTCCATGCCCATGATGCCGTCCTCCCGTCCCCGTTCCCTGCTGACCGCCGCGACTGTGCTCGCGCTCGGCCTGTCGTCGCTTGCGCATGCCCAGCAGGCGCCGGCAGTCGCAACGCCTGCCGCGACCGCGACGGCGTTGCCCGATGGCGCGCTGCGTCGCGATCTCGCGCGCGGTGTCTACGAAGCGCGTTATAGCCAAGCCGCGAACGCCCTGTTCGTGGCGTCCGCGGAAGCCGCGCCCGACACCAAGGGCGGGGTGATCTACCGGCTCGATCCGGTCACGCTGGAGACGCGCGGCAAGACCCATACGGACCTGCGCAACTTCGCCATCGCGACCGATGCCAAGGGCGAGACGCTGTACGTGACCAACAGTGTCGAGCGCGGTCTCACTGCGATCGATGCGGCCAGCGGCGAGGTCAAGGGCCGGCTGCGCTTCGAGGACAAGGCGTCCGACGGCACGTACTACGGGCCGCGGCAGGTGATCCTCGACGAGGCCAGCGGCACGCTGTATGTCGGCGGCGTCGGCGCGCCGGGGCTGATCTGGGTGGTGGACGCGGCCACGTTGACGCTGCGCGCCACGATCGGCGATGCCGGCAAGTGGGTCACCGGGCTGCTGCTCGATCCGGCGGCCGGCCGGCTGTACTCCGCCAACGGGGACGGCGAGGTGCTGGTGATCGACACGGCGACCCACACCATCCAGCACCGCTGGACGCCCGGCGACGGGAAAGAGTACCTGCTGCTCAACCTTGCCCACGACCCGGCCACCCACCGCCTGTTCGTCACCGACCACTCGAAGGGCGCCACGGTGCTGGTGTTCGACACGCGCAGCGGCCGGGTCGAGCGCAGTCTGCCGGTCGGCGATTCGATGGGCATCAAGCTCCATCCTGCGCGCAGGGCGCTCTATGTGACCCATCGCGACCAGGGCACGGTCAGCGAGCTCGACGCCGACAGCTATGCCGTGCGTCGGACCTGGACGCTGCCGCCCAATCCCAACAGCCTGGAGGTCGCGCCCGACGGCAAGGCGCTGTACGTGACGGTCAAGGCGCCCTTCAACAAGGATTACACCGCCAGCGCACTGGAAAGCGTGGTCCGCATTCCGCTCGAGTGATCCCGCGTCGTCGGCGGCGTCCCGGTCGCAGGACGCCGCCGCCGTTCGCAGGACATCCGAAGGGACGCCGCGGCGTCCCTTCGTCGTTCGGCATTACAGCGCGAGCGAGACCGACAACGTGACCGTGCGCGGCGCCGCCAGCACCAGGTAGTTCGCACCCGAGGTGCCGCCGGTCGAAGCCCAATAGGCGCGGTCGAAGACGTTGTCCACGCGCGCGCGCAGCGTCCAGTCGCGGCCGCCGGCCTCGAACGCGTAGCGCGTGCCCAGGTCGAACCGCGTCCAGGACGGCAGTTCCAGCGCGTTGTCTGCGCGCGCCGCCTGGCGGCCGGTGTGCACGGCACGCGCATCGAGCGTGAGCCCATCCACGCCGGGAACATCCCAATCGATGCCGGCGTTGGCCTGCACGTCGGGCACGCCGATCACGTCGTTGCCCTCGTTGATGCCGCCTTGGGTGCGGCGCAGTGTGGCGTCGAGCCAGGTCAGCCCGCCGAGCACGCGCAGGCCGTCGGCCGGCTGGCCGTAGACACTCAGCTCCAGACCCTGGTTGCGTTGTTCGCCGTCGGCACGGACCCGGTAGTCCTGCTCGATCGCATTCGGCTTGGCGATGCGGAACACCGCGGCGCTCGCACCCCAGCCGCCGGCGCCGTACTTGGCGCCGATCTCGTACTGCTTGGAGCGGAACGGGTCGAGGATCTCGCCGGCGTTGACGATCGGGGTACCGTCGGCGCTGGTCTGCGCGACGGTCTGGCCGGGCAGCAGCGCTTCGGCATAGTTGGCGTACAGCGAGACCTGGCGGCCGAGCTTGAACACGACCGCTGCCACCGGCGTGACCGCGCTGTCGTCGTACCGGTCGAGGGGGGCGCCGGTGGTGTGGTCGTAGCTCGACTGGCGCAGCGTCTGCCGGCGCGCGCCCAGCGTCAGCAGCACGCGCTCGTCGGCCAGGCGCAGCGTGTCGGCGATCGCATAACTCGCGGTCTGGGTGCGGCTGGTGGTCAGCGGATCGGCCATGTCGCCGACTGCGGGGCGCGTCGGCGGCAGCGGCGTCGCAACCGGCGCATACAGCGAGCCCACCGGGCGGCGTGTGCCGGTCGCGAAGGCATTCTGCGAGTCGAGATCGAAGAACGCGCCGGTGATGCTGACGCGGTGGCCGACCGCGCCGGTCCGGAACTCGGTGCGCAGGCCGACCTCGCCGGTGCGCAGCAGGTCCTCGCGGACATTGTCGAAGCGCGATGCGGTCAGGGCGCCTGCGGTGTCCACCCGCGGGTTGGCCAGCACGTTGTGCTCGCGGCTGTCGCGGATGCCGACCGCGGCCCAGGCCGTCGTGGTCTTGCTGAAGTCGACCTCGCCGCGGACCACGCCAAACAGGTCCTCCTCGTCGGTGAAGGTCCACGGCTGGGCGAAGTTCACGTCGGCTGCGGGCGCCTTCGGGATCAAGCCGGTGGGCGTGACGCTGGGCCGTGGGGCGTCGATGCGGTGGTCCTGCCAGCCCAGGTCGGCCGAGAAGCGCGCGCGTTCGCCGCGGTAGTCGACGCCAAGCGCCAGTACGCCGAGTTCGCGGGCTTCGTCAAGCACGGTGTCGCCGTCGCGGCGCACGGCGTTGGCGCGCACGCCCCAGGCGCGGTCGGCGCCGAAGCGACGCGACACGTCGGCCGCGGCATAGCCCTGGCCGTTGCTCTCGTAGCCGAGCGTCAGCCGGGTCAGGTCGTCGTCGCCGGCGCGCTTGGGCACCAGGTTGAACGCGCCGCCGATACCGCTGCCGCCGGGCGCCGCGCCGTTGATGAAGCTGTTGGCGCCGCGAAACACCTCTACCCGCTCCAGGAACTCGGCGGCGACGTACTGTCGCGGCAGCAGCCCGTACAGGCCGTTGTAGCTCATGTCGTCGGAGTACACGGGCAGACCGCGCACGATGTACAACTCCTGGAAATTGCCGAAGCCGCGCGCGACCCGCACCGCCGGATCGTTCTGCACGACGTCGGCGACGCTGCGCGCCTGCTGGTCGCGCATCAGCTCGGCGGTGAAGTTGAGGCTGTTGAACGGCGTATCCATCAGGTCCAGGTTGCCGAACAGGCCGACCCGCCCGCCAGTGGCGACCTGGCCGCCGGCGTAGGCGGGCGGCAGCTCGACCTGCGAGCCGTCGGCGGTCACCAGCACGGTGTCGAGCGTGCGCGTCGGCGTGTCGGGCGGAGCGTCCTGGGCGAGTGCGGGCATCGCGGCGATGCAGGCCAGCAGTGCGAGCGCGAGCGGGGCACGGCGCGCGCGCAACGACGCGGCCGGGGCGGGAGACGGAAGAGCGGGCATGGCGAAGCGGTCCTGTCGGCAAGGGGAGGCGGCATGGCTGGCTGAGGGCCGGGGCCCCTGGCTGACGGAGCGGCGCGGACGGGCGTGGACGCGTCGGCGACGGATGTGAATTGTCGCATGCGGCATGATCGGCATCGACGCTGTCGTCGACGCTGGCTCGATAGCCTGTCGGGCATGGACGCATCCCGCCCTGGCTTCGCCGCACCGCTGACCGCCGCGCTCCGTCGTTGGGTGCTGGGCGTGTTCCCGCGCGGGCAGAGCGGGATCGACTACGACACGCCGGCAGGCGACCCGGGCTTGTTCGGTCCGGACACGGTCACCTGGCGAATCCATGCCGATTTTCCGGGCATGCTCGCCGGCGGTCTGTGCGCGCTGCTGCTGCAGACGCTGCATCCGCGCGCGCTGGCCGGTGTGTGGGACCACTCCGAGTTCCGCACCGATCTCATCGGGCGGTTGCGCCGCACCACCGCCTTCGTCGCGGGCACCACGTATGCCGGCACCGCGCAGGCGCATCGGCTGATTGCGCGGGTGTCGGCGATTCACCACCAGGTGCGCGGCACCACCGCCGATGGTGTGCCGTACGCGGCCGATGATCCCGCGCTGCTGACCTGGGTGCATGCGACCGAAGCCTATGCGTTTCTGCAGGGGTTTCGCGCCTACGCCGGACTGCCCACGCCCGACGGGATCGACGACCGCTACTACGACGAGTCGCGCCGCGTGGCCGAGGCGCTGGGTGCACGCAAGGTGCCGACCAGCGGCGCGGCGATGGTCGAGTACTTCGCCCAAGTGCGCCCGGAACTGCGATTGGACGCGCGTTCGCGCGAGGTGCTGGCGGTGCTGCGCGGGATCCGCCTGCCAGTGCCGGGCGGAGCGCTGTTGCGCGGGGTGTTCATCGGCGCCGGTGCCGCGCTGCTGCCGCGCTGGGCCGAGGCGTTGCTGGAGATCACACCGCTGCAGCGGCTCCACAACCGCGTCTGTGCATGCGTGCTGCGCGGCCTGGCGCCGCTGTTGCGCATGGCGCTGCCCGACGGCATCGCCCCGCGTGCGTGCCGGCGCGTCGGTGTGTCGCCAGACATCCTCCGGCACTGGCCGGAGGTGGGCTGAGGGCGCCGACGCGCGGCGCGCCGTTCAGTCGATGCGGGTGCCGAAGATCTTGTCGCCGGCATCGCCAAGCCCGGGCAGGATGTAGCCGCGTTCGTCCAGGCGCTGGTCGATCGAGGCGGTGTAGACCTCGACATCGGGATGGGCGGCCTCGAGTGCGCGCAGCCCCTCGGGCGCGGCGACCAGGAACAGGCCCTTGATGCGGCTGGCGCCAGCCGCCTTGAGCATCGCCACAGTGGCGATCAGCGTGCCGCCGGTGGCGAGCATCGGGTCGAGGATCAACGCGGTGCGGTCGGCCATGTCGCCGACAAGGTTCTCGTAGTAGGGCACCGCCTGCAGCGAGGCTTCGTCGCGCTTGATGCCGACGACGCTGACCTTGGCCGCCGGGATGAGTTCGAGCACGCCGGGCAGCATGCCGATGCCTGCGCGCAGGATCGGCACCAGGGTGATCTTGCGGCCCTTGATGCGCCGGATCTGCACCGCGCCGGCCCAGCCGTCGACGGTGGCGTCCTCGGTTTCCAGGTCCGAGGTGGCCTCGTAGGTCAGCAACGTGGCCACTTCGGCGGACAGTTCGCGGAAGGTCTTGGTGCTGTTGTCGGCGCGGCGCATCAGTCCGAGTTTGTGCTGGACCAGCGGGTGGCGGACTTCGACGATCTTCATGGGCATCGGGAACGAGCGGGCGATGCCGACAGGATAGGGCACGCGCGGCGCCGGGTCCGCCCCGAGAGCCGGCGCCGGTCCGGTCCCAGGGCGACGCCGCGGCCGCGCCGGACGATCAGAACTGGTAGCGCACGCCCGCCAGCCACGACCGGCCGAACCCCTCCATCTCCAGCACCCGGTTGCGCTGGCCCTGGAAGCGGACCTGACGTGTGTCGCGCAGGTTGTTGATCTCGCCGAACACGCGCCAGCCCGCGCCGAGCGCCAGGCTCGCCGAGAAATCCAGGCTCGCGCGGTCGTCCCAGTAGATGTTCAGTTCGGGATTGCTGATGTCGAACGCCTGGATGAAGCGTGAGCGCTTGTTGTACGCCAGGCGTGCATCCAGACCCGCGCGTGCGTAGGTCAATGCGATGTTGTAGTTGTCGCGCGAGGTGCCCGGCAGTTCGGTTTCCCCCAGGTCGAACGGCAACTGCGCCTCGGACTTGGCGTAGGTGTAGTTGGTGTAGACGCCCAGACCCGCGAGCGCGCCGGGCAACTGGTCGAAGGTCTGCTGCCAAGTCAGTTCCGCGCCGTAGATCCGGCCGCGCTTGCCGTTCTCGGCGCGGGTGATGCGCAGCGTCTGGCCGCCGCTGGTGGCCTCTTCGTGTGAGGCGAGGAACAGCGGGTCTTCGATGCGCTTGTAGAACAGCGCAGTCGAGACCAGGCCCAGGGGACGCAGATAGTGCTCGAACGACAGGTCGAGGTTGTGCGCATAGGCCTCGCGCACCAGTGGGTTGCCTTCTTCGATGGCGATGACGTTGCGGTCGTCGGCCTCGCCGAGGATGCGGTAGGGCGCGGTGTGCATGAAGTCCGGGCGGTTGAGCGCGGTCGAGTACGAGGCGCGCACGATGCGGTCTGGGCCGAGCTCGTAGCGCAGGTGCACGCTGGGCAGGAGGTTGCCGTAGCGGCGGCCGGCCGAGACCGGCGTGGCCACCCCGGTGCCCTCGTCGAATGCGGTCGCCATGCCTGTGGTCTCGGTGCGCTCGTAGCGCACGCCGGCGACCATCGTCAGCGCGTTCCAGGTCGCGTCCAGGCGCGCGTAGCCTGCGTACACGTTTTCTTCGGCGCGGTAGTCGCCGGTCAGCGAATCGGGAATCAGGCGCTTGTAGGCATCGCTGTCCTTCAGTGGTCCGGCGTAGAGATCGAAGATGTCGCGGCAGAAGCGCCGGCCGGTCAGGAAGTAACCGAAGTTGTTGGACAGGCTGTCGCAGAGCATGTCCGAGTAGGCGATCCCCAGCGCGTCGAAGTCGTCGCGCTTGCCATTGCGGTAGCGCTCGTCGTCGAACTGCTTGTCGCGCAGTCGGGCGCGCACGCCGATGCGCAGGTCGCCGGTTTCGCCGACGAACGACTGGGGCCGCGCCAGGTCCAGCCGCAGGCCGGTCTCGGCCTCTTCGCTGGACTCGAAGCGGTCGTTGAAGCGGCGAAACGCATACCAGGCCTCGGGCAGGTTCACGCCGGTGGCAGGCGCGTCGTCACGGCCGCGGATCGTCCAGACCGGGAAGTCGGGATTGGCGTAGTCGTAATCGAGCTGCGGCCGCACGGTGGCGCGAAAGATGTACTGCTGACGCGGATCGGTGACCTTGGTGGCTTCGCTGCGCGAGGCTTGCCAGTCGAGCTTCCAGGTCTCGCCCAGATAATGCTCGCCGCCCAGGTTGTAGGTCCGGATCGTCTTGTCGTAGGTGCGTTCGCGCAGTTCCTTGTCGAAGGTCGCGCGCGCGGTGCCGGCGGTTTCGTCCGAGCCCGCGGTGTGCCGGTCGAGCGCGATCGTCAGGTTGTCGCGGAACTCGCGGTCGACGAAGTTCGCATCCGAGGCCACCAGGTAGACCAGGTTGTCGGGATCGATGCGGATGTCGAAGCGTCCGGTCAGGCCCTTGCGGGTACGCGTGCCTTCGTAGTCCTTGATCTGGATCTCGGTGGGTGCGAAGCCCGCGTCGACGCGCTCGTACAGGCTCTCGACGTTGTCGGTGAAGCGGCCCTGCTTGCTGAGCGAGCCGGAGATCAGCACGCCGATGTTGCGGTCGGCGCCGAAGCGGTTGCCGATCGTGGCGTTGTAGCGCGCGTTGTCGCCATCGCCCAGTTGGTACGCGCCGCCGGCGACTGAAGCGCGCAGGGTCAGTCCGTCGCGGTCGAGCGCGCTCTGGGTGCGGATGTTGATGTTGCCGGCGATGGCGTCTCCGTCCATGTCCGGTGTCAGTGCCTTGGTGACCTCGAGCGCGGAAATCACGTCGGACGGGATGGTGTCCAATTCCACGCCGCGGCTGCCGGCATCGGGGTTGGCCAACTGCACGCCGTCGATCGAGACGGTGGTGAATTCCTTTGGCGCACCGCGCACGCTGACGTAACGGCCTTCGCCCTGGTCGCGCTCGATCGACACGCCGGAAATGCGCTGGGTGGACTCGGCGATGTTGTTGTCGGGGAACTGGCCCAGCAGGTCGGCCGAGACGACATTGACGTAGTGAGTGGACGTGCGCTGCTGGTTGAGCGCGCGCGCCTGGGCATCGCGGCTGGCGCGGACCTCGACGACGCCCAAGTCGGTCGCGCCGGCAGCGCTGGTCAGCGCGATCTCGATACGCGCGCCGCGGCTGTCGCCGACCGTGACCTCGGTCTGGTAGGCGCCGTAGCCCAGATAATCCACACGCAACGTGTGGCGGCCCGCGGGCAGGCCGACGACACGGAACAGGCCTTCGCCATCGGTGCTGGCCTGACGGCCGCCGACGGTGACGAGTGCGCCTTCCAGCGCGATGCCGCGCGAGGCCTCGCGGACCTGACCGACGAGCGTGCCGGCCATCGCGGCGACGCCGTCGGCGGCGGTCTGTGCATGGGCGGCGGACGGGGTGGCTGCGAACAGCGCGGCGGCGATCGCCACGGCGATCGCGGTCTGGGTCGATGTCATCGAAACTCCGGGAAGTGGCAAGGGCGCGTCGGCCTGCGCGCCCCCTTTGGCGTGGTGCAGGCCGGTGTTCACGAGCGCCTCGGGAACGTTTCGAAAAGTCTGGGTCAGTTGTGTTGCCGATTCATGATGGCGATGCTGCATGTGCGCCATCGCAGTGACATGCCGGTGTCATCGTCCGTCCACACAATCCGCGGTCGCCGCAATACGGCATGACCGTCGCGTGACCGTTGCGCGTCCCCGATGACACGACTTCCTGGTGATCCATGACAAGGCTTCCCTTCGTCCCTTTCCGAACGTGGGCGATCGCATCGCTTGCGCTGTGCATCGCAGGCTGTTCTGCGTCCGCGCCCAACATCGCCGGCCAGCCGAGCGCCGAGGCCCCTGCGACGCCGGCTACGCCCGGACGCGACCTGCCGATCGTCGAGGAAGCGTTCGTCAGTGCGCTGACCCCCGAGGACAACATCGACTCGCCGGCGGCATGGGCCGCGCCCGATGGCCGGGTGCTGGTGATCGCGACGGCGAAGTCCACCGACCGTCTGGTCGTCTACGACGGGGCGAGCGGCGAGACGCTGCGCACGTTCGGCGCTTCGGGCAGTGGGGCCGGTCAATTCCGGCGTCCCAACGGCATCGCGGCGATCGACGACCTCGTGTTCGTCGTCGAGCGCGACAACCACCGCGTGCAGGTGTTGCGGCTGCCGGACTTCGCGCCAGTGCTCGCGTTCGCCGCGCAGGACCTGGTCAAGCCGTACGGGCTGTGGATCGACCGCGCCGGCGAGGGGTATACGGTCTATGTCACCGACGCCTATGACGATGGCGAAGATGCGCAGGGCCACGATGTGCTGCCGCCGCTCGACAAGCTCGACCGGCGCGTGCACCGCTATGCGCTGCGCCCCGATCGCGGGACGTTCGCGGTGGAGGCGCTGGGCGCCTTCGGCGACACCACGGCCGACGGCGCACTGCGGGTGGTCGAGTCGATCTGGGGCGACCCGGCGAACGATCGCCTGCTGATCGCCGAGGAGGACGAGACCTATGCCAACGAACTGAAGGTCTACGACCTGGCCGGCCGCTACGCCGGGCGCACGGTCGGCCGCGATGTGTTCCAGGCGCAGGCCGAGGGCATCATGCTCAAGACCTGCGCCGATGGCGGCGGCTGGTGGATCACGACCGAGCAGGGCAAGGGCCGGACCGCGTTCCACCTGTTCGACCGGCGCTCGCTTGCGCACGTCGGCGCCGTGGTCGGAAAGATCGTCGCCAACACCGATGGCATCTGGCTGCACGACGCACCGTCGGCGAACTTCCCCGACGGCGCGCTGTATGCGGTGCACGACGACCAGGGGTTGGTCGCGTTCGACTGGCGCGCGATCGCGCAGGCGCTGTCGCTGCCCGCGTGCGGGCGGTCCTGATCATGGGAGCAAGCCTCGTCATGTCTCTGTGTTGGCGTACAGCGCTGCTCACGCTGGCTTTGCTTGCGCCTGCGGTTCACGCCGAGGCGCCGCGACAGCCTGAGCCCAACACCCGCGTGCCTGAGGGCGATCGCGGACACGCCGCAACCGCATATCCGGACCGCATTGCGGCCTCGCCCGCGCAGGATGCAGCGACCGGGTTCGCGGTCGCCTGGCGGACCGACGCGCGCGTGCGTGCGCCGCAATTGCAGATCGCGCCGGCCGACGACACGCCGGACATCGCGGGTGGGCGCGCACGCACGATCGTCGCCGCCACCCAGTCGCTGCATACGCGCAACGCCGTCGCGCACCAGCACCGCGCCGATGTCGACGGCCTGACGCCCGATACGCTGTATGCCTGGCGCGTGCAGGGCCACGGCACATGGAGTCCCTGGTTCCACTTTCGCACCGCGGCCGCAGAGGCCGCGCCGCTGACGGTGCTGTACTTCGGTGACACCCAGAACCAGAACACTGCGCTGGTGACCCGGGTGATCCGCGAGTCGCGGCGCTGGGCGCCGGACGCGAAGCTGGCGCTGTTCGCCGGCGATCTGGTGTCGGGCGGCGGCGCTGGGCAGGGCGCCGACGACGACGAGTGGGCCGAGTGGTTCGAGGCCGCCAGCGGCCTGCCCGAAGACATCGCAACCGCGCCGGCGGCAGGCAACCACGAGTTCCACGACGAGCACGAGGACACACCGCAGGAACGCCGGGTGCTGTCGCCACACTGGCCGGTGACGTTCGCATTGCCGCGCAACGGCGCGCCCGGCGTGGAAGCGACGACGTACTGGTTCGACTACCAGGGCGTGCGCTTCGTCGTGCTCGACGGCACCTCGATCCTGGATCTGGGGACCGGTCCGGCGCAGGCGCAGTGGCTGGACCGCGTGCTGGCCGACAACCCGCACCGCTGGAGCGTGGTGCAGATCCACCAGCCGCTGTACGCACTGCGCGCCGACCGCGACTACGCGTCGCTGCGCGCACACCTCGCCCCGGTGCTGCGCAGGCACCGCGTGGACCTGGTGCTGCAGGGGCACGACCACGGCTACGGCCGCCGCGCGCTGGATGCGAACGGCGATACGCCACAACTCCTGGTCAGCGTGGCCGGCGCCAAGCAGTACCGCCTGGGGCCGCAGGCGCTGGCGACGATGGCACCGATCGCCGAGGACACCCAACTGTTCCAGGTGCTGCGCGTCGATGGCCCGGTGCTGCGCTACGAGGCGCGCACGGCGACCGGTCGGCTGTACGACGCGTTCGAACTGCACGACGACGATGGCCGCAAGCGGCTGGTCGAGCGGGAGGATGGCAGAATCGACACGCGGCGCTGCACGCGCGAGGGCTCGCTGAAGGGTCGCGCCGACCGGTGCTGGGAATGAGCGCGATGCACGGCACGCGCTTGGGTACGGCGGTGGTCACGCTGATGCTGGGGGCAGGGCTGAGCCTGGCGGGGGCAGCGACCTGGGCGGCCGGCCCCGCGGGTCATCCCTTCCACGCGCGCCAGCCCGACCCGTCGACGCATGACGCACTGCTGGTGGTGGAAATCCCCGCCGGCGGCATGGTCAAGTACGAGATCGGCGCCGAGGACGGCCTGCTGCACGTCGATCGCTTCGTGTCGATGCCTGTCGTGTATCCGGCGAACTATGGCGCGATGCCAGGCACACGTGCCGGCGATGGCGATCCGCTCGATGCGCTGGTGCTCACGCGTGCGCCGGTGCATCCCGGCGCGCTGCTCCGGTTCCGGCCGCTGGGCGTGCTGCGCATGCGCGACGGCGGACAGGCCGACGAGAAGATCGTCGGCGTGCCGGTCGACGACGTCGACCCGACCTATGCCGGGGTGCGCGATCTCGCCGATCTGCCGGCCGCCGAACGCGCGCGCATCGAGGCGTTCTTCCGCGTCTACAAGGACCTGCCCGAGGGCAGCAGCGCGGTGACCCTGCACGGCTGGGGCGACGCCGCCGCCGCGCGCGCGCTGATCGGTGACGCGATCGAGGCTGCGGGGCGCTGAGGCGACCAGTCGAGGGCCGGGGCCGCGCGGCGCGGTAGAGAACAGGCGGGGCCGTTGATGGCCCCGCTGCGAATCGGGACACCTTGTCGGCCAGCGTGGTCTACCGGCTCAGCCCTCGGCGTCTGCGGCGTGGGCCTCGCGCGCGAGGCGCAACGCAGCCTCGACCGATGCCCATGCCTGGGGCAGGTCGACCTGCGCGCCGTCGGCCCAG
The DNA here is from genome assembly GCF_039674545.1 of Luteimonas sp. TWI382. Taxonomy (NCBI): domain Bacteria; kingdom Pseudomonadati; phylum Pseudomonadota; class Gammaproteobacteria; order Lysobacterales; family Lysobacteraceae; genus Luteimonas; species Luteimonas sp. TWI382. The sequence goes on from NZ_JBDJNS010000007.1 coordinate 146,880, forward strand.
ACCGCCTGGATGGTGCGGGTGGCGCGGATGTCGGCCAGTGGGTCGCCGCTGACGACGAGCACGTCGGCGCGCGCGCCGGCTTCGAGCCGGCCGAGATCGGACCGGCCCAGGATGTCGGCGGCCACATGGGTCGCCGCCTGCAGTGCCTGCACCGGGGTCAGGCCCATGCGTACCAGGGCCTCGAGTTCCTGGTGCAGCGCCGGACCGGGCAGCATGTAGGGCGCAGCGGGCAGGTCGGAGCCGGCCCCGACGCGGACCCCGGCCGCCAGCAGGCGCGGCAGCAGCGCGGCCATCAGGGCCTGGTCGGCACGCGCACGGGCCTGCACTCGAGGCTCGGCGAGGATGCCCGACAGCGCCGGCCAGTGCTCGGCGACGTCGACGGCCAGGCGGTCTGCACCGGGCAGGTCGTCGCGAGTCAGGCTGTCGGGCGTCGCGAACTGGATGCCGTTGGCCGTCGTCGGCACCAGGGCGACGCCGGACTGCGCGAGCTCGGCGACGATCCGGTCGAGCAGGACCGGATCCAGCGTGTCGGCGGCCGGATCGCCGCCCAGTCGCTGGTACGCCAGCGCGGCGCCGCCGAGATGTTCCAGCGTGCCGACGCCGGCGGTGGCGGCCTGCAGCGCATCGACATGGGCGCCCGACAGCCCGCGCGTCAGAACCGTGCCGAGATCGGCCATGACCGGCAGGCCGTGACGCGCGGCGGCCTGTGTCGCGGCGTCGAAGACTGCGGGTGGCAGTTGCTCGTAGAGCTTGATCCAGTCCACGCCGGCCGCGGCCAGGGCGTCGACGACGGTGGCGGCGTCGTCAGGCGAGGTCAGTGTGATCGCGGGCTGGGTGCCCAGGGCCGCCGCATCGAACGGCGCAGGGCCATCGGGGGTCAGGACACTGACCGCACCGTCGAGCAGCGGGCCGGTCGCGAACAGGCGCGGCGCACCCGGCGTCGCGCGCAGGTCGGCGAGCATGTCGAGGGTGTTGCCGGCATCGCGGATCGTGGTGACGCCCGACGGCACGAAGGCGCCGATGAAATGCGGCCGTGCATGCACGTGCAGGTCGATCAGTCCGGGCAACAGCAGGGCGTCGCCGTAATCGTGTTGCGCGGCCGCGTCGTCCCAGGCGCAGGTGTGGCGCGCGCCGGCACAGCGCACGCGCGCACCGGCGATCACCACGACGCCCTGTTCGAGCACCGTGCCGGCACGCGCGTCGAACAGACGGCCGAGCAGGACGGCATCGGCCGGCGGTTCCACAGCCGGCGTGGCGCTGTCGTGGCCGCAGGCCGAGAGAAGAAGCGCCGCGCACGGCAGCGCGAGCAGGACGGAACGTCGAATCATGGTCACCACGCTGTCGGAAGCAAAGCGCGCGGATCGATGGCGACGGCGCACGTCCTCCGGGCGCATCGGACGGCTCGGTGGCCGCGTCTGCGCCCGGGCGGACGCAGACCGGCGCCGGCCGCGCGGGGCGCCGACCTTATCAGGCCGCGGCGGCGTCCGTCTGGCGGGGGCCTTCGCGCAGCGCCTTGCCGACCATGTCCACCAGCAGCGCAAGTTCGTCGTCGCCGATCGCGAAGTGCGGGGTGAAACGCAGCGAGTTCGCGCCGCCGTGGATCACGCCGATGCCGCGCTCGCGCAGCCATTCCTCGGTCGAGCCGGCGCCGTAGCACTTGTACCGGGGATCGAGCTCGCAAGAGAACAGCAGGCCGGTGCCCTGGACCTGGGTGATCGCGCCGCCCGCTTCGGCGCGCAGCGCTTCCAGCCGCTCGATGGCACGGCGCCCGGCCTGACGGATGTTGGCGCGGATCTCGGGCGTGAGCTGCTCGAGCACCGCGCAGGCCACGTCGAGCGCGCGGGGATTGGCGGTCATCGTGTTGCCGTAGACGCCGCTGCGGTACAACTGCGCGGCGTCTTGCGAGACCGCGAGCACCGACAGCGGGTACTGGCCGGCGTTGAGTGCCTTGGAATAGGTCTCCATGTCCGGCGCGTCGAGGCCTTCGAACCCGGGATAGTCGACGACCGACAGCACGCCGTGCGCGCGCAGGCCGGCCTGGATCGAGTCGACCAGCAGCAGGCTGCCGTGGGCGCGGGTGAGCTCGCGCGCGGCGGCGTAGAACGCGGGCGGCAGCGCACGGCCGGGATCGCCTTCGCCCATCACCGGCTCCAGGAACACGGCCTCGACGAACCACCCGTTCGCGTCCGCATCGGCGAACGCCTGCCGCAGCGCGTCGGCGTCATAGGGCGGGATGGTGATCAGCGAGTTCTCGTCGCGGAAGCTGGCCAGGTACTTCTTGTAGGTCGCGCGCGAGGAGTCGGAGTACAGCGCCGGGCGCTCGGTGCGGCCATGGAAGCTGCCCTTGACCACGATGCGCTTGATCGTGCGCCCCGCATGGCGGCCGCCCGGGTCGGTCTGGATGCGGGTGTTGATGTCGGCGATGCGTGCGGCCAGGCCCACCGATTCTGAGCCGGAATTCAGGCACAGGAAATGGCTGTACGGGCAGCCGCCGTCGCGGGTGTGGCCGATCTCGCGGCGCAGCGCGCGGTCGAGCCGCAATTGCGACAGGTGCGGGGTCATGATGTTGGCCATCGGCACCGGCCGCGCCATCGCCTCGAGCACCGTCGCGGGGGTGTGGCCGAAGCCGAGCATGCCGTAGCCGCCCGAGTCATGCAGCACCGCCCCCTTGAGGGTGACGATCCACGGGCCGCGTGCGGCCAGCGCGACGTAGGGGTTCACTGCGTCGCCGGGGTAGAAGTTGACGTAGCCAGCCTGCACCGTGCGGGCTTGGGCGTCCTCGTCGAGGTCGAGCAGGTCGGCGAACTCGCCGCCGATCCGGGCGTACTCGTCCGCGGCGGCCTGCAGCGCCTCGACGAGTGCGGGGTGGCGCGCGGCGTAGGTCTCGACGACATCGTCGGGCAGGCCGGTCGTGCGGCGTGCGCCGCCATGGGCACGCAGGGGGGCGAGGATACGGGTCACGGACATACGGTGGACTCCCAGGTCGGCAGGCGGGCCGGTGGGCGGGCGCGGGCTCGCGATGATGGGCGAGACCGGCTCCCCAGCCGGTACGTCCCCTCTATTATCTGGACGATTCCGTCGGCCGGTAGCGACGGATCGCCGAATCGCTGCTAGGATTTCGGCGCATCGCCGAATCTATTCGTGAAAATGTCCAGCGAGCCTGCCGACGTCCGCCTGCTGATGCTGTTGCGCGAGAACGCACGGCTGTCGACCGCCGAGATCGCGCGACGACTCGGGCTGTCGCGCACGACGGTGCAGAGCCGGATCGAGCGGCTCGAGCGCGACGGCGTCATCAACGGCTACACCGTGCGGGTGCGCGACGACTTCGAGCAGGGGCACATCCGCGCGCAGATCATGATCAGCGTCCGGCCCCGGCAGATGACCCCGGTGGTGACCGCGCTGCGCGCGATCGATGCGGTGCGCACGCTGCATTCGGTCAGCGGGCCCTACGACCTGATCGCGCTCGGCGTGGTGCCGACCGTCGCCGACATGGACGTGCTGACCGACCGGATCGGCTGCCTGGAGGGCGTCGAGCGCACGACCTCGTCGATCATTCTGTCGACCAAGTTCGAGCGGTAGACGTCCCACGCCTGCCGCTCCACCCGGCGCCCATGGCGCCACCGCGCCCGTCGCCTCGACCTACAATGGCCGCCCCTTCCGATCGTCGGCGCCTCTTGAAGAAGTCCGATTTCCATTTCGACCTGCCGGACGCGCTGATCGCGCAGGCGCCGCTGGCCGAGCGTTCGGCCAGCCGGCTGCTGGTCGTGCCGCCTGCCGACGGCGCGTTCGACGATCGTCACGTGCGCGACCTGCCCGAGCTGCTGCAGCCGGGCGACCTTCTGGTGTTCAACGACACCCGGGTGATCCCGGCGCGGCTGTTCGGGCACAAGGACAGCGGTGGACGTGTGGAGATCCTGATCGAGCGCCTGCTGCCCGGCAACGAGGCGCGTGCGCAGATCGGCGCCAGCAAGGCGCCCAAGGCGGGGGGGCGGATCGTGCTCGACGGTGGCGGCAGCGCCGAGGTGCTGTCGCGCGATGAGGGCTTCTACCACCTGCGCTTCGAGGTCGGCGACGCGCTCGAATCCTGGTTGCTTCAGGCCGGACGCATGCCGCTGCCGCCCTATATTCGGCGCGAGCCGGGGCGCGACGACGCCGAGCGCTACCAGACGGTGTTCTCGCGCGAGGTCGGCGCGGTCGCGGCGCCGACCGCGGGCCTGCATTTCGACGATGCCTTGCTCGAGCGGCTGCGTGCGCGGGGCGTGGCCTTCGGTCACGTGACCCTGCATGTGGGCGCCGGCACCTTCCAGCCGATGCGGGTGGACGATATCCGCCAGCACCGCATGCACAGCGAGTGGCTCAACGTCGGTGCCGAACTGGTCGCGCAGATCCGGCGCACCCGCCAGGCCGGTGGCCGCGTGATCGCGGTCGGCACGACGGTCGTGCGTGCGCTCGAGAGCGCGAGCGTCGAGGGCGAACTGCACCCGTTCTCGGGCGAGACGCGGATCTTCATCTTCCCCGGTTACCGCATCCGCAGCGTCGATGCGATGGTGACCAACTTCCACCTGCCCGAATCGACGCTGTTGATGCTGGTCTCGGCCTTCGCCGGCCGCGAGCGCATCCTCGCCGCCTACGCGCATGCGGTCGCGGCGCGCTACCGGTTCTTCTCCTACGGCGATGCGATGTTGCTGTGGAGCGCCGAGGCGTCTGCGCAGCCGGCCGGCTGAGCGGGCGGGCCTCGCCGGGCCGCACGCGGCGGCCCGGGGGCTGCGGAGGATCGCGCCCAGATTGCCGGTGCGCCGGTCGGCCAGGCGTCCCAGGCCTCGCCTTCGCCATCCGGCCAACGGGCGGCGGCGATCCATGGCGTCAGGGTCGGGCGCGGACGGACCGGTCATACTAGCGGGATGTCCAGAATGTCCTTTCAGCTGCTCGGCAGCGACGGCGCGGCGCGGCGCGGCCGTATCGATTTCCCCCGCGGCACCATCGAAACCCCCGCCTTCATGCCGGTCGGCACCTACGGCACGGTCAAGGGCGTGCTGCCGCATCAGATCCGCGCGCTGGGCGCGCAGATCATCCTGGGCAACACCTTTCATCTGTATCTGCGCCCGGGCCTGGAGGTCATCGAGGCGCACGGCGGCCTGCATGGCTTTGCGCGCTGGGACGGGCCGATCCTGACCGATTCGGGCGGTTTCCAGGTGTTCTCGCTGGCGCACAAGCGCAAGATCACCGAGGAAGGCGTGACGTTTTCGGCGCCGACCGACGGTTCGCGGGTGTTCTTGGGGCCCGAGGAGAGCATGCGCATCCAGAAGACGCTCGACTCGGACATCGTGATGATCTTCGACGAGTGTCCGCCGGTGCAGATCGACGGCAAGCCGGTCGACCCGCGCGTGGTCGAGCGCTCGATGGAACTGTCGCTGCGCTGGGCCGCGCGGTCCAAGCGTGCGCACGAGGGCAACGACGCCGCGCTGTTTGGCATCGTGCAGGGCGGCGTGCACCACGACCTGCGCACGCGCTCGGCGCAAGGACTCCAGGCCATCGGCTTCGACGGCTATGCGATCGGCGGGCTGGCGGTCGGCGAAACCGAGGCCGAGCGCAACGCGATGCTCGACCACACCTGTCCGCAATTGCCGGGCGACCGTCCGCGCTATCTGATGGGGGTGGGGCGTCCGGAGGATCTGGTGGAGGCGGTCGCCCGCGGGGTGGACATGTTCGACTGCGTGATGCCGACCCGCAACGCCCGCAACGGGCATTTCTTCACCTCCACCGGCACGATCCGCATCCGTAACGCGAAGTTCGAGAAGGATCTGCGCCCGATCGAGGAAGGCTGTGGCTGCGAGGCCTGCGCCGGCGGCTACAGCCGCGCCTATCTGCGCCACCTGGACCGCTGTGGGGAGATGCTGGGGCCGATGCTGGGCACGCTGCACAACCTCTGGTATTACCAGCGCCTGATGGCGGACATGCGTGCCGCGATCGAGTCGGGAACCTTCGCCGCGTTCCGGGCGTCTTTCTATCGCGCCCGGACCGGGAATCCGGACGCCTGAGCCGGGCCTGACGGCTCGGATCGCCCGATTTTCACCCCCGTCCACGCCCCGGCCTGCGCCTCCGGCCGGCCGTGGCATAATCGCCTGCTGCCTTTTCGACCCTGATGGATGCCCAGATGAATCTGCTGGACCTGCTGATCGCCCCCGCCCACGCCGCCGCCGGGGCGCCCGCCGCGCCGAGCATGCTGTCGACGCTGGCTTTCCCGATCATCCTGATCGCGATCATGTACTTCTTGATGATCCGCCCGCAGATGAAGCGGACCAAGGAACACCGCGCGATGCTCGACAAGCTGTCGGTCGGCGACGAGGTGATCACCAATGGCGGCATCGCCGGCGTCGTGCGCGCCATCGGCGAGAGCTTCATCACCGTCGAGATCGCCGAGCGCGTCGAGATCCGGGTCCAGAAGGGCGCGGTCGGCAACGTGCTGCCCAAGGGCACCCTGAAGTCGGCCTGATTTCCTGATTCTGCCGGGGCTTGCCCCGGCAACTCTCCCGGCGCCGTCTGCGCGGCGCCCGAGGCAAGCCAATGCTCGAATTCCCGCGCTGGAAATACGTCCTGATCCTGCTGGTGCTGGTGCTGGCCGCGCTGTACGCGCTGCCCAACGCCTACCAGAAGAATCCGTCGATACAGATCACCCCGAGCACCAGCGAGGCGCGCATCGACGATGCGCTGCGCCAGCAAGTGGACGGCCTGCTCAAGGACGCGGGCGTGACGCCGGTCGGCACCGAGGTCGACGACAGCCACCTGCTGGTGCGCCTGCACGATGCCGATGCGCAGACCGCGGCCGCCGACACGCTTCGTCCGGCGCTGGGGGAGAACTATTCGGTCGCCCTGAACCTGGCCTCTACCGTCCCCGACTGGCTGTCGCGCTTCGGCGCCCGGCCGATGTCGCTGGGTCTGGACCTGCAGGGCGGCGTGCACTTCGTGATGCAGGTCGACCAGGCCGCCGCGCTGCAGAAGCGCGTCGACGGCTACGCCGACGGCATCCGCACCGTGCTGCGCGACAACCGCATCGGCTATTCGAGCGTCGAGCGCCGGGCCGACAACAGCATCGGCGTGGTCCTCAACGAGGGTGCCAACGTCGCCCAGGCACGCCAGCACATCGCCACCAGCCTGGCGAGTGCGTCGGGGCAGGGGGTGGCCGGCAGTGGCCCGCAGATCGCCGTCGACGGCAACCGCATCACCGTGCGCCTGTCGCAGAGCGAGATCGCCCGCATCGCCACCGACGCGGTCGAGCAGAACCGCACCGTGATCTCCAACCGCATCAACTCGATCGGCGTCGCCGAGCCGGTGCTGCAGCGCCAGGGCGAGGACCGTCTGGTCATCCAGCTGCCCGGCCTGCAGGACACCGCCGAGGCCAAGCGCCTGATCGGCGCGACCGCGACGCTGGAGTTTCGCGCGGTGACCGGCGATGAGAACCAGGCCGCCGCTGCGGTGGCCTCGGGCAGCGTCCCGGCCGATTCGCGCGTGTACTACGACGAGAACAACCGCCCGCTGCTGCTCTCGCGGCGCATCCTCGTCTCGGGCGACCAGCTGATCAACGCCAATCCGCGGACCGACCAGCAGACCGGCATGCCGTCGGTCAGCATCACGCTCAACAGCGCGGGCGGCAAGCGCATGCTCGACCACACGCTGGAGAACGTCGGCCAGCGCCTGGGCATCGTCTACGTCGAGCGCATCCCGACGGTGCGCGTCGTCAATGGCGAGGAAGTCCGTTCGGCACGGACCGTCGAGCGCGTGATCAGTTCCTCGACGATCCGCGGCGTGTTCGGACGCGAGTTCCAGACCACCGGTCTGAGCCGCGACGAGGCCAACGACCTGGCCCGCCAGCTCAAGGCCGGCGCACTGGCCGCACCGATGGACTTCGTCGAAGAGCGCGTCGTGGGCCCGAGCCTGGGCGCGGAGAACGTCGAGCGCGGCGTGACCGCGGTGCTCTACGCGTTCGTGTTCACGCTGATCTTCTTCATGCTGTACTACCGCATGTTCGGCATCGTCACCTGCCTGGCGCTGATCCTGAACCTGCTGATCGTGGTCGCGGTGATGTCGCTGTTCGGCGCCACGATGTCGCTGCCCGGCTTCGCCGGTCTGGCGTTGTCGATCGGCCTGTCGGTGGACGCCAACGTGCTGATCAACGAGCGCATTCGAGAGGAGCTCAGGGCCGGGATGCCGCCCAAGGCGGCGATCGTGACCGGCTACGAGAAGGCCTCCGATACGATCTTCGACTCCAACCTGACCGGCATCATCGCGGGTATCGCGCTGTACGCCTTCGGCACCGGCCCGCTGCAGGGCTTCGCGGTCACGCTGGTGATCGGCATCATCGCCTCGATGTTCACCGCGATCGTCGTCTCGCGCGCGCTGGTCACGCTGATCTACGCGCCGCGCAAGAAACTCAAGTCCCTGGCGATCTGACGGGAGAGACCCCATGAAAATTTTCCCGTTGACCCTCGTTCCCAGCGATACCCGCATCGACTTCATGCGGCTGCGCCATGTCTGGGTTTCGATGTTCGCCCTGCTGTTCGTGGCCTCGATCGCGGTGATCGGTCTGAAGGGCTTCAACTTCGCCCTCGACTTCACCGGCGGTACCGCGGTGAACGTGCGCTTCGAGCAACCGGTGAGCGTCGACGAGGTGCGCGAGCGGCTCGAGACCGCCGGCATCGCCAATGCCCAGGTGCAGACCTTCGGCAGCGGCAACGACCTGCTGATCCGCGTGCGCGGCGACGAGCAGGCGAGCGTGGACGGCAACACCCAGCTGGCGCAGCAGGTGCTGGCGGCGGCGACGAGCGACAGCAATCCCGGCCGGATCCTGAGCACAGAAGCGATCGGTTCGCAGGTCTCGGGCGACCTGCGCAAGAACGCGATCTACGCGGCGATCTTCGTGCTGGTGGGCTTCCTGCTCTACATCAGCGTGCGCTTCGAGTGGAAGTTCGCGGTCGTGGCCAGTGTGACCACGCTGTTCGACGTGCTGGTGGTCGCCGCGCTGTTCTCGCTGACCGGTCGCGAGTTCGATCTGACCGTGCTTGCGGGTCTGCTGTCGGTGATGGGCTTCTCGATCAACGACACCATCGTGGTGTTCGACCGCGTGCGCGAGAACTTCCGCGGCGTGCGGGCCGAGCCGCTGGAGATCTTCAACCGCTCGATCAACCAGACGCTCTCGCGCACGATTATCACCTCGCTGGTGTTCTTCCTGTCGGTGCTGGCGCTGTTTCTCTACGGCGGCGGCTCGCTCGAAGGTCTGGCGCTGACGCAGATGATGGGCGCGGTCGTGGGCACCTTGTCGTCGATCTTCATCGCCTGTCCGCTGCTGACCTACGGCGTGCTGCGCGTCACCAAGCAGGACCTGTTGCCCAAGGCCAAGGACGAAGTGGCCCTGGCACGCCGGCCGTAAGGCCGGCGGCCGGGTCAAAACCGGGGTGAGAGTGGAATTTTTGGCAGGCGAAAATGAAAAATATACCC